>JAFYLE010000094.1 GCA_017537265.1 Clostridia bacterium | reverse complement strand
GTGACGCTGTGCGGCGGCGAGACTGCCGACGTCGGCGACCTCACGCAGACTTTGATCGTGGACTCCACGGTCTTTTGCCGACTGAAAAAGAGCGGCGTCATTGACTGCGACAACGTGCGCGCAGGCGACGTGATTGTGGCGTTTGCCTCCCACGGCAAGGCAAAATTTGAAAAAGTATACAACGCAGGCATGGGCTCTAACGGTCTGACGGCGGCACGCCATCTGCTTCTTTCCGACGTGTACCGCGACAAGTACCCCGAAACCTACTCGCCCTTCGCTCCGAAGGAAAACGTTTACTGCGGAAAGCACCTCATCACCGACACGCTTGAGGGCACCGACGTCAACATCGGCAAAGCGATCCTCTCCCCGACGCGCCCCTACGCCGGTCTGTTGAAGGCCCTCTTTGCCACGCTTGGCCGCGAGCACTGCCACGGACTGATCCACTGCACCGGCGGCGGTCAGACCAAGTGCCGCAAATTCGGCCAAAAACTGCATTACATCAAAGACGACCTCATGGAAATTCCGCCGCTGTTTAAGCTTCTCTCCGAGGCGCTTGGCGACATGCGCGAAGCGTTCATGGACTTCAACATGGGACACCGTCTGGAACTCTTCTGCCCCGCCGAAAAAGCCGACGAAGCCATCCGCGTTGCCCGCGACTTCGGCATTGAGGCCAAGGTCATCGGCCGCATTGAAGAGAGCGCGGACAATCAAAACCACGTGACGATCACCTATCACGGGAACACCTACACCTACTAAACCATATACTGAAACTTGAGGGATTTATGGCAGAACCGAGACTACTCATTGTCGGACAATCGAACATGGAACTCGACCTGCGCCTTCCGCGTTTCCCCGCAGCGGGAGAGACGCTGAAGAGCGACGGTGTGTTCCGTTTTTCGCCCGGGGGACGTGCGGGTCAAGCCGCCGCCTGCACCGCAAAGCTCGGCATTGACACGCTTCTATGCACCCGCATCGGAAACGACCTAAACGGCCGCACGCTGAAGAACTTTTACGATGCATGCGGTGTGGATACCCGCTTTGTCAAAGCAGACAAAAACCGACCGACCGCGCTTTGTCAGACCATTACCGAACAGGAGGGACGCACGCGCTCCATCCTCTTCCCCGGTGCTACCGGTGCGCTCACCGACGAGGATTTGGAGGATGCGTTTTCCGCCTTCCCCGACGGACTCTTGATCTCCTTTGACTGCGGCGACTTCCTCTTCCGTCGCGCCTGCGCGCTGGCGGCGGAGCTCGGCATCCCCGTCTTTGCAGACGGAATGCGCCCCGACTTTGAATACCCGATGACGATGCCCAGACTCGAGGCAATCGTCCTCGGCGAAGCGGAGACTTACGCTTACACCGACATTTACCCCGACTGTCTGGACAACTACGTACGCGCCTGCATTCGACTGAACGCCAAGATCAACTCCCGTTACTTCATCATTCGCCTGAAAGGCCGCGGAACCTTCCTGACCGACGGCAAATACAGCGAGATCATTTCTCTGCCCGATACGGCAGGTGAAATGGCAGAAAAGCCCGACGTTTTTACCGCCGCTTTAGCAGCCGAAATGATCGCGGGCGAAAGTGTGAGAAACGCAGTGAAGATCGCAGGCGTGGTCAGTGCTTACATTTCCCTAAACCGCGGCAACGCCGACCCTTATCCCACCCGAGAGCAACTTGCCGATTTCTGCAAGAATTACGGCATCCGCTAAACAGGAGAACGCCATGCAAGAACCGAAAAATGACCGCGTGACGGAGTTTTTTGAAGTGTGCGCGGGCGCCTTGACCTACGGCGCCGAAAAAGCCTACGCCTTCAGCAAGCGCGCCTTCCGTCAAGCGAAAACCGTCTGGAACAAACACGAAAACGAGCGCGAAGAAATCAAAAAAACACTCGTTTCCTACAAGGAAAAATTCCTCGCGTTTCTCGAATCCAGGGGACATAAAAACGTGGATTTCGACGCCATTGTCGCCTCCCTTGAAAACCTGAGTGACGAGGAATTGAACAAGCTCAAAGAGATCCTCAAAAACCTCTGAAGTTCAACAATTTGCGCGGTGCATCAAATGTGCACCGCGCTTCTCTTTGCTTTGCTTCGAAAACAGATGAAAAAAGACGAAAAAGATTGCGCCGCAAACGAAAAAAATTCGCAATTTGTGGTTTACTTTACGCGTGCTTTCTGCTATACTGTTATCAGTATAAGTATATCCTCGAATCACACCGTTTACGGAGGCAAACATGGCTGAAGTTTATACCGTGAAACTCGGAGAACTCATCGACGAATTTTCCCTCGATGTCCTCTACCTGCCCGAGGCAGGTCGCGACGTGCTCATCTCCCGCGCGGACATCTACCGTCCGGGCCTTCCCCTGACCGGATTTTTCGAGCATTTTGACCCCTCGCGCATTCAGATCTTCGGCCGCACGGAGTGCGGTTACCTCGAGAGCAAACCCCTGCAAGAGCGCCGCGAGACACTGCGCCGCTTCCTGGAAAAAGCGCCTGTCGCCATCATCGTCACACACGAGCTTATCCTTCCCGAAGGCTGTGTGGAGCTGATCTCCGAATTTAAAATCCCCCTTCTTGCCACACGCGAGGAGACCAGCGCCTTTATGGCAAGCCTCATCTCCGCTCTGAACGTAAAACTTGCCGAACGTATTACCCGCCACGGTGTTTTCGTGGAAGTCTACGGCGAAGGCATCTTCCTGACCGGCGACTCCGGAATCGGCAAGAGTGAAACGGCCATTGAGCTTGTGAAACGCGGACACCGACTGATTGCCGACGACGCGGTGGAGATCAAGAAAGTTTCCTCCCGCACCCTGGTCGGCAGTGCGCCCGAACTGATTCGCCACTACATTGAACTGCGCGGCATCGGCATTGTGGACGTGCGCCGCATCTTTGGTATGGGCTCCGTCAAGATGACCGAAAAGATCGACCTTGTCATCAACCTGGAACACTGGGACAAGAATAAATTCTACGACCGACTCGGCATGGATACCGAGTACACGAACATTATGGGAATCGACGTGCCGAGTATGACCATCCCGGTCAAACCCGGTCGAAACCTTGCGGTAATTCTGGAAATTGCCGCGATGAACAACCGTCAAAAGAAGATGGGCTACAACTCCGCCGAAGAGTTCAACGCCCGCCTGATGCACCAATTTGAAACAGAGGAAGAAGCAAAATGAAACGACTCGGTTTTGACCTCGGCGGAACCAACATGGTAGTCGGCATTGTCGACGAAGAAGGCCGCGTGATCTCCAAACTCTCCTGCCCGACCCGTGCGCGCAGAAGCCAGGACGCCATTGCGGCGGACATGGCAAACCTCGTACACGAGCTTTTGGTAAAAAACGAATTGACGCCCGCTGACGTCTCGTTTCTCGGCGTCGCCTCTCCCGGCATCGCCAATTCAGACACGGGTGTGATCGAATATGCGAACAACCTGCCCTTTGAAAACTTCGCCGTGGCGGATTACATGCGCGAAAAAACGGGCATTGCGAACGTCTCCATCGGCAACGACGCAAACGCCGCCGCGCTCGGCGAAGCGGTCTGCGGACAGGCCAAAGGCACGAAAAACTCCGTCATGATCACGTTGGGTACCGGCGTAGGCGGCGGTATTATCTTGAACGGCAAGATCCACACCGGCATCAACCACTCTGCGGGCGAGCTCGGTCACATCGTCATCCACCACGGCGGACGCAAGTGCACTTGCGGGCGCCGCGGTTGTTGGGAAACCTACAGCTCTGCCGTCGGACTGATCGAAATGACCCGTGAAAAGATGCGCGAACGCACCGACAGCGCCATGTGGCGTCTGTGTGACGGCGACTCCAAGCGTCTCTCCGGAAAAACTGCTTTCGCCGCGTCCCGCCTCGGTGACGAAGCGGCCTGCGAAGTGGTCGGTACGTACGTGGAATACCTCGCTTGCGGACTGACCAACATCATCAACATTTTCCAACCCGAGGTGCTCTCCATCGGCGGCGGCATTTCCGGCGAGGGCGAATACTTGCTCGAACCGCTGCGCCGCATCGTTGACTTTGAGCAATACTCCTCTTCCTGCCCCGTCAAGACCCGTCTGTGCATCGCCACGGCCGGCAACGACGCAGGCATCATCGGCGCCGCATTCTTCCAGACCGGCGTCTGAGCCCAACTCACAAAGGAGAACTTATGAACGCAGCGAAGATCCAAAAAGTCCTACAAGGACTGCCCTCGGACCTTTACGTCATAAAACAGGACGTCTCTTTTGCCGCGCTCACTTCCTTCAGAACCGGCGGGGACGCCGCATTCTGTCTGGCCCCCACCACGAATGAAGCCTTTGCCTGCGCGGTAAAACTTCTTCGCGAAAACGAGATCCCCTACCTCCTGCTCGGCCACGGCACGAACGTGTTGGCGCCGGACGAAGGATATCGCGACGGCGTTGTGCTTCTGACAAGCGAACTGAAAAACATGGAGACGCGCGACAACGTCTTAGCCCTCGGGGCGGGCGTTTTGATGAACTCTGCCGCCGTCTGTGCCTTAAACGCCTCGCTTTCCGGCTTGGAATTTGCTTACGGAATTCCCGGAAGCGTCGGCGGCGCTCTCGCGATGAACGCGGGCGCTTACGAGCACGAGATCGCCGAACTTCCCCTGAAGATCGTCGCCTGCGACGAGAACGGCAACCTGATCACGCTCGACGGCACCGATTGCGAATTCGGTTACCGCGCAAGCGTATTCCAAAGCAAAAACCTCATTGCGCTCTCTTGCGAGATCACGCTGCAGAAAGACAAACACGCCGAGATCAAGGCGCGTATGGACGACTACCTAGCCCGCCGCAAAAAATCGCAACCCTTGGAATACCCGAGCGCGGGCAGTTTCTTCCGCAGGCCGCTCGGTCACTTCGCGGGGAAACTCATTCAGGACGCAAACCTAAAGGGCGTGCGTGTGGGTGGAGCACAGGTCTCCGAAAGGCACGCGGGCTTTATCATCAATTACGAAAACGCCACCTCCGACGACGTTAAAAAACTCGGAGAACTGGTGCAGATGCGCGTGGAGGAGCTTTACGGCGTGCGCTTGGAGCGCGAAGTGAAGTATTTGTGCGATGACTGAAAGTTACTGCGCGAAGATCAAAAGCGAGCTCTGCGCGAAAACGGCACGTGAATTCGGCTTTACCAAAAGCGAGGACAAAACGCAAAATGACTGCTGCAAACTCTCCTTCTTTTGCGCGCTGCTTCTCTTCGGATGCAAGAAAAAAGGAGACGCTCTGGTCTTTAACGTGAAAAACGCCGCCCTTGCCGACTTATTTGCCTCTTCTGCCGCGGCGTTCTACTCCCTTTCTCCCGAACTTGTCGGCGAAAAAGTGACTGTGAAACTTGACGCGGCGCTTGAGCGCATCTACCGCGCGGCAAGCCTTGAAACGAAAATGCCCGCTCTGCCGATCTTTGTGTGCGACGACTGTCAAAGCCACTTTCTGCGCGGAGCGTTCCTCTGCGCGGGGACGGTATCTTCCCCCGAGAAAACGCAGCAATTAAACCTCTTTTGCGAACCTCTGACACGCGAGATCAAACTGAGCCTTTCCGAGTCGGAATTTTCCATGCGCGAGAGTACGCGCAGAGGACACCGCTATTTGTATTTGAAAAAGTCCTCCGAGATCGCCGATTTCCTCGCGCGCATCGGCGCGCAGGCGGCCGCTCTCTCGCTGATCAACCGCGAAATTGAACGCAGTGTGCGCGCGGATATCAACCGACAAAACAATTTTGACACGGCAAACATCTCCCGCGCGAGCCGCTCGCAATCACTCCTGCAAGAGGCGATCCGCACGCTGGAAGATCTGGAAGCCATCGACACCCTGCCCGAATCACTCAAAGAGGTGGTTCGTCTGCAAAAAGCTTACCCCGACGACACGCTGTCGGAACTCGGAAATCGACTGTATCCCCCACTCTCCAAGTCCGGCATGCACCACCGAGTGAAAAAAATCATTGACATTGCAAACCAAAAGGAACTGTAACATGCACGCCAACGGAAACTTTTACGCCATGCTCTTCCGCATGAAGGACATCAACCGCTGGGGACTGATGTACAACACCAAGCACGAGACCCTTGCGGAGCACTCCATGCAATGCGCCCTGCTTGCGCACGCGCTTGCACAAATCGGCATTCACAAATTCGGCAAAAACTATTCCGCCGACCGAATTTGCACGGCGGCACTCTTGCACGACATGAGCGAGATCTTGACCGGCGACCTGCCCACCCCCGTGAAATACCACAACGACGAAATCCGAACCGCCTACAAGAAGATCGAAGCCGCCGCGGAAGAACGCCTGCTCTCCTCCCTGGACGAAGAAATGCGCGACGATTACCGTGCGCTCGTCAATCTCCCCGACGAGGAAAAAGCGATTGTGAAGGCCGCTGACAAGCTCTGCGCCTACATCAAATGCCTGCAGGAAGAAGCGCGCGGCAATCCCGAATTCGCATCTGCCAAAAAAACCCTTGCTCACTCCCTTGACGAGTGTGCTCTTGAAGAGTTAAAATACTTCCGCAAGCACTACCTCGACGCGTTCTCCAAGAACCTTGACGAGATGAGTCTTTAACACGGATTTTTAAAAAAATTACATACAACAAAAAGAGAGGTACAGAAATGAAACTTCCCTTCCAAATCGATCTTTGCGGCAAAGTGGCTGTCGTCACCGGTGGCGGCGGCGTGCTTTGCTCCGAATTTGCCCGCGCGCTTGCCGCTTGCGGTGCAAAGGTTGCCATTCTCGACCTGAGAAAAGAGGCTGCCGACGCGGCGGCTGAAGCCATTCGCGCAGAGGGCTACGAAGCCATCGGCGTGGCGGCAAACGTGCTGCAAAAAGAATCCCTGGAGGCTGCCCGCGAAGAAATCCTTGCCGCCTACGGCACTTGCGACATCCTCTTGAACGGTGCGGGCGGAAACCACCCGAAGGGCACCACCGGCACCGAATACTACTCCCTCGGCGACGAGGACCGCGAAGAGATCGTCTCCTTCTTCGACCTGGATCCCGACAGCGTCGGCTTTGTGTTTAACCTGAACTTCCTCGGCACGCTTCTGCCCACACAGGTCTTTGCTAAAGATCTCGTGAAAAAAGAGGACGCCGTGATCCTGAACGTGTCCTCCATGAACGCGTTCTGCCCGCTGACCAAGATCCCCGCTTATTCCGGCGCAAAGGCCGCCATTTCCAACTTCACGCAGTGGCTTGCCGTACACTTCTCCAAAGTCGGCGTGCGCGTCAACGCGATCGCGCCCGGTTTCTTCGCCACCAACCAGAACAAAGCGCTGCTCTTCAACCCCGACGGCAGCCTGACCCCCCGCAGTGACAAGATCCTCTCCCAGACCCCGATGAACCGCTTCGGCACGCCCGACGAGCTCATCGGCACCCTGCTGTGGCTCTGTGACAAGAACTCCAGCGGTTTTGTCACCGGCATCGTCGTGCCTGTGGACGGCGGCTTCTCCGCCTACTCCGGCGTTTGATCCTTGAACCCTTTTGAAAAAAACAAATAAATTTACAACAAAAAGGAGTTACAACTATGCTCAAAGCTGCTCTGATCGGCATCGGCCGTCTCGGTCGCGTCCACTACCAGGACCTCCTCGACTTCGAAAAGTCCCGCGATGACCTCAAATTCGTCGCCATCTGCGACATCGACCCCGCAAAACTCGAGGGCCGTCACTCTGCCCGCTCCAACGTGGACAACACTGCAAACGACAGCCTCGACCTCTCCCGCTTCAACCTCTACACCGATTACGATGAAATGCTCGAAAAAGAAGATCTCGACTTCGTCGTGCTCGCCATCCCCACCGACCTTCACTCCCCCTTCGCCATCAAAGCAATGGAAAAAGGCGTGAACGTCTTCTCCGAAAAGCCGATGGCTCACACCGCCGAGGCCGCAAAGGCAATGCTGGACTGCGCCGAGCGCACCGGTATGAAGTTGCAGATCGGTCACGTTCTGCGCTTCTGGCCCGAATACGTGTACCTCAAGGAGATCACCGAAAACGAGACCTACGGCAAGACCATCTCCGCTCACTACTGGCGCGGCGGTTACCAGGATCACGTTGCTAACCCCTCCTACGAGAACTGGATCATCAACAAAAATCGCGGCGGTGGCGGTCTCTTTGACCAGCACGTGCACGACGCCGATCTCGTCCTCTGGCTCTACGACATGCCGAAGGCTGTCTTTACCCAGGGCAAAGAGATCTTCGCAGAAAGCGCCAACGACGTTATGTTGACCACCTACGTCTACGGCGACAAAGTCATCACCGCTCGCGACGACACCGCTTGCAAGGGCTACCCCTTCAACTACGGTTACGAAGTCAGCTTTGAAAAAGCCATGGTCCGTTACGAAAACAACAAGGTTACCGTCTGGCCCGAGCATGAAGAACCCTTCACGCCCGACACCAACAAATACCGTTTCTACGAACACGCCTACTACACCGAGCTTGAGTACTTCATGGATGCCATTAAAAATGACACCAAGATCGAGCGCGCCACTCCCGAGCAGGGCTACGCCACCATTCGTCTGGTCGAAGCCGAAGCCGAAAGCGCCGCTTGCGCCCAGCCCGTCGTTCCGAAGAACTGAGACTGATTTTCCAAGAAAAAAGCCGCTCAACGAGCGGCTTTTTCTTTGCGGTTCAATATTTTTTCTTTCGGAAGAAAGAAAAAGAAAACCGAAAAAATCGGCTCGCAGGAAAAACGCGCCCGAGCCATGGGCGCGTTTTTCCTCGCAGTAATTAAATCGGTCTCTTACAAAAAAACTGCTTTTTATGACCTTAAGTCACCAGACGCCAAGATCGTCAAGGAAGTCGTTTATGCCTTCCAAAAGTTTTTCGGCGGCGTGGCGTACGCCGCTCTTTTTCGGTTTTTTCTTCATTACGCAAACTGCGCCCGCGGCAAGAGAC
>JAFYLE010000093.1 GCA_017537265.1 Clostridia bacterium | reverse complement strand
GAACAATTCCGCAAAGTTGAGGCGATCGTGCGTGCGGACTCGCGCCGCCGCTTTGTCGTCCCCTCCGCTCCCGGAAAACGCTCCTCAACCGACACGAAAGTGACCGACCTCCTTTACGCTTGTCACTACCACGCCAAAGAAGGTGTGTTTCCCACCGAAGAGTTTGAACAGATCAAAACCCGCTATCGTGAAATTATTGCCGAACTCGGCCTTTCCGTCTCTCTTGAAAAAGAGTTTGAAATCATTGAAGAGCACCTGAAGACCTCTTCCAATGCCGATTACCTTGCCAGCCGCGGCGAATACTTAAACGGCATTCTGCTTGCCGATCTGCTCGGATACACCTTTGTCGATGCTGCAGAAGTCATATTCTTCGACGCGCGCGGCCGCTACGATGATGCGCGCACCATCAAGGTGCTCTCCGCCCGTCTGAAAAACCTGAAAAACGCCGTCATTCCCGGATTTTACGGTTCCGACTACAAGGGACGAATCAAAACCTTCTCTCGCGGCGGCAGCGACATCACCGGATCCATCGTCGCAAAAGCGGTAGGTGCAGACCTTTACGAAAACTTTACGGACGTCAACGGATTTTTGATGGCAGACCCCCGCATCGTTGAAAACCCGAAAGTGATCCGCACCATCACTTATCACGAACTGCGCGAGCTCTCCTACATGGGTGCTACCGTCCTGCATGAAGACGCCATTTTCCCGGTTCGTCAGAGCGGCATTCCGATCAACATCAAAAACACCAACGACCCTGCAGCCCCCGGCACAATGATCGTTCCCGCCGCTTTGCCCGACGAGAACAGCGTCATCACCGGTATTGCCGGTAACAAAGGCTTCTCCTTCATCACGATTGAAAAAGAAATGATGAACAACGAGTTGGGCTTCGGCCGTCGCGTATTACAAGTGCTCGAAGACAACGGTGTTTCCTTTGAACACCTACCCAGCGGCATCGACACGATGAGCGTCGTTGTGTCCGGCAAAAGTCTGATCGGCAAAAAACAGATCCTGCTCGACGAGATCTGTGCCGCCGTCAACCCAGACCACATCAACATGGAAGACGGTTTTGCACTGATTGCAGTCGTCGGCCGCGGCATGAAGTCCAAGCACGGTACCGCGTGCCGCATTTTTGAAGCACTCGCCAAAAACGATATCAACATTCACTTAATTGACCAGGGCTCTTCTGAGATGAACATCATCATCGGTGTGAAAGACGCCGAATTTGAAAAGGCACTGCGAGTTATTTACAACGCATTCCTATAAATCACACGCAAAAAGCGGGCGGGTTAAACCGTCCGCTTTTTTGTTGCATATTTTTACGCCTTTTTTCATATTGTTGCCATGAGAAACCGAGTTTGAGAGGAGTTAATATGGCAAACTTTGATTTGTACCGCGATATTTCCCGCCGTTCTATGGGAAGTTTGTATTTTGGAGTAGTAGGCCCTGTGCGCACCGGAAAATCCACGCTGATCCAACGGCTGCTGGAAACGGTCGTGCTCCCGGGAATGGACGACGAGCACGCACGCCGTCGCGCGCTGGATACCATGCCGCAATCTGCCGAAGGTCGCACGGTGATGACCACGGAACCGAAATTTATTCCCGAGGAGGCGGTAGAGGTAGCCCTCGACGAATACTCCCGTGTGAAAATGAAACTCATCGACTGCGTCGGTTACGTCGTACAGGGCGCGGCCGGAACAGATGAAAACGGTTCGCCGCGCATGGTAAAAACACCATGGTCCGAGGATGCGATGAGTTTTGCGGACGCCGCACACCTCGGCACAAAAAAGGTCATGGACACACACGCGAACGTTGGCTTTGTAGTCACGACGGACGGCACTTTCGGCGCCCTTTCCCGCGAAAACTATGAAGAAGCCGAGGAACGCGTCGTCAATGAAATGAAGGAGCAAAACAAACCTTTTCTCATTCTGCTGAACTCCGCCAACCCCGAAAGCGATACATCCCGAGCACTCTGCGACCGTCTGCAAGAAAAATATAATCACCCCGTCGTATTACTCGATCTGTTGCACTTGAACCGCGAAGAGGCTCGCGCGCTGTTTGAAATGCTGCTGAAAGAATTCCCCGTACGCAAAATCGACGTTGCCATTCCTTCCTGGGTAATGCACCTTGGCGACGACTGCGCACTCAAACGCGAAATTTTGGAAAGCTTGCAAAAAAGTGCCAAGAACGTACGTGTTTTGCGCGAGGTAACCGATGCGTTCTCCGGTGAAAATGCACACGTGAGCGATTTTTCCCTCACAAACCTCGATTACGCAACGGGCACGGCAAGTTTTTCCATGACGTTGACCGACGAGTGTTTCTACCGCATACTGTCTGACACGTGCGGCATGGAGATCCGCGGAAACGATGAACTGTTCACCACGCTGACTTCCCTTTCCGAAACAGCAGAAAAATACAACCGCATTGCCGCGGCCATCAGCGAAGTGGAAGAAACCGGCTACGGAATCGTCACACCGTCTATTACCGATATGAAACTGGAAGAACCCGAGATCGTTGAGAAGAGCGGGGCCTACGGCGTAAAATTGCGCGCTAGTGCTCCTTCCATTCACATGATCCGAGCCAATATACAAACCGAGGTCTCCCCCATCGTCGGCAGCGAACGCCAAAGCAAGGACATGGTCAAATTCCTGCTTAATGAATTCAAGGAAGATCCAACCCAGATCTGGGATTCCAACCTCTTTGGAAAATCCCTGCATGAACTGGTGGGCGAAGGACTTGCCACAAAGCTCGGAAACATGCCCGAGGATGCGCGCACAAACTTGGCAAACGCCCTTGAAAAGATCGTAAACGAAGGTGCAAACGGTTTGATCTGCATTTTGTTCTGACAAAAAGGACCGAGGCAATTTGCCTCGGTCCTTTTTACGTTCATTTCTTACTTGCATCCAGATAAGACTGCAAAATCAATGACGCTGCAACAGCATCAATATTTTTGCGAGCGTCTTTTTCGTTGCGACCGACTTCATGCAAAAGGCTGTACGCCTCCACGGTCGAATAGCGCTCGTCCCAAAGCACGACTTCCACGTCAACTTTGTCGCGCAACATATCACAAAAAGCCTCTGCGCGAGTGGCTTTTTCGCCCCTTGTACCATCCGTACACAGCGGCAATCCGACAACGATTTTTCCGGGCTTCTCACGCTCGATCATCGGGACCAATTGCTTGATCGTGTCATTGAGACCCTTTACCTGCAAAACGGCAAACGCGCTTGCAAGCACTTCCCGTTCGTCACAAGTGGCAACGCCCGTACGACGCTCCCCAAGATCGATTCCAAACATTCTCATAAACTTGCTCCTTTTTTACGTAATCATTATAACACAAACCGCAAAAAAGACAAGGCGATATTTAAAAATCCGCTTGCGGCGCAAATCCTGTATGATAAAATGAATTCATCATCAACCGGGAGGGTCTATGAACGTACAAGCCTGTCGCAAAAAATTAAACAGCGAACATTTCCGCTCACTGCTTTGCCGTTTGTACGGACACCGCGTTCGAACCGGACATTGACTCCATTCGCCGCCCGGTGGACGAACTGATTGAAGCACACGGCGATTACCTCAAAGTCTACCGATAACAAAAAAGCCGTCGGCTCTTGCCGACGGCTTTTTTCTTTGATCTTGCTTATGCCTTTTTGACAGCTTCTTCGACTGCCACGGCGCATGCGACGGTCATACCGACCATCGGGTTGTTACCCGCGCCGATAAGACCCATCATTTCCACGTGTGCGGGAACGGAGGAAGAACCTGCGAACTGCGCATCACCGTGCATACGGCCCATGGTATCGGTCAAACCGTAAGAAGCGGGGCCTGCAGCCATATTATCGGGGTGCAGAGTACGGCCGGTGCCGCCGCCGGAAGCGACGGAGAAGTACTTCTTGCCGTTTTCGATCGCCCACTTCTTGTAGGTGCCTGCAACGGGGTGCTGGAAGCGAGTCGGGTTGGTGGAGTTGCCGGTGATGGAAACGTCCACGCCCTCGTGACGCATAATGGCCACGCCTTCAAGCACGTCATTTGCACCGTAGCAACGAACCTTGGAACGTTCGCCGTCGGAGTAAGCCTTCTCGCGAACGATGGTGAGTTCGTCGGTATAGAAGTTGTAATCAGTCTCTACATAGGTGAAGCCGTTGATACGAGAGATAATGAACGCGGCATCCTTGCCGAGACCATTGAGGATAACGCGCAGGGGTTCCTTGCGAACCTTATTGGCGCTTCTGGCAATACCGATCGCGCCTTCCGCGGCAGCAAAGGACTCGTGGCCTGCCAAAAAGCAGAAGCACTTGGTCTCTTCACGCAGCAGCATGGCACCGAGATTACCATGGCCGAGACCGACCTTACGGTTCATTGCAACGGAGCCGGGGATGCAGAATGCCTGCAAGCCGATACCGATGGTTTCGGCTGCATCTGCAGCATTAGTAACGCCCTTCTTGAGAGCGATGGCACAGCCGAGAGTGTATGCCCAAGCAGCATTCTCGAACGCGATGGGCTGAACGCTCTTCACGATTGCGTCGGGATCAAAGCCCTTTGCAAGGCAAAGTTCACGAGCTTCTTCCAGGGAGGCGATGCCATATTCTTTCATTGCGGCATTGATGCCGTCAATTCTTCTGTTATATCCTTCAAAAGTTGCCATCGTACTACCTCCTTATTGCTTGCGCGGGTCAATGTACTTGACCGCGTCATCAAATCTGCCGTAGCTCTTGATGTTGTCCTGATAGGCATCGCGGGGATCTTTGCCGGCGCGAATTTGCTCCATCATCTTTCCGAGGTG
>JAFYLE010000092.1 GCA_017537265.1 Clostridia bacterium | reverse complement strand
CCTGACGCAAAATGAGACGGTGCTCACAACGCGAGGTCATCATACGGTACGGCTCATTGGTGCCTTTTGTGACGAGGTCGTCGATGAGAATGCCCGTATACGACGAGGTGCGCGGCAACACGAGCGCGGGCAGACCCAAGATCTTTGCCGCGGCGTTGATGCCTGCAACGAGTCCCTGACAGGCGGCCTCCTCATAACCCGAGGTGCCGTTGAACTGCCCCGCGCCGTAGAGGTTCTTGACATCGCGAAACTCCAGCGTGTGCGTCAGTTGCAAAGGATCGACGCAGTCGTACTCGATCGCGTACGCGGTGCGCATAACGCGTGCGTTTTCCAAACCCTCGATGGAGTGCAGGACCTGAAGTTGCACGTCCTCGGGAAGCGAGGAGGAGAGGCCCTGAATATAGACCTCCTTAGTATCGCGTCCCATGGGCTCCAAAAAGAGTTGGTGGCGCTCCTTGTCGGGGAAATGCATGATCTTGTCTTCGATCGACGGACAGTAGCGCGGCCCGATGGACTTGATACGCCCCGAATACAGAGGAGAACGGTCGATGTTGTCGCGAATGATTTGGTGCGTTTTTGCATTGGTATAAGCGATGTGGCACTTCTGAAACTCACGTTCTTCAAAAGCGTCCGCATCCGTGTCCGCAGAGAAGCAAAACGGCGCCTCGTCCCCCGGCTGTTCCTCGCACTTGGAATAATCGATGGAGTCTGCGTGGATGCGCGGCGGAGTACCCGTCTTAAACCGACGAATGGACAGCCCCAGCGCCTGCAACGATTCGGTGAGCAGATCCGCGCCCGAAAGATTGTCGGGACCGCTTTTGATATTGACGTCGCCCACAACGATGTTTGCGCGCAAAAACGTGCCCGCACACAGAATAACTGCCTTCGCGTGCCAAACGGCACCGAAGCGCGTGACGAGACGATAGCCCTCTCCCTCCTTCTCCAGAGCGGAGATCTCCGCCTGCACGAGAGAAAGGTGCGCCTGCTTTTCCAAGGCGCTCTTCATATACGCGCGGTACGCCACGCGGTCCGCCTGCTGGCGCAGGGAATGCACCGCCGCGCCGCGCGAGGAATTGAGCATACGGCTCTGCAGGCAGACGGCGTCCGCCGCGCGGCCCATTTCGCCGCCCAGTGCGTCGATCTCGTACACCAAGTGCCCCTTGCCCGTTCCGCCGATGGCGGGATTACAGGGCATGTTGCCCACGGCGTCCAAATTCAGGGTGAACAGGACGACCTCGGTGCCCATACGCGCGGCGGCAAGGCTTGCCTCAATGCCTGCGTGTCCCGCGCCGACGACGGCTACGTCACACGCGCCCGCTTCAAAACGAATGTCTGTCATACTACTCCTATTTGCCAACGCAAAAGCGTTTGAAGATCTCGTCTGCGACCATGCCTGCGACCTCGCGGCCGTCCGCTTCCCTCAGCGCGGAAAGCGCCTCCTCCAGAAGCGTCATGCACAAGTCGTTATCCTCCTCGGTGAGAAAGCCCGCGGCTCGCGTCAGCGCCTCGTGTGCTCGGCGCACGCAATCGTACTGGCGCACGTTCATCAAGACCTCGCCGCGAAGCAGGGCGTCCTCGTCGCGAATATACTCCTCCTCCAAATGCGAGAAGAGCGCCGAAAAGTCGCACGAGCCTTCCACGCTGATCTCAAAGACCTTGCCGAAGGGCGCGAGCAAGTTTGCGTCAAACACGCGGGCAAGGTCGCACTTGGTCAAAACGGGCACGATCCGACAGGCGGCGGAAAGAGTCTGCAAATACGCGATCTGTTCCAAGTCCTCGGCGTGCGGCGCCTCCGAGGAATCAAAGAGAGCAAAGACGACCTTGCCTTCCGCGCTCTCCAATTTTTCCCTCGTTTTGCCGATGCCGATCTGCTCAATGGCGTCCGCCCCGTCGCGCAGACCCGCGGTATCCGTCAAGCGCAGAAGCAGTCTGCCCGCGGAGATGGGATACTCGATCATGTCGCGCGTGGTGCCGGGGATATTCGTCACGATCGCACGCTCCTCCCCGACGAGCGCGTTGAAAAACGAACTCTTGCCGACGTTAAAGCGGCCGACGATGTACGCCGGGATGCCCTCGGTGACGGCGCGGGAAGTAGAAAGCGTGCTCATCAACCGATGAAGTTCCTGCGTAAGTCTTGCGATCTCCTCTGCAAGTTTCTCCCCGCCGACGTCCTCGATACCCTCATCCGGGTAATCCATAACTGCCGCAAGCGACGTTGCAAGAGCAAGCACGGACTCGGAAAGGGCGTCCAGTTTTTTTGACAGCGCGCCGCTTGCCGCACGGCGGGAGAGACGTGCCGCCTCGTCTGTGCGGGCGTCGATCAGATCCGCGATGCCCTCCGCGGTGGAAAGCGTGAGTTTGCCCGCGGCAAACGCGCGGCGCGTAAACTCGCCCGGCTCCGCCATGCGTGCGCCCGCCTTCAGACAGGTGCGAAGCACGCGCGCGGTAACGATGGCGCCGCCGTGACAGGTGATCTCAAACGAATCCTCACCCGTATAAGAGTTCGGACCCTCAAAAAAGGTCAGAATGCCGTCGTCCACCACTTCCCCGTTCTCGGGATCGACGACCTCGCCGTAAGCGGCAAAGCGGGGGCGAAGAGCGCTCTTGGTACGAAAGATGCGCTCGACGATCTCCATGCATCCTTCGCCCGAAACGCGCACGAGTGCGATCGCTCCCTTACCGAAGGGAGTGGAAACTGCCGCAATGGGTGGTAAGAGCATACGACTGTCCTTTCTGTTAATCGAAATATAACACTTTATTTTATCACAAAGAATTTCTCTTGGCAACAAAAAAGAAACCTGCAAAAGCAGGTTTCTTTTCGTCTTTACTTGCGGTCAACGATGACGTCCACGGTGTCTTCCACGTCGGCAAGGCCGAGGTCGTCAATGGACTT
>JAFYLE010000091.1 GCA_017537265.1 Clostridia bacterium | reverse complement strand
GCGAAGGACAAGTGGTACACGACGCAGAACGGCGGCCTCTACGCCGTCTCCACGGGCGGGCAGATTACGGGTTTCGGCGCTGGCGACTTCGGCGACCGCCAGTATCAGGGAACCGGGTCCGACGCGGACGGGTTCGGCGGCGCCATCATCATCGACGACCCGCTCAAGCCCGCGGACGCGTTCTCGGACCTCAAGCGCGAGCGAATCAACGCAAGGTTCAACAACACTATCGCTTCCCGCGTCAACAATCCGGGCGTGACCCCGATTGTAGTCATCATGCAGCGACTGCACGACCACGACATGGCTGGTTTTTTGCTGGACGGAGGATCCGGAGAACCGTGGGAAGTACTCTCGCTCCCCGCCATCAACGAGGACGGAACCGCGCTGTGGCCGGAGAAGCATTCCATCGAGCAGCTGGAGCGCATGAAGGCAGCGGACCCGGAGACATTCGCCTCGCAGTACATGCAGTCCCCGATGGTGGCGACCGGCAACATCTTCAAGCGCGAGTGGTTCAGGTTCTACGACCGCAACAGTCTGCCGGTCATGTTCGACAGGGTTTTCCAGAGCTGGGACTTCTCCTTCAAGAAGACGGTGCACACCGACAACATCTGCGGCCTTCTGTGGGGGCAGAAAGGGGCGAACTACTACCTGCTCGAACGCGTGTGGGGCAAGAAGACCTTCCGCGAGTCTCTACGTGCCATGATTCAGATGACCGAGAACCACCCGGAGGCAATCGCCAAGTACGTCGAAGCGAAGGCGAACGGCGAGGCCGTCATGGACATGCTGAACGAGCACGTTAGCGGCATTATCGGGGTGAACCCTACCGAATCCAAGCTCGCGCGCGCCCATGCCGTGACGCCGCTTTTCGAGGCTGGAAACGTCTACGTCCCGGACCCGTCAATCGCGCCGTGGATCATGGAGTACATCGACGAGCTTACCAAGTTCCCGAACGCTACTCACGACGACCAGGTGGACGCCACCACGCAGGGCCTATCGCAGACGTGGCACAAGAAGTCGCTGTGGGACCTCGTGTAGCCCAATTTGCAAGAATTTTGCAGAATCCCCTTTTCTCGCCAGCCGCGCTGTAGCTTTGTCTCGATTATGGCTGACAAAAGCACAAGCAAAGACCTTTACTACCTCTCCGACGGCGCCTACCGCAACTTAGTCACGGGATTCGGCGACGAATCCATGGACAAGGACGAGAGCACCCGCGTCGTCTGCGGCGTACCTGTCACGAACTACGACGCGCTCGCCGCACAGTACGTCAAGGACGGCATCGTCAAGCGCATTGCGCGTGATCCCGCCGTAAAGTCCCTCAAGGCCCCTATCGTCATCGCGGACGACAAGGACGACAAAACATTCAAGGCGCTCTCCAAGATCGGATTCTTCAAGGCGTGCAGGAACGCAGGCACGTGGGCAAACCTCTTCGGTGGCGCACTCGTTGTCTCGGTTTATGACGATGACGGCGACGCGGACCTGGAACAGCCGGCTGGCACCAAGTCCAAGGTCGTCGGCTACCGCGTCTATACGCCTGGCCGCATCGACCTCGCCGAGAACTGCATCTGTTCCAACCCTGAAAGCGAGTGGTTCGGCAAGGTCGAGAAGTTCTCCGTGCAGGTACGCAACGGCCATACACTGACCATCCACGCGAGCCGCTGCCACGTTTTTCACGGCATCGAGGCCCCGGACGTCCTCGATTCGGACCTCAAAACCTATGTGTTCGGCAGTTCTCTCGTCGACATGGCGAACATCGGAATCAAGAAGCTGCCCCCTGCCTTCGGGTCAATCTCGAACATGCTCCAGGAAAACGGGCTCTCCATCTTCTCGCTCGCCAACTTCAGCCAGACGCTGAACATGAAGGGTGGCTACGAGAAGGTGCGCGAGCGAATGTCGCTCACGAAGCTCGGCATGAGCACCATGCGCGCCGTGTTCATGGACAAGGAAGATTCCTTCGAGATGAAGTCCCACTCCATGAGCGACGTCCCGGAATCCATCAAGATGCTCATGGCATACGTGTCGGCCCTTATCGGTCGCCCCGTATCGACGCTGTTCGGAAACATGGTGTCTGGCCTATCGAGCACCAACGAGGGCGACATCCGCCAGGAAAACGACTACATGGAGCAGTGGCGCCAGGACTGCCTCTACGAGCCGATGGTGGAAATGCTGACCGAGTTCAGGAACCGCAACGAGAACAGGCCCGGAGACCACGACTTCACCTTTGGCGAGGTATGGCAGAGCACGGAGGCCGAGAAGGCGGACATCTTCGACAAGAAGGTGAACAGCTGCAAGACGCTGTACGAGATGGGTTCCATCACACCAAAAGAAACGCGTAAGAACCTTATCCTTAACGGCGGCACGAGCGAGATTACCGTAAGCACTGAAGCTCCGGACGGAGCGCCGCAGAACGCGGCACAGACGCAAGTAAACGCGGAATAGGCCGCAAAGGAAACGAACTTGTCATAATGATGATCCGCCCACCGGGTGTTCGCAGCCCCGGTGGGTTTTCCTTTTTCCTGTCAACCGCAATTTATAAGAATTTCACGGAAAACGGCTCCGGGGCGTTCTTGCGCCTAGTTTTGTGTGCGTTATGAGCACACTAGAAGAAATCAAGTCCAAGTACGGCCTGTCCAACGATGGCGCCGTCACAATCTCCGTGGATGTGGAAGCACTCCGCGAAATCGCCAACAGCCTCCTTGAAGACTCCAAGTCCGTAGAAAAGGACATGGCAAACGCAATGGAGAGAGATTACGCCACAAGGCGCAAGCAGCGCGTGGCGGCCAATATCAAGGAACAGAAGCGCAATGTCGAAATGGCGCAAAAGTTCCTCGATGAAATCAACGCAACCCTCGACAAGGCCAACGAAACGCTGGCAAAGGCTAAGTGATATGAATCGAGCAGAACTCAATCTGAAATATTGCATGGATGCAGGTCCGTTAATCAAGGACAAAAACAAATTTAATGCGTTTGCCAAAAAATATGACGTAAACGTAAGCGTCCGTCACAAAGGTTCTCCGCAATGGGCGGTGTTTTCTGTGACGGTTCCTGCTAAAAATGATGCTGAGGCCAAAAGAACCGCTATTGCAAAGGCCAAAAAAGACCAGCGTTTTGGACAGGTTGGTGAAGCTACCAAGTGCGAACTGAACTACGACACGATTCTTGCCATGAAACGTGCGGGAATTGTTGACTAGGAGTTGATTGATGGCCGTCAAGGAAACGCTAAAGAACATGGCGACCGCGGCGGCACTCGTCGCGCTCCGAAAGAAGTACAACCGCCCGGATCCTGAACCGAAGAAGAAGGACGACGGCGAGTTGGAAACAGCGAAGCTCGTTGAACAGCTCAACGCCGTGAAGCTGTCGCTCAATACCGGGATTGACCGCCTCGTTGCCCGCGCAGGCAAGGGCGGCGTCTCCAACGCAGAACTTATCAAGACAACCGCGAAGCTGAAAGAGCTCGCAAAGACGATGGGGTAGAAATCCCAATTCGTAAGAATTTCACGAAATCCACTGCCGCTTCTTGACAGGGCGTAGATTTGGCAGAAAGGAATAAGACAAGATGTTTCACCAGGATGTACAAGTTTTCGATATTAACCATCTTCACAAGACGCCTGAAGGATACTACCAGGGTAATGTTATCTGCACTGGCGTCGGTGTTTTTACGTATCTGGACAAGAATGGAAAATTCGTAAAACGCCTACGTGATGTAGATGACGTCAAAAAAGCTACAAGCACGCTGAATTGCATCCCTGTAACTTTGAATCACCCAAACGAGCCTGTTACAGCAGATAATGTTGATGATTACCAGGTCGGAATGACTGCTAACGACGCGTCATTTGACGGTCTCAACAACCATGTGACGGTAACAATTACAGGTAAACGGGCAATTGAGGCTATTGACAAGAAAGAAGTCAAGGCTTTTAGCATGGGCTACAAGTGCAATGTGATCGATAACGATGGCGTGTGGCAAGGAGTCCATCATGACCAGCAGCAAAAGAATATTGGCTACAACCACTTTGCACTGGTGAAAAAAGGACGTGCCGGAGACAAGGTGCGTTTTGTGGTCGGCGACTCCGCGGACTTCGCGGACTTCTTCGACATGGCGGACCCGGAAACGGAAGAACCGCAGAAGCATACGGAAGACGGGAAAGAACATCAAGACGGGCAGCCGGTAATCGTCAACGACGGAAAGGCTGGCCCGGACGTGCATTTGAAAGACAGTAACAACAATAACCAGGAGCAATCCATGAAGACTATCCAGCTCGACGGCGTAGACTACCAGGCCGACGAAAAGGTCATCGACGCTCTCCAGGTGGCCCAGAAGGACGCCGCAGAAAAGCTCGATGAAATTCACACCCTCCTGAGTGCCGTTGACGAGAAGGATTCTCAGATTGCGGACCTCAAGGAACAGCTCGAAAAGGCAAACGACGAAATCGACGAATCCGTCATTGACGCTGCCGTGAACGCCAAGCTTGAAATCCTCGACGCAGCCCGCGCCGCCGGTATCGAATGCGACACGTCCGACGACGTGAGCGACCTCAAGCGCAAGGTTATCGCCGCCGCGTTCGACGGCATCGACATCGAATCCATCGAGGACGAGACGAGCATCAACGCCCTCTACATGAGCGCGAACAAGGTCATCGCCGACCGTGCCGAAAAGGGTGGCTGCGGTGGCAAGGGCGGCACGAAGAAGAATCCGGCATCCCAGTTCGACGGAGCTCGCGAAGGCGCCGCCGACGAATACGAAAACGACAGCCTTGAGGACAAGCTCATGCGCGAAACTATCGCCTTGTCCAACGGCAAGAAAAAGGAGGTTTAAACAATGGCTTTTACCGCTGAAGATTACGGCCGCAGTGTAGCTGCCCCGGGCCTGGTTTTCCCTGACCAGCCTTACCTTTCCGTTTCCCGCTGCATGGCGGACAGCACGACCGACGAAGGCGGCTTCCCGGTCTTTGCCGTCAAGGGCGAAGACGTGAAGGCATACGCAATCAAGCCCGAAGCGGTCGAACACGTGAAGCGCGTTGTCGAAGTTACTCCGGCCCTCAAGTCCGGCGAAACGGGCGCCGCAGGCTCCAAGACCGTCACGGTCACCATCGGCGCTAAGACGTTCTCCGCAACGACTACTTCCGCAGAAACGATCGCTTCCATCATCGACGACCTCGTCGCTGCAATCAACAACGCATCCACAGGCTCCGAATCCTTCGTCGCCGTGGACGGCACCACGAAGATTACGCTCACCGCCAAGGACTACGGTTCTTCCTACAACGCCATCGCGATCACTGCAGGCAGCACCGACGGCAACGTAGAATTCGACGAATCCACCGGCGTTAAGCAGACGGCCGCAGGCGTCGACGCCAAGGAAGGCGGCTACTTCCTCGGTATCGCACAGCGCGTCATCACCCATGACGAATATCCCGCAGGTACGCCGGTCTCCGTCGTCACAAGCGGCATGGTCTGGGTAGTTGTCGGCGGCGACGTCAAGTCCGGCGAATCCGTCGGCATCAGCTCCGCAGGCAAGTTTGTCGCCTACGACAGCAACGACGCCACGCAGACCGAAATCCCGGGCGCAAAGTTCATGAAAACGGCTCCGAGCGGCTCCTATGCCGTGGTGGTGCTCAAGTAAGACAAAGGAGTACGAATAATGCACTACAATGAAGACAGCACTGCATTGGACAAGCTCGAACGCGAGTTCAACCAGATCGAACGCGAAGCATACGAAATGCCCCGCGAAAATCTCGACGCCATCCAGTCCGCACCGATCAAGGGCGGCATCAACAAGGGCGCACTCACCTATACCGTCAAGACCATCACCCAGCTCGGCATGGCCCGAGTGCTTACGTCCGACGCCAAGGACCTCCCGTCGGTATCCTTCGCCATCAAGAAGGACACCGTGGACATCAAGCCGGTCGGCGACTGCTACAAGTTCACCGTCGAAGAACTCGACGCCGCAGCTTTCGCAGGCATCCCGCTTGAATCCCTCGACGCTCGCACCGCACGTCAGAAGATCGACGAAAAGATCGACGAAATCATCTACGTCGGTGACGAAGACTGGGGCCTCCTCGGCCTTCTCACGAACCCGAACGTCACCCGCACCGTTGCCGCTAACAACGCAGGCGGTACGTCCAAGAAGTGGAAGGACAAGACCCTCGACGAAATCACCGCCGACGTGCAGAAGATGTACGATGCCGTGTTCACCGCCACCAAGGGTCCGCGCGGCTCCGGCACCGTCACCCCGGACACCCTCAAGCTGGCGCGTGAAGCCTACACGAGCCTCACCACCCGTACCAAGGGCG
>JAFYLE010000090.1 GCA_017537265.1 Clostridia bacterium | reverse complement strand
GAGGACGTCGTCCGCTTCCACGTCGCGGCCGAGCTCTTGGTTCATTTTGGCCAAGGTTTTCTTGTCAAGGTTGTAGACCAGAGCAAGACCAATGAATTGGAGAAGTGCGGAGAACAGGAAGGTTGCGGCAACGATGTAGCGCATGTTGACGGCGACTTCCCAAACCTGGTTACCCTCGTTTGCGCCGACGTAGCCGAAAGCCACCATGATGATCAAGACGAGGGACGGGCCGATGCCTTGTGCAAGCTTGCGGAAGAAGGAGTGCAGGGAGTAAACGGTGCCTTCCTCGCGTTTTCCGGTCTTCCATTCGTTGTAGTCGATGGCATCACCCATCATTGCCCAGGACACGGTGGAATAGATGCCGAGGCCGAGGGAGTAGATGAGCTGGCAGACGACGTAGATCACAAGATCAAGGTTGGTGTTGTTGGGGGTGATGATGAACAGGCCGAGCGCGGCAACGATCGAGCAGATGGAGCCGAAGGTGGCGAGTTCTTTCTTGCCGTGTTTGGCAACCATTTTACGAGCAAGAGGCGTGAAGCAGACGATCGGGATCATCGCAAAGAGCTGGACGATACCGGAGATCTGCACGTTCTTGAAGTAGGATTGGAAGATAACGGTCACAGCGGTGGTAGCGCCCTGCATGCCGATGAACATACCCATGGCAGCAACGGTCGCGCCGACTGCGGGACGGTTTTTGACAAAGTTTTTGAACGCGACGAGCACGTTGAATTTCTGGGGTTCTTCGCTGAGTTCAATTTCGGTATCCACGCGGATCTCGGTGTTGCGGATCATGAACTGGAAGCAGATGAAGCCGAGCACACCCATGATGAGTGCGGCAATGAACACACGCTCGCCGATGAGGTTGTTGTCCTTATCATAGATGATGAAGGGCAGGATGACCATGGGCAGCATGTTGCCGAAGATGGAGCCGATGGAGCGCCAGGCGGAGAGAGAGGCGCGGTCTTTTACGTCGTTGGAGATCAGGGACAAGAGAGAACCGTAAGGAACGTTTGCCACGGTGTAGAAGGCGTCCCAAACCACGTATCCGGCGATGAAGATGATGAACTTCGCCCAGACGGGAGCCGACGGGAAGGGCAGGAAGCAGCAAGCGCCGCCGATGATCAGACCGATGGAGCCGAACCAAATGTAGGACAGGAATTTGTTTCTCTTGTATTTTCTGCGATCAGCGTCAATGAGAGAACCGATGAGCGGGTCGTTGATGGCATCCCAGACCTGCACCACGATGAGCAGCAGGGCGTACCAAAGATCCATACCCATAAATTGCGTCCAGAAAATGGACATGGTGCCTTTGAGGGCAAAACTCATGTTGCAACCGAGGTCGCCTGCGGCATAAGCAAGGCAGTCACGGATGCCGAATTTGCGATGGCCGTTTGCATCAAGCTTGGGCTGTTTTTTCATACCGATATTCCTCTCTGAAGTGTAGTTTGTAAAAAGTGTGAGCCCTCGTGTCGGGTTCACAATTCGGTAACATTATTGTACCCGATTTAGCGGGAAATCAGGGAGTAATATTTTTATTTTTTCTTGTATTTTTTTCATCAGCAAGCGCATTTGGTGTTGAATTTCGTTCGAATTGTGTTTATAATAAAAAAAGTAAGATTGAACGTGCAAAAAAGGAGTGATGAGCAGTGCAGGATTTCAGTGCATTCGAACTTGTACGCGACACGCTTGTGAAAAGCGGCGTTACGGTCATCACGTGTCCGCTCTCCGCTCCCGCCTCCACCGTCTGGTCGCACACTCCGCAGAGCGTGCTTTCAGGCGCGTTGCCGTCTTCGCGGCATATTTCGCATCTTCTCGGGAAGGTGGAGGAGCGCGTCATTTACAAAATGACGGACGACTTTGAGTTTTGCTATATCTATCTGCTGTTGCCGCAGTCGGGAGAACTGTTTTTTATGGGCCCGTATCTGCCCACTGCCATCTCCCGCTCCACCATGCTCGCTTTGCCTGCCGCACAGAATCTTTCCGAGGAAGAACGCCGTGTGCTCTCGCGCTTTTGCGACGCCATTCCCATCATTCCGGACGACAGCCATTTCTTCTTTTTGTTGGACACTTTTTGTGAAGGCTTGTGGGGCGCGGGCAATTTTTCCGTCGTGGACGTCAAGCAGGAAAAACTCACTCCGCCGTCTCCCATCAATACGCCTGGCACCGTGGATCGGTTTGACGCCTTACAGCTGGACATGGAACTCATGGAACAGCGTTATAAGTACGAGAACGAACTCATTCGTGCCGTCTCCCTTGGTCAGTCCGGCAAAGCGAATCTCATTCTGGCGGCATTTTCGGAGACCAAGTTTGAAAAACGTACCGCAGACGACCTGCGCAATCTGAAGAATTATTGCATCATTATGAACACTCTTTTGCGCAAGGCGGCAGAGCAGGGCGGCGTGCACCCCGTGTACATCGACCGCGTGTCTTCTTCTTTTGCCGTGGAGATCGAGAAGGTGCAGACTTCTTCGGCCGTTGCGGAACTCATGCGCGACATGTTCCGTTCGTATTGTCGTGTCGTTCGTCGCCACAGTATGCGCGACTATTCGCCGCTCGTGCAAAACGCCATCATTTTAATTGAGTCCGACCTCTCCGCAAATCTGACCCTGTCCTCGCTGGTGAGCGCACTTAAGGTCAGTTCGGGATATCTTTCCACCGCGTTCAAGCGGGAGACGGGCAAGACCGTCACCGAGTTTATTCGCGACAAGCGAATGAAAAACGCCGAACACCTGCTTGCCACCACGAGATTGCAGATACAGACCGTCGCGGCACAGAGCGGCATTTTGGATCTGCAGTATTTTTCCAAGTTGTTTAAGAGACATACGGGCTTCAGTCCCAAGGAATATCGCGAGAAGATGAAACAATAATTACTTTCGGAGGAAACATCAGTGAGTGCATTTTTAACGTCTGATTTTCTGCTTCACACCGACGTGGCAAAGCGCTTGTACCATGAGTGTGCAGAGACGCTTCCCATCATCGACTATCATTGCCACGTCAGTCCGAAGGAGATCTACGAGGACTGCCGTTTTGAGAACGTCACGCAGCTTTGGCTCGGCGGCGACCATTATAAGTGGCGCCTTATGCGCTCCAACGGCATTGACGAGCGCTATATTACCGGCGACGCTTCGGATTACGACAAGTTTTTGGCGTTTGCGCGCACCTTGCCGCTTGCCATCGGTAACCCCATGTATCATTGGTGCCATTTGGAGCTCAAAAAGTACTTCGGGTTTGAGGGAGTCTTGAATGAAGAGACGGCTCCCGCCGTGTGGAAACTCTGTGAGGAGAAGCTCAAAGACGCGAATATGAGCGTGCGCGGAATTATCCGTCAAAGCGGTGTCGAGTTCATCGGCACCACGGACGACCCCGTGGACGACCTGAAGTATCACAAACTGCTTTCCGAGGACGAGAGTCTTTGCGTGCGCGTTGCACCGTCTTTTCGACCCGACCGCGCTTTGAATTTGACGAAATCGGATTTTCCCGCGTATATCCTTCGCCTCGGCGAGGTCTGCAAAATGACGATCGGCACCGTTTCGGATCTTAAGGCCGCCCTGCGAGATCGCATCGAGTATTTCAATTCGTGCGGCTGTAAGGCAAGCGACCACGGTCTTGACCGCGCCGTGTACGAGCGCGCAAGCGAGGAGGAACTCAATTTTGCCTTGCAGAGCGCGTTGAACGGACAAGCGGTGCAAGCGCGTCTTGCGGAAGCCTTTCAGACGGAACTGTTGCTTTTCTGCGCCGCAGAATATACCAGACTCGGCTGGGTCATGCAGATCCACTATAATTGCCTGCGCAACCCCAACTCCAAGGCCCTTGCCACCTTGGGCGTCGATCGCGGTTTTGACTGCATCGGACCGGATAACGGCAGTCGGCGCCTCGCATCGTTGCTTGACGCCCTGTATAGCACGGATACCTTGCCTCGTACCATTCTGTATAGCCTCGACCCTGCCGATAACGCGTTTTTGGATACCCTCATCGGCGCATTCCAAGGCACGGAAGTCGCGGGCAAATTACAGCACGGCAGTGCATGGTGGTTCAATGATCAAAAGCAGGGCATGCGAGATCAGTTGACGAGCCTTGCCAATCTTTCTTTGCTCGGCAATTTCGTCGGTATGCTTACCGATTCGAGGAGCTTTTTGAGCTATACCCGACACGAGTACTTCCGCCGCATTCTTTGCGCACTCATCGGCGAGTGGGTGGAAAACGGCGAGTACCCGAACGATTTTGAGACCCTTTCTAGGATCGTGCGCGGCATCTGTTACGAGAACGCCCGCCGCTATTTTGACCTTTAATTTTTATTTGAAATATCACAAAACGCGCCCGACGTATGCGGGCGCGTTTTTGGTTTGGGGTGTAAATGAAGCCGTTTTAATACCGGGCGTTTTTTGTTTTTTCTTTCTTCCGATCAGAAAAAGAAGATCAAAGCAAGTATCCCTGAGCGATGCCGATCGCGGCAGAACCCAAAATGATGAGGATCGGGTGTACCTTCTTAAAGGCGCAAAGGAGCGCGGCGGCAAAAATGCCCACGCTCACCCAGAATCCGGCAGTCGCAAGGGGCGCAAAACTTACTCCGGCAGGGAAGAAGACCGTGAGGAGAAGGGAGAAGAGTGCCGCGCCGATCAGACCGACCACCGCAGGCTTGAGACCGCTCATAATGCCCTTGACCGTCTTGCTTTCTTTGAACTTCTCGTAGCATTTTGCCACGATGAGGATGATGACGAAGGACGGAAGGACCACGCCGAGCGTTGCGCAGATACTGCCGAACACACCGCCGACCTGATTTCCGACGTAGGTTGCAATGTTGATGGCAAAGGGGCCGGGCGTGGATTCGCTGACGGCAATGAAGTTGATGAGCGCTTCTTCCTCGATCCAACCGTGGAGAAGCACCGCTTCCCGAATGAGAGGCAGCATCGCGTAGCCGCCGCCGAAGGTAAAGGCTCCGATCTCAAGGAAGGTCAAAAACAGCTCGAGGTAGATCATTTCTGCACCTTCTTTCTCAAGACGACGGAAGAGATGAGTCCGGTCAACGCACAACCGATGATGACGAACAGCACGTTAATCTTCAGAAACGCCACGCAGACGAAGGAGAGCGCCATGATCACGTAGGACACAGCCCCCTTGGGCGCCTTCTTGTACATTGACCACAGCGCCTTGAAGATGAGGGCGAGCACGCCTGCACGAATGCCTTCAAAGGCGTATTGCACAGCTTTGATGTGCTGGAATTCGTTGAGCACGAAGGAGATGGCAAGAATGATGGTAAACGAGGGAAGAACTACGCCGAAGGTCGCCGCGACAGAGCCCCAAAAGCCCGCCACTCGGTATCCGACGAAGGTTGCGGAATTGATGGCGATCGGGCCGGGCGTCGATTCTGCGATCGCAATGATCTCCAGAATGTCGTCGTCCGTGATCCACTTTTTGGTTTCCACCGTCTCTTTTTGGATCAGCGGGATCATGGCGTATCCGCCTCCGAAGGTGAAGAGACCGATCTTAAAAAACGTGACGAAAAGCTGTATGACACGCTTGAGTTTTTTGTCCATAGTTCCTCCGCAGAGTTTTTTCTTTAGTTATCATACATCAAAAGAAAGAAAAATACAAGGGCACGAGGCCCTTGTATCATTCGTTGTTTTTGTGAGGGGTCGCGGTGTTCAAAAAGGGGACTACCGTGTGCGTCGGCAGGCTTCTTGCCGTTTCGCAGATCTGCTCGGAGAGGTAGCGGGTAATGCGCGTTCGCTCTTCTTCGGGGGTGTTCTTCGGGTCGTAGAATACGGGCTTTCCCGTGTGTATCTCACGGCGTTCGGGGCAAATGTAGGTCGGCACGAAGGCAAGGCGCTTGCCCGTTTTTTTGTAGTAGAGCTTGCCGAGGTCCACGAAGGGCTCGTGGAAGCGGTTTACGATCGCATTGTCAGCCACTTCCGTTTCGGGAAAGATGATGAGCTGTTTTCCGTCTTGCAAAAGGGAAATGGATTTTTTGAAGGTGGTGAGAAGGCGCTTGTCGAGGTACACGGGCACCGTGTTCGCCTCGGTGAAGAGAAGGGCGCACAACGGCGCTATGAGTGTGGAAAACACGCGGAAAAACTTCAGATGCCGTCCGGGCGGCGCCCAGAAGGTATCGTACATGTAATCGCCCGCCTTGTGCTTGTCCAACATCTCGCTGATGCACCAGGTATAGACGGAGGAAGGAAACGTGATTTGGGACACGATCGGGCCGTGTGCCTGCGAGTGGTTT
>JAFYLE010000089.1 GCA_017537265.1 Clostridia bacterium | reverse complement strand
GTGGTTTCCGACGAAGACGAGCGGTGTGTCAAAGAGCGAATCGTCGAAAAACAGCGTCGTTTTCGGGTAGAAGAGCTTTACGCAGCCGCGGAAAAAGCAAAACAGAAGACGGCGCATCTTTTTCACCGCAACTTCCTCCTTTCATTTAAACATTGGCATATAATATACAAAAAATACGCCGTTTTGTCAATTTCGGTGCAACCGTTTTCGCATGTTGTGTACTTTTTTAAGCGGGGCACTTGACAAAAAAAGGACTGCGCGGTATAATCGGGGCGTCAATTGAATGAAAAGCTGTGACGAGGACGGTCATTATCAGCGCTTTTCCAGAGAGTCGGGGACGGTGTGATCCCGATAAAGCAAGGTAAACGACCCATCACCTCTGAGCTGAAGGTCTAAACGGAGTTTCCAAGTAAGTCCTTTCGTGATTGCTGCGTAAATGCATACGGCTTGTATGAGCCTGAGTGGTGTGAGTTTTCACACAATTTGAGTGGTACCGCGGGTTTTTGCTCGTCTCAAAGAATGAGACGGGCTTTTTTATTTTTCAAAAAGAAGGAGTGGGAATTATGCCAAACCAAACCGCCATGACGCGTTTAAGTGAGATCGCAAAGCGAATTTTCGAAATGCGTGAGATCATGGGCTTTTCTGTGGAAGAAATGGCAGCGAAGACCGAGGTTTCGCCTCTGCAATATACCGCGTATGAAAGCGGTAAGGTGGACATTCCGTTCTCCTTTATTCATAAGTGCTCGCTGATCTTTGACGTGGAGCTTTCCGAACTTTTGGAGGGCAAGGGCGCGCGCTTGTCAAGCTACACCGTCACGCGCCGCGGCAAGGGGCAGGAGACTGCCAAAGAAGAGGGCATCGACATCCGCAACCTTGCGCCCAAGTTCCGTGACAAGATCGCAGAGCCGTATATCGTCAAGTACGAGTATTCCGCCGCCCAGCAGAACAAACCCATTCAGCTTGCCACGCACTCCGGACAGGAGTTCGACTATATCCTTTCGGGCTCTCTCAAGGTGCAGATCGGTACCCATACGGAGATCTTGCACGAGGGCGACAGCATCTATTACGACAGTTCCACTCCGCACGGCATGATTGCCGTGGACGGCGCGGACTGCGAGTTCTGTGCCGTGGTTTTGCCGGGCGAGAAGACTGCGGAAAAAGAAGTGGTCAAGACGATCGCCGCCGCCAAGAAGTCGCAGGACTTGGTCTGCGAGAAGTTCGTCAAGTGCGAGGAGGACGAAAACGGCGCACTCCGGCATATCCGTTTTGAGAACACCGACACCTTTAATTTCGGCTTCGATATCGTGGATGAGATTGCCGCGAAATACCCCGACAAACTCGCCATGCTCCACCTCGACCGTGAGAAGACGGAGCGTCGCTTCACCTTTGCAGATATCCGCCGCCATTCCAATCAGGTGGCAAACTATTTCCGTTCTCTGGGCATTTCCAAGGGCGACCGCGTCATGCTCGTCTTGAAACGCCACTATCAGTTCTGGTTCTGTATGGTCGCCTTGCATAAGATCGGCGCCGTGGCAATTCCCGCTACGAACCAGCTTAAGGAACACGATTTCGAGTATCGTTTCTCCGCCGCCGGCGTGAATACCCTCGTCTGTACCGCAGACGGCGACACGGCAGAGATCGCAGAGCGCGCCGCACAGAAGTGCTCCGACGTGAAGAATCTCGTGCTCGTCGGCGGCAAACGCGACGGCTGGCATGATTTCAACGAAGAGTTCTTGCGCTTCTCCGGCAAGTTCGAGAGGGAAGCAGACGCCTCTGCGGGTGATGAACTCGCGCTGATGTTCTTCACCTCCGGCACGACGGGCAATCCCAAAATGGCCGCACATAAGCATACTTATGCACTCGGACATTTCGTCACCGCCAAGTATTGGCATTGTTGTGAGCGCGACGGTCTGCACCTCACCATTTCCGATACCGGCTGGGGCAAATCCCTCTGGGGCAAACTCTATGGACAGTGGCTGTGCGAGGGTGCTGTTTTCGTTTACGACTTCGACAAGTTTGACGAGAACGAGATCCTTCCCATGTTCGCAAAGTACAACATCACCACCTTCTGCGCACCGCCCACAATGCTTCGCATGCTCGTGCGCGGCGACCTTTCCAAGTTCGATCTTTCTTCCATCCATCACATGACCACCGCAGGCGAGGCACTCAACCCCGAGGTGTTCAAGCTCTTTAAGGATGCCACGGGATTGGAGATCATGGAAGGCTTCGGTCAGACGGAGACCACCCTCACCGTCGCCAACCTTTCGGGCACCGTGCCGAAGGTCGGCTCTATGGGCAAACCCTCCCCGCAGTATAACATCGACCTCGTGGATGCCGAGGGCAACTCCGTGCCTACGGGCGAAGTGGGAGAGATCGTCATCCGTTTGGATGACGGCGCACCCTGCGGCCTCTTCCGCGAGTATTATCGGGATGAGGAGAAGACCGCCGAGGCGATCTACGACGGCCTTTATCACACGGGCGACACCGCGTGGCGCGATGAGGACGGGTACTTTTGGTACGTCTCCCGTATCGACGACGTCATCAAGTCTTCGGGGTATCGCATCGGCCCGTTTGAGATCGAGAGCGTCATTATGGAACTGCCGTACGTCGTGGAATGCGGCGTCTCCGCCGCTCCGGATGAACTGCGCGGTCAGGTCGTTAAGGCAAGCATCGTGTTGACGAAGGGTACCGTCGGCACCGAGGAACTCAAGAAGGAGATCCAGGCTTACGTTAAGTCGCACACCGCACCGTACAAGTATCCGCGACAGGTCGTCTTCTGCGACGAGCTGCCCAAGACCATCAGCGGCAAGATCCAGAGAAACAAACTGTAAATGCAACATCACAAAGCGCGCCCGAATTTCGGGCGCGCTTTTCGTATTTTCGGTTTTCTTTGATATTCGTGTTTTCTCTTTTTTGCCCGCAGAAAAAACAGCCCCTTTTTTGCCAAAAAATAAAAAATAACGAACAAAATGTAAAATATACTTGACATTTTGCAAAAGATATATTAAACTGAAAGCACAAGGAGGGGAGCACATGAAGAACAAACGACTCAAAATTGCCCGCATCGAGATGGATATGTCGCAGGACGATCTCGCTCGTGCTGTCGGCGTTACGCGCCAGACCATCGGAGCGATCGAAAACGGCAGTTATAACCCCACACTCAAGCTTTGCGTGCAGATTTGCCGCGTGACCAATAAGACGTTAAACGACCTGTTTTGGGAGGAAGAAGAAAGTGAAGAATAAATATCAAGCCCCCGCACCCATGGATGAACGCCAAAAACTCATCAGCTTAAAGGCCGGCATTTGGGGCTATGCCACTTTGGGACTTTGTATGCTGATCAAATGTGCTTGCGACATCGTAAGCACGGGAGAAGCGGGATGGGAGTTGTTTGCCGTCATTCTTTCCGTGCTTGTGATTTTTATTGCCCGCAATCTCATGGGCGATGTGGAGCCCCCGCTTGACCTATGGAATCGGCCTATGCCCACAGGCATGGACAAAGCCTCGCGCATTCACCGTGTGAAGAATTATCTTTTGGACGCACTGTTTTTTGCAGGCATTTTCACCGTGTTTGACTTTGGCTTTTTCTACTTTGGCACCACGGCCGAGGAAGTGGAACTTACCGCCGCCCTTT
>JAFYLE010000088.1 GCA_017537265.1 Clostridia bacterium | reverse complement strand
CTCTGCTCGAATACATCGAGGACGGGCGAGTTACGCTGATCGCGTCGACCACCGAAAATCCGCATTTCTACCTCTACGGCGCGCTCATTTCGCGCTCGACTCTCTTTGAGTTCAAGCCCGTACCGCCCGCAGAGGTCGTCCGCGCGCTCGGCAGAGGTATGGATTATCTAAACCGCGAAACCAACCGCTCCCGCACCTTTGACGCGGGAGTTGCCGAGAAGATCGCGTTTGCTTCGGGCGGTGACGTGCGCCGTGCGCTGACTCTCTTTGAAAACGCCTACCTCTCCTCCGAGGGCGATGCTCTTTTCCTCTCCGACGTCACGCCCTTTGAGTCGAACATAACCGAATATTCGGACGATATCCATTTCGATCTGCTTTCTGCACTTCAAAAATCGATCCGAGGCTCCGATCCCGACGCGGCTGTCTTTTATCTCAACAAGCTCCTCGCGGCAGGCGAGCTTCTCGCGGTTTGCCGCCGTATGCAGGTCATCGCGAGCGAGGATATCGGTCTTGCCTACCCGATGGCACCCGTGATAGTCCGCGCTTGCTGTGAATCAGCGCGCGAGCTCGGTATGCCCGAGGCGAGAATTCCGCTCTCAAACGCCGCCGTAATGCTTGCGACCGCGCCGAAATCGAATTCCGCCTACCTTGCCGCCGCCGCGGCGAACGAGGATATCGAGGCGGGACGCGGCAAGATACCGCCGAAGCACATCCAATCCCCGCTCTTTGAGGGCTACGTCTACCCGCACGATTTCCCCAACCACTACACGCGCCAGCAGTACCTCCCCGACGATCTGCGTGACCGCGTTTACTACAAATACGCTCCTAACAAGACCGAATCTGCCGCCGCGGCGTACGCCGATGCGATCGGAAGCCGCAAAAAGGGCTCGTAAAAGAATAAAAATCACTCTCCCCGAATAATATTTCTTATCAGATATTATTCGGGGTTTTCTATGCAAACACTTGAAAAAATCACTAAAACCGCCCCGCGAGAGGGGCTTTCGGACGCAGAAGTTATTGAATCGAGGAAAAAACACGGCGAAAACGTCCTGCCACGCGCTCGCGGACGTTCTTTTTTGCGCACTTTTCTCTCAAATCTCGGTGATCCCGTCATCAAGGTGCTCCTCGGCGCGCTCGCGGTCAACCTCATCTTCCTTTTCAAGACCTCCGATATTTGGGAGACCGTCGGCATCGCGGTTTCGGTCTTTACGGGCACGCTGATCTCCACTCTCTCCGAGCGTGGAAGCGAGCGCGCCTACGAGCGACTTGAAAACGACGTCGGCGAGGGTCGTTGCCGCGTCCGTCGGCGCGAGGGCGTGTTTGAAATTCCCTTTTCCGAGGTCTGCGTCGGCGATATCGTTCTTCTTTCGGCGGGTGACGCTGTGCCCGCGGACGGAATTCTCATCTCGGGCGAGCTTTCGCTTGATATGAGCAGTATGACGGGCGAGGGGCGCGAGGTTGCCAAGACCGTCAGCCGCGATCCCTCACTTCTCCCCGCCGCGCCCTCCTCCCTCTTGCGCGGCTCGCGCG
>JAFYLE010000087.1 GCA_017537265.1 Clostridia bacterium | reverse complement strand
TTCCCGCGCTGACCAAACTGGAGGCGGTTTTCGTTACCATGGGCATTTCCTTTGCCGCCATGTTTTTCATTTCTCTTCTTTTTGACTATCTCGTCTGCGAGTTTTTCAAGGTGCGCCGTTATAATAAATTTATGGCAAAGCTTGACGAAGAAGAGTAGGGGATTTCCATTCTTGCTTTGTTGCCATGCCCGCCGAGATCTCGGCGGGCGTTTTTTTGTGCAAAATATCGGAACGGATCATAAAATAAATTTGCTGAAACTCTTGATTTTATTGCGAAAAAATGGTAGAATTTACACGATTAAAATGGGAGGGAATGCGGAACATGAGTTTGTTTGGCGGTGTTATCTCAGTCAGCAACGTTTGCACTTTGCTTTTCGTGGTTTTCGCAGTCCTCTTTTTCGGCTACGCGCTCGGCAGGATCAAGATCCGCGGCATTTCGCTCGGTGACGCAGGCGTGTTCATCATCGCTCTTTTGGCGGGCGCCTTATTTTTCAGCGTCAACGGTGCGGGGGAACTTCACTTTGCCGCTTCTTCCGCCTCTTTTGACTTTTCGGAGTCTTTGGGCGCCATTGAGAGCTTGGGCCTCATTTTTTTCGTCACCTCGGTCGGCTACATCGCAGGGCCTAAGTTTTTCGGCAATTTTAAGAGAAACTTCAAGTCCTACGTCCTCTTGGGGATCGTGCTCCCACTCATGGGCGGTGTGTCCGCCGTTCTTTGTATCTTGGCGGGTGAGCTTTTCGGGTACGGTGCTTCCATTTCTTCACAGGACGGTTTTGTCGCCATGATCGTCGGACTTCTTTCCGGCTCGTTGACCTCCACGCCCGCTTTTTCCGCGACTAAGGCAACGGTCGCTGCGGAGTATGAGGGGCTTGTGAGCGTCGGCCACGGCATCGCGTACATCTTCGGTGTCGTGGGCATCGTCCTCTTCGTGCAGTTGGTTCCCAAGCTTTGTAAGGCAAATATGGAAGAGGAGCGCGCCAAACTCACTCCCGTGGCAAGCGGCGAGGGAAGCGCGACCAAAAAATTGTTTTGCTTGGATCCCCACGGGATCGCGGGCTTCGCTCTTGCGGCGCTGCTCGGCGTTCTCGTCGGACAGATCAAAATTCCGCTGACGGCAGAAGGTCTTGAGGGGACTTGTTTCTCCTTGACCACCACGGGCGGTTGTCTGCTTGCAAGCTTGGTTCTCGGCCACTTTGGCAATGTCGGCAGGCTCAACCTGCTTCCCGAACAGAGCACACTCAAGCTTTTGCGTGAGATCGGTCTCGTGTTTTTCCTGGTCGGCGCGGGCATTCCCGGCGGCGCGGAATTCGTGGCAAACTTTGACGTTATGTATTTTGTGTACGGCGTGTTTATGACCGTCGTTCCGCTCACCCTCGGCTTCTTCTTTGCCAAATACATTCTCCGACTCAGTCTTCTCAACAACCTCGGCGCCATCACCGGCGGCAGGACGAGCACTCCCGCTTTGGGCATGCTTATTCACGTAGCGGGCACGGAGGACGTAGCCTCGGCATATGCGGCAACGTATCCCGTTGCTTTGATCACCGTTGTACTGGTTTCACAGTTTCTTGTGATTTTATTTTAAGTAATTTTTTTGGAGGAGGATTTTTCAGCATGAAAGCACTCGATTTAACCATTTACGGCATCAACGGCACGACCGAGATCGTGCATAACCCTTCTTATGAAGAGTTGTTTGCCGCAGAGACCGACGCGTCTCTGGAAGGCTTTGAGAAAGGTCAACTGACCGAACTCGGCGCCGTCAACGTTATGACCGGTATCTACACCGGCCGTTCCCCCAAGGACAAGTTCATCGTGATGGACGATACTTCCAAGGACACCGTGTGGTGGACCTCCGAAGAGTTCAAGAACGACAACAAGCCCGCCAGCATCGAGGCTTGGAATGCTTGCAAAGAGCTTGCCATGAAGCAGCTTTCCGGCAAGAAACTCTACGTCATGGATCTGTTCTGCGGCACCAATAAGGACTCCCGCATGGCGATCCGCTTCGTCATGGAAGTTGCCTGGCAGGCCCACTTCGTGAAGAATATGTTCATCGCCCCCACCGCCGAGGAGCTCGAGAATTTTGAGCCGGACTTCGTGGTGTATAACGCCTCTAAGGCCAAGGTGGAGAACTTCAAGGAACTCGGCCTCAACTCCGAGACTGCCGTTCTCTTCAACCTGACCTCTAAGGAACAGGTCATTTTGAACACCTGGTACGGCGGCGAAATGAAGAAGGGTATGTTCTC
>JAFYLE010000086.1 GCA_017537265.1 Clostridia bacterium | reverse complement strand
GACCGAAAAGCTCCGCAATCCCGACCGCTTTGCTCTGCTTCTGGCGGCGATCACGCGAAGCTACACCGAAACGCCCGATATGTCGTCGCGCAAAGCGGAATTGCCTGCATTCAATCTCAACAAAAACGTCTTCCCCACCGACCTCGGCGACTACATTCAGTATTCCGAGGGCTGGCAGGACACCTGCTACACCCCGAAGTTCTGCTACGAATACCATTTCTGGATCCATCAGTACTACGATATCGGCGGCATCCGTCTTGCCGAGCGGCTTTATAAGGACGTGAACGCCTACCGCGACGCGGGCTTCTTCGGCATCATTCAGGACGGCTCACAGCGTTCCTTCTTCCCGAACGGCTTCCCGTTCTACACCTACTCGCGCGCGATGTACGACAAGAGCGCGAGCTTTGAGGAGATCCGCGAGGACTATTTCAGCCACGCATACGGCGAGCATTGGCGCGAGATCGCCGATTATCTTGAAAAAATATCGGATATTTTTGACGTAAACTACCTCGAGATCGCGCACCGCTCGACCGCTCCGCGAGCGCTCGCTTCTCCCGAGCGCGCGGAGGCACTCAAGACGGTCAAGCCTCTTTGCACCGCTATACTTCAGAGCATCAGGGCTTGGAAAAAGAGCGCAAAGAAACGCGTTCACACAGTTTCGCTGAGGCTTCTTGAGCTCCACGCAGAATAGTGCATCGGTCTTGCGGAATCAATGATCCTGACCGCAGAGGGCAGAGCTGACGAGGCTTTTGATGCCTTCAACGCCTTCTTCGACTCCTTCGGCGCGCACGAATTTGAAATTGAAAGATACTTCGACCACCACCTCGCATACACCGCGCTCAAGCGCAGTCTTCATCCCGGAAAAAACCGAATCGAAAGAGAGGAAATCGGATAATGAAACACACCATCATCGGAAGAAACACAAATGGATTTTATCGCTATCAGGGTTGGCCGACGGTATGCAAGGACGAAAACGGAGTTCTCTATACCGTTTGCTCGGGCAACCGCCTCGGACATCTCTGCATCTTCGGCAAAAACTATCTCTACAAGAGCTTTGACGGTGGCGAGAGCTGGACTCCGCCCATGATCATAAACGACACCTACCTCGACGACCGCGACGCGGGCATCACATACCTCGGCGGCGGCAAGATGCTTCTCACGTATTTCTGCCACCCGTGGCAGTTCTATGCAGAAAGAAAGCAGTGGGTCGAGGGCTACACAACCGCCACCACCCGCGCGATGGCTTACTCTATGCTTGAGGGCTATGCAAATATGCCCGAGGAGCGCAATAAATACGGCTCCTTCGTCCGTCTTTCCCGCGATTACGGCAACACCTGGGAGGAGGCGGTCAAGGTTCCCGTAACGGCACCGCACGGTCCCATCCTCCTCAAAAACGGCAAGCTTCTTTTCGTCGGCAAGGAATTTCATTCAAAGGACGAAGAACTGAGTCAGGGCGCGATCTACGTTTACGAAAGCGCAGACGACGGCAAGACCTGGCAGAAGCTTTGCGGAATCGACTTCCCCG
>JAFYLE010000085.1 GCA_017537265.1 Clostridia bacterium | reverse complement strand
GGGGATTCTCGTCGCTGTCGCCGTCGACGTATTTTACGTCGGTGAGGAGCGCCAGCACGTTTGAAAACTCAAGCTGCTCGCCCGTTTCGGAGTCTGTGTGCGGACGAAAGCCCTCGTAGCGCGCGTACTTTCCGCTTTCCTCATTGTAGCCGAACGAAACGGACTTCACGAGCGCGGTGTCGCCGCCCGAAGCGGTGAAGGTGAGCGTTACGCGCTCCGCGCCCTTGCCCGCAATAGGCTGATCGGAGAAGACGGGCGCGTTTTTGACCTCGCCCTCAAACGTGCCTCCCGACTTTGTGAATTCGGAGTATTTTTGCGAGGCGAGAACGTACTCTATTGCCTCGGGAGTTAAAAGAGTTTCGTAGGAAATGTCGCTTCTGCCGCTTCCGTCGAATCGTCTTATTGTGCCGAGGAGCTCACTGCTCTCAGACGTCCACGCGGGCTCGCGCATTGTGTTTATGTAGGCGCTGTTGCCGAGAGCGGAGCGAACGGAGAGAAAATCGTTTTCGCTGTCGCTCGAGCTGTGGTATCCGTTGCACGCGAGTACCGCACCGTACTGCGCCGCGATCTTAAGGTCGGACGCACGCGCGCTTCTGAGATTTGAGATGACACCCGTAGTTCTGTAGTCGGCGTAGATGGAGAGGAATCGCGTAACTCCCGGCGCGACGAGCGTTTCGTAGAGCACGTCCGATTCAAGAATGCCGCTTTGACTTTCGAGCGCGGCGGAGCAGTTGTCAACAACAACGGCAAGCGGCAAAAGGTTTGACGCGTCGAGTATTTCAAGCTCTCCCGTGAGCACGTTCGGGTACTGCGGCTCGGGCATTGCCGGAGGCGCTTCGAGCGGCTCGGCGGTTGTTGCCTCCGTTGGCTCGGGTTCGACGGCGTTGCCCGCGGCAGTTGATTCGAGCGTTGTCAGCGGGATCACCACGAGGCTGCCGTCCTGGTCCTTTGGAATGCTGAGATTGCACGATGCCGACGAGAATAAAATTACAGCCGTACAAAGCGCGGCTGTAATTCTTTTTGTTTGTCCTTTGTTTTTCATTTTGATCTCCTTTGTTTTGATTTGACTGTAAAATTTTACCAGCCTGCATGAATTTTAGCATAGTAAAAAATGTTTGTCAAACCCTGCGGGAGATGAATCGTTCGTCAAATGTCGGGCGAAAAGTCCTTGTTGCTGCTTGATTTTTCGCTTTCTGACCGTTTCTGCCTGCTTTCACGCAGTGCGGCGAAAAATGACGAAAGCTTGCTCGCGCATTCCTCCTCAAGAACACCGCCCACGATCTCGGGCTTGTGGTTGAGGGCGAAGTCGTTGAGATTGAGCTTCGTGCCGAAAGCGCCTGCCTTTTCGTCCTTTGCGCCGTAGACGACGCGCTTTATTCTCGAATTAACTATTGCGCCCGCGCACATGGGGCAGGGCTCAAGGGTTACGTATATTTCGCACTTGTGAAGACGCCAGCCGCCGAGCTTTCGGCAAGCCTCGTCGATAGCCTTTACCTCTGCGTGGCAGACGGCGTTTTTGTCGGTTTCTCTTGTGTTGTACGCGCTTGAGATAACCTCGCCGTCAAGCGTTACGACGGCGCCGACAGGCACCTCAAGAAGCTCTGCCGCCTTGTCTGCCTCGGCGAGAGCCTTTCGCATAATTCTTTCTTCGTTTTCCATTTCCAACCTCAAAAAAGCACAGCTATCGTCGTGAGTCCGACGTAGATCGCGAGTGCGGGCGTGATTATCGCCGTAGCGTCGGCACATTCCTCGTCACGCGAGAGCGCTTCCGATATTTTTTTCATGTATGAAATAAGTATGCTCATTCCCGCCACCGTAAACGCGCAGAACGCGGCTATCTCGAGCGCATACTGCGACTGCGGCGACAGAAGAAGACGCGACACGGTAAACATATATCCCGTGAAATTAATGAGAAGATGCGCGATCATCGAGTATTTGAGCTTGCCTGTTTGGAAATACAGCGTGCCCAGAACGAGCCCCGTGAGGAACGCGTATGGGAAGACCGTGTTCGAATACTGGACGAGCGCGAACGAAAGCGCCGATATGATTATAGCAACGGGGCGGCCCGCAACGGACGTATATCTCGCTATACAGCCGCGGAAGAACATTTCCTCGAGCATTGCGGGGATGAGCACGAACGAAAGTATCGCAAGGACGTGCTCCCCGAGCGATGAGCCGAGAGTCAGGGGGATATTGTCGGCAACGGACGGGAATATTTTTTTGTAGACAAGTCCGAACGCGAAGATGAGCGCCGACGCGCCAACAACGGAGAGAACGCCTTCACCCTTCGTGCAGAATGATCTCGGGGTGGGCGCGGAGATTCCGTTTTTCTTCATCAGGTAGACTATTACTGCCATGGGGAGCGTTGCGGTTAAGACGTAAAGAGCAGAGCGGAATAAATAATATTCCGCTCCGACAACAACTATTTTGTTTAACAGCAACGACGCAATCGCCTGAATGAGAAGCTGTACCGCCAACGCGAGCGCGCAAATGGCAGATATTCGTTTAGCTTTTGCGTTCATTTGCATTTCCTTTATTTTTTGCCGAGATTTACAACGATCTCGAGTGTCTTTCCGCTCTCGGCGGGAACGATGTTTCTTTCGTAGGAAACGGGCGTGCCGTTAACCGTCATTGAAAGAACGTCTGTGCCCTCGCCGTTTCCGAGGAACGTGATGTTATACGTGCAGTTTCTGAATACCTTTGTGATCTTTGCTTCCTTCCAAGAGAGAGGGAGGCAAGGCTCGATGCGGAGGCCTGCAAATTCGGGGTGCATACCGAATACGTATTCTATTGTGCTCTTGAGCATCCATGAGCTTGAGCCTGTTCTCCAGCTCTGACCGGGCGTGCCCGCTCTGTAGCCGAGAGATTCGGGGAAGTAGCAGTTGAACATAGCGTAGGGCTCGCCGTGAGTTACGCCGTATTCGGAGTTCCAAGGAAGCATCTTCTTGAGTCCCTCTTCAACTCTGTCGGGACGGCGGAGGAGCGAGTCAACGGCAAGCTTCCACGCAGACGGGTGGAGGTAGATTCCGCCGTTATCCTGAACGCCGGGGTATTTTTCAGCCATAGAGCCTATGTAGTCGCGCTGATAGGAGTAGCCGGGGTAGGAAAGCAGGATTCCCAGAGGTGTTTCAAGCTCCTCTTCTGCGCGGTCCATAGCCTCGGGACCTCTTTCAAAGCCCGCAAGAACTGCCCACATCTGAGGATTGAGGAAGATTCTGCCTTCGTCGCAATCTGCGCCGCCCATGATGATATCGTCGTCCGTGC
>JAFYLE010000084.1 GCA_017537265.1 Clostridia bacterium | reverse complement strand
GAAGGAGATATACGGGGCGTCCAGCACCTCGCGGAGCACGAGCCCGCGCTCTCCCTCTCCTTCGATGAGTTTGACGTACTGTGCCTGACGCACGGGGTCGGTGGTGTAATAGACTTTCTTGCTCTCCTTGCCTTCCAGATACTCTTCCATGGAGAGATACTGACCCTCGGTGTCGGCAAAGAGCAAGCAGGCACGAATGCGGGTGAAGAATTTGTTATCCTTAATGGCGCCGTATTCCAAAAAGGGACGAAGATCCTCGGAAAAGCCCTCGAAGCGCGCGCGGTCCGAACGGAAAAGTTCCATGAGCTTGTCCGCCACTTTCTTTGCGATGTGGGCGGAAAGCTTGGAGACGTACGGGCTGTTCTGCAAGAAGGAACGGGAGACGTTGAGCGGAAGCTCGGGGCAATCCAAAACGCCCTTCAAGGCGAGCAGATATTCCGGCACGACCTCGGAGATGTTGTCCGCGACGAAAACGCGGTTATAGAAGAGTTTGACTTCCCCTTCCATCGACTCAAACTTGTGTCCGAGGCGCGGGAAATACAAAATGCCCTTGAAATTCAAAGGATAATCGGCGTTTATGTGCACCCAGAAGAGCGGCTCGGAATTGTAGCCGAACAACTTGTGATAAAACGCGCGATACTCGTCCTCACTCACCTCGGCGGAAGGCTTCATCCAAAGCGGCTCTGTGTCGTTGACGCTCTTCTCCTCGCCGTTTTCCTCTCCGACGACGGAAAGGTAGATGGGGTATGCCAAAAAGGAGCAGTATTTCTCCAGGATCGCCAGGCACTTTTCGCGCTCAAGGTATGCACTTTCCTCCTCGGTGACGTGCAGAATGACGTCCGTGCCGACACCCTCGCGCTCACCCTCGCCCATCTCAAAAGCGCCCGCATCCGTGCAGATCCAGTGCACGGCGGGAGCGTTCGTGTACGAACGCGTCAGAACCTCCACCTTACCTGCGACCATGAACGCGGAGTAGAAACCGAGACCGAAATGACCGATGATGCCGTCGGCACCGCCGCCCTCACCCTCGTACTTCTCAATGAATTCCAAAGCGCCGGAGAGCGCGATCTGATTGAGGTAGCGCTCCACCTCGTCCGCGGTCATGCCGATGCCGTTGTCGCGCACGGTCAGGGTGCGCTCCGCCTTGTTCAAAACGACCTCGATGCGGCCGGTCTCGGCAGTCTCCGCCTCCCCAAGAGAGGACAGACGCGCAAGCTTTGTGATGGCATCAGACGCATTGGAGACGATCTCGCGCAGGAAAATGTCCTTATCCGAGTAAAGCCATCGCTTGATGATGGGGAAAATGTGCTGTGTGGTAACGGAAATTTCACCTTGTTGGTTGAACATGAGAAAAAAACACTCCTTAGGATAAAACTATTCTTCAAGAAAGACCGCTTTGCCCCAAAAAAGGGCGAAGCGGTCAATTTCTTTAAACGTACTGTAAAAAAAGTTGCAGTGCCTCTGCCGCGGCTTGTCGGCGCACCTCGTCGCGCGTGCCGAAAAAGCGTTTCTTCACCACTTCCCCGCACCCCTCTTTGGAGATGCAAAGATAAACGGTTCCGACAGGGTCGCGCTCGGTACCGCCGAGCGGGCCGGCAAAGCCCGTGACGGAAAGAGCGACTGCGGCACCCGACGCTTCACGTGCGCCCTGCGCCATCTCTGCGGCACACTGCGCGCTGACGGCGCCGAAGTTTGAGAGTGTCTGCTCCCTCACGCCGAGCCACTTTGCCTTCATGCGCTCGTCGTAAGTAACCAAAGCGCCCAAAAACACGCTCGACGCACCGGAAACGGAGGTGATCGCCTCTGCGATCATACCGCCGGTACAGCTCTCCGCCGTGCAAAGGCTGACGCCCTTTGCACGCGCAAGCTCTACAACCTCTGTTGCAAGAGAGAAAACGTCTTTCTGTGACATTTAGGAATTGAAGATGGTGGAGACGGGCAGTTCTTCGTACACGCGCTCGATGGCTTCCGCGAAGACCTGGCCGACGGAGATAATCTTGAAATTGGGAAGTTTCTTCTCTTCCGGCAGTTCGATGGTATCGAGGAACACGAATTCCTTGAAGGGGGTGTTCTGGATACGCTCGATGGCGGGGCCGGAGAGAATGGGGTGGGTCGCGCAGGCGTAAACTTCCTTCGCGCCGCCGATCTCGATGAGTGCCTTGGCGGCGTTGCAGATGGTACCGGCGGTATCGACAATGTCGTCCACGAGAATACAGGTCTTGTCCTTGACGTCACCGATGATGTTGCACACCTCGGAGACGTTGGCGCGCGGACGGCGCTTGTCGATCATAGCGATGGTGGTGTTGCAGCGCTGTGCGAAAGAGCGCACACGGCCGACACTACCAAGGTCGGGAGAGACGATGACGACGTCATCCATCTTACCCTCAAAGGATTCCATGAAGTAAGAAGCAAGAATGGGGGCACCGAGCAGGTGGTCCACGGGAATGTCAAAGAAGCCCTGGATCTGCGGTGCGTGAAGGTCCATGGTCAAAACGCGGTGTGCGCCCGCTTTGACGATGAGGTCGGCCACGAGTTTTGCCGAGATCGGGTCGCGGGCCTTGGCCTTGCGGTCCTGACGGGCGTAGCCGAAATACGGAATGACGGCGGTAATACGGCCTGCGCTGGCACGCTTGAGCGCGTCGATCATAATGAGCAGTTCCATCAAATTGTTGTTGACGGGAGCGCAGGTGGACTGAATGACGAACACGTCGCTGCCGCGCACGGTCTCGTGCATGGAGACGGAGATCTCACCGTCGGAGAACGTGGAGACGGTGGAAGCGCCCAGGGACAGTCCCAGGTTTTTCGCAATGGAAGCAGCGAGCTTCGGGTGAGAATTTGCTGTAAAGATCTTTAAGTCCTTGCCGTGTGGAATCATGATGTTTCTTACTTCCTTTCTTCTCTCTTAGCGAATGCAAACAGATCGCAGGAAAACGCGGTTTTCAGCAATCGGTTAACCATGGAAAGCGGCAGTCCGATGACGTTGTAAAAGTCACCGTCGATGCGCGAGACAAACAACCCGCCCGCATCCTGAATGCCGTAGGAGCCCGCCTTATCCAAGGGGTTGAAGGCGGAAATATATGCGTCCACCTCGCGCTCCGTCAAGGGCGCGAAGGTCACTTTCGTACAGACGGAGGCGGACATGCTCTTTTTGCCCTGACAAAGGCAAACGCCGGTAAAGACCTCGTGCGTGGTGCCGGACAGGGTCATAAGCATTTCTTTGGCGTGAGCAAGGTCACGCGGCTTGCCGAAGATCTCCCCGCCGAAGCTCACGACGGTATCGGCACCGAGAACGATGGCGTCCTCCTCGACCTTTGCCGCTGTGGCAAACGCCTTACGCGTGGCGAGAAGCTGCACCAACTCCTCCGGAGAAACGTCTCCCGACACACTCTCATCCACGTCTGCGCCGAGGACGTCGAAGCACAGGCCCATTTCCTCAAGCAGAGATTTCCTGCGAGG
>JAFYLE010000083.1 GCA_017537265.1 Clostridia bacterium | reverse complement strand
CTCGTCACCCGCGTGCGGGAGAGTTTTTCCGCCGATCTGACGCCGAAGATGCTCTCCGTCTTTTCCACGCCGCTTTTTTCCAAGCACCCCGACGTGCTGCTTGCCGCGCGCGAACTCAGCGAAGCGCTCTTTGAAAACCGCCCGAAGAACACGGAGGGCTTTGACCCCATTTCCTTCGACGTACCAAAGCACCTCATCAAGCCTGCCGCCGCTCTGGCGGAAGCACTTTGCCCCATCACCTCCAAAAAGAGCGGGCGCGAGTACACGGCGGAACTCATCACCACGGCAAAAGACCTCTACTTTGCCTTAACGGGCTTTTTGGACGCGTGTGCGGACTTTGATTTAAACTACGCGCTTTGCACCTGCGAAGACGGCGGTGTAAAGGTGCTGCTTGTAGACCCGAGCGCGAAGGTGAAAAGCATTACGCGCGACTTCGGCATGTGCGTGTTTTTCTCCGCGACCTTAATGCCGAAAAACTACTACCTCGGCATGCTCGGCGGAGAGGAAGAAGACTTTTTGGACCTGCCCTCTCCCTTCGATCCCGCAAACCTCAAGATCCTGGCTTGCCCCATTTCCACCTTCTATCACAACCGCGAGCGCACCGCCGACCTTGCCGCACGCATCATTGCAAACGCAGTCGCGCCGCGCGTGGGCAACTACATGATCTTCTTCCCCTCCTTTGAATACATGAACCGCGTGGTGGACGCCTACCGCGCTCTGCGACCGCGCGACCTTATTCTGTGCCAGAGCCCGCAAATGAACGAACAGGCACGCGAAGACTACCTTGCCGCCTTCTCCGTCAAACGAAACGTACGCCTCTTGGGCTTCGCCGTGCTCGGCGGGCTCTTCTCTGAGGGAGTTGACCTCGTGGGTGACAAACTCCTGGGCGAGGTGCTCTTCGGAGTCGGCATGCCGCCGCCCACGCCCGAGGCGGAGGCGGTACGCCGCCGCTTTGACGCACGTGAGGAGGACGGTGCCGCACTCGGCTATATCTACCCCGGATTCAACCGCGTTCTGCAGAGCGCGGGACGCGTGATCCGCACCTCGACCGATCGCGGATTCCTCATTCTCTGCGACGAGCGTTACCTCTCCGAAGGCTTTTCCGCACTCTTTCCGTCCTACTGGATGGAGCCGGAACTCGTGGACGATCCAGGGCAGATCACTACCCTCGTGCGTGACTTTTGGGAAGAGGCGGACAGCACTCTTTCTTGACAAAAGCACACTCGGACGGCTATAATAGCATAAAATAAACAGAAGTAATTTTTTACAAGGAGTGCCCTATGGAACTTGACGTGCACGCCCTCAAAGAAAACCTGTTTGAAGACCTGAACCACCGTTGGATGCTCATCTCCGCCACGGACGGCGAACATGCCAACTCCATGACCGCCGGTTGGGGCGGTATGGGTGTCATGTGGGAGAGAGACGTGTTCTTCATCATGGTGCGTCCCTGCCGCTACACCTATGAGATCCTCGAAAAAACCGACACGGTGACCCTCTCCTTCTTCGGCGACGGCTACCGCAAGGAACTCACGTACCTCGGCAGAAACAGCGGACGCGACGAAGACAAGCTCGCCCTCTGCGGTCTGACGCCCGTCATTGAGGGCAAAGACGTATATTTTAAGGAAGCGAAAACCGTGCTTTCCGGCCGCATCATTGCCAAAATGGACTTGAAGAGCGAACACCTTGTAGATGAGACGCTGGAGCGTTGCTACCCGCAAAAAGACTACCACCGTATCTACGTCTGTGAATTCGTGCGGGGTTTTGAACAATAGACATTTTAAGGAGCATACTATGTCCAATTTGATTGCCTTTGTCGGGATGTGCGGTGCGGGCAAAAGCGTCGCCACCGAGGCCTTCATCGACGCCGGATACTCTCTTGTATACTTTGGCGGCGTGACGATGGACGAGCTGAAACGTCTCGGACTGGAAAAGAACGAGGCAAACGAACGCATGGTGCGCGAAGGGCTGCGCCGCGACCTCGGCCCCGCTGCCTTCGCCATCAAGACTCTGCCCAAGATCGAAGCCGGTCTGGAAAACGGCAACGTCGTTATTGACGGACTGTACTCCTGGTCGGAATACAAGGTCCTGAAAGAGCGTTTCCCGAACATGCTCGTGGTTGCAGTCCTGACCGACCGCGAAAAACGCTACTCCCGCTTAAGCGTGCGGGAAGTACGCCCCCTAACGGCCGAGCAGGCGCAAAGCCGCGACTATGCGGAGATCGAAAACTCCGAAAAAGGCGGCCCGATCGCCATCGCCGACCGCTACCTCACCAACAACACCACAGCGGACGAGTTCAAAGAAAAGGTTGCCGCTCTCATAAAAGAGCTGGACAAATGACTTTATGAAGACGATTAAACAAAACCTGTTTGGGTTTATTACCATTGGGATCTGCGCGGCGATCATGATCTACTTCGTGATCTCCACCGGCGGATTCGGTGAGTTGTGGGATCTCATCATCCACTCCCGCATGCGTTGGATCTTTGCTGCCCTCGGGGCGGCGATCATGGTCTGGATGATGGAGTCCGCCTCCTTCCACGCCATTTCCATCCACGTATACGACGGCTGGAAGTTCACCCACTCCTTCGTGTCCTCCATGGTCGGGCTGCTTTACTGCGCAGTGACCCCCTTCTCCACCGGCGGCCAGCCGATGCAGATTTACTCCCTGCACAAAAAAGGCATGACGACGGGAGCTGCAACCGCCATCGTAGCGGTACATAGCATGGTCTACCAGATTGGTCTGGTGCTCTTCTCGCTCGTGATGGTCATTCTGCGCCTTTCCTACTTCTCGGAAAACGTGTCCGGCTTTGCATGGCTTCTGATCTTGGGCCTTGTGGTCAACGTGCTTTACGTGACCTTCCTCGTGCTTCTGATCCTCGCGCCCAAGACCACAGACAAGATCATTCACGGCCTCTTCATGCTGCTCGGCAAGCTGCACATCTTCAAGAACGCGGAAGAACGCTACCAAAAGATCAACACCCAACTGATGCTCTTCCACGAAAACATCTCCCAACTCGGCAGATCCGTGAAGATGTACTTCTTCTCCATCCTGTTCTCTTTCTTCCAATTCGTGTTCCAATGTCTGATCCCTTACTTTTTGTACGTGGCTTGCTTCTACGACAAGACCATTTACGTTAAAGAAGACATTCTCACCGTCATGGCGGCACAGGCCTTCGTGCTGATGGTGACCTTCTTTGTGCCGACTCCCGGTGCGGCGGGCGGTGCCGAGATCTCCTTCTACGGATTCTTCGGCAACTTCTACAACAAGATCCTCACCGCCGCAAACGAGGCGGGCCGTCTCGTCAGCGAGAACGGCGGCGCCTACACGCAGGAAGAGATCAACTCCATGGCCTCCTCCAAGCTCGCCGGAACGATGTTCATCTGGCGTTTTCTCTCCTTCTATCTGACCATCATTGCAGGTGCCGTCTTCGTACCTCTTTCGGAACGCTTAAAGCCACTTAAGCTAAAGAACCGACTCTTTGACGAAGAAGCGGTACAACAAGCCGAAGACACCAAGATCGAAGAGGAATAAACACACAAAAACAAGCACGGCAAAGGGCGGTGCTCATAAAACAGTTAACAGGCACAGCGATTTTGCTGTGCCTGTTCTTTGAAAACTTCACGTTCCATGATAACCTGAAATCGAACAGTCCGACAAACTTGAATTTGTAGGTGTGAATGATGAAAACTTTATATATGATTGGTGGCACTATGGGAGTTGGAAAAACAACTGTGTGCCAACAGCTCAAACACGATTTACCGAATAGTGTATTTCTTGACGGAGATTGGTGTTGGGATGCAAGTCCGTTCCAAGTAACCGATGAAACAAAAGTAATGGTGACGAATAATATTTGTTACTT
>JAFYLE010000082.1 GCA_017537265.1 Clostridia bacterium | reverse complement strand
TCAAAGAGCGCCATGAGTTGAGACAGAATCTTCATTTGTACATTCGGATCTGCGCCGCCCGAGCAGACCACGCTCACGCCGCGCACGCGCGGCAGATATACGCTCTGCACAACGGGGCTTTTGACACCGTTTTTCTCTGTTTGTAAGACAACGCTTTCCTTAGCGGAAGTATCACTCGCGCTCTCGCTTTTCGTCTCCTCCTGCGTGCGATCCGTTGCGTATTCCTCACGGTAAAAATTGTCGATGGAGATCATCACGCGGACCTCGCCTGCACCCTGTACGTTGGAAAGCAACGCTTGCGTTCGAGACTCCAGCTGTTTGACGTACGCTTTTTCGTCAAAGAAATGCGTATTTGCCTCCTCCGTATGCTCCGTGGGGGTGATGAAAAGCAAAAGAAGAGCGGCGAAAAACAGCGCGAGGATCCAAATGCGCTTTTTGGAACGAAATAACGATGAAATGCGGGAAAACGGCGATTCAGGCATTCTTTTTCCCTTCTCCCGCGATGGAGTAAATGGCGAAGATCTCTTCACAAACTGCCTCAACTTCCTTTGTGTCTTTGTCCGAGTATATGCAAAAGGAGAGCGAATTTATGTCCTCTGTACCGAGAAGTTCCACGCGGCATTCGCCGAGACGCGAGGAGGCGTAGGATTGCAAATTCTCCCGCAGGAGGCGCACAGTGTAGTCCCGTGTGATCTCGAAGACGGCAAGTTCACTCTCGTGCTCCGCTTCCGGTTCCACGTTCAAGTCCGCTTCCCGCCACTCTTCCCCCAAGAGAAACGAGAGAACGGGAGAGACGAGGAGGCTGACGAGCACCACGCAGATAACGGCGCGAAGGAGCCTGCCTACGGTGTAAAATCTGGCGGGCACCAAAAGTTCTGCCACAGCGGCGAAAATGCCCGCCAAAATGATAGAATACAAAAAAGAAGAAAGCATGCTACCCCCCAATAGGCACGGCGATAAAGATACCGAAGCCGATCAAGAAAAACGCGCCCACAGACAAAACGATGGCTGACAAAAGCCCCAAAGTCTCTTCACACTCGGACAAAAACGCGCTCTCCCGCGGCAAAGAAAACGCGGCGCAAAACGCAGAGAGCAACGAAAAGACGATGCGCCTGGAAAAAACGGCGACCAGTGGAGAAAGCATGATCCACAAAAGCGAGAATGCCCCGAGTGCGCCCACGGATGAGCGCAGCACGGAGAGTGCGGAAAAAACCGTCTTTGCCGACTCCGAAAACATTCCGCCGATGGCGGGAATAAAATTTGCCGCGGCGAAACGCGCGCTGCGAAGGGTCAAAGAATCCGCCGAGGCACAAAGCAGGCTCTGTACACCCAAGGCGGAGAGCAACACCAAAAAGAGCACCGAAAGAAGAAGCGAGACCGTGCGTCGCAAAAAGCGTGCAAGCGGACCGAGGTCCACGCCGCTGACGGCATTTGCCGCACTTAAGGCAAAGGAGGCGGAAAAGAGCGGTACCAAAAGTTGCATGCAGATTGCGTCCAGCACAGTTAATGCGCCGAGGAAAAACGTGGACTGCGCGCCCGCGGTGGCAACACCGCCCGACAAGCTATACACGGCAGTTGTGACGGGAAGCATAGAGACCAAAAACGAACTCATGACAAAAAGCGTCTGCCGCACCTTTGTAAACGTGGTATACAAGGCGGAAAACGCCGTGCCGGCAAGCACGAGCACGGAGAGAAAATCCACCACGTCTCCCACGCTGTCCCGAAAAAACGCCTGCCGCATGGCAGAGAAAAATGCCGAGAGCAAAAGCAGACAAAACACGGTGGCAAACAAACGCACCTCGGAAAAGAACGACTCCTTGACCGATGCGAAAAACGACGGAGCAAGTGCGCCGAACAGATTATAATCGGAGAGGCCCTCTTCGCTTTGCAGTTTCTCCAAGACCTCGTCACGATACGGAAGATCGGCAGGCAAAACGTCCTCCAGTTCGCCAAGGTCTGCGCTCTCAAACAGGTCCTCCAAAAGTTCGGAGGCGGCACACGGAACGGCGAAAAAAACCGCTATCAAAAGTGCAAGGAGAAACACAAGCCCTGTTTTTTTCATACGCTATTCTACACTTTCCATCGCGCGGGCGATGAGATCCAAAAAATCCTTCAGAACGGGAAAGGCGAGAGACAAAATGGCACCCTTCCCGCAAAGTTCCGCCGCGCGGGAGAGTGCGCCCTCCCCCATATCGCGGCACAGCTCCGCCAAAAAACCCGTGGAGAGCGCGATACCGAGCGACTTTAACAGCACGGTAAAATATGTAGTGTAACCGCTTTTCTCGGACAGTGCCGTCAAAAACGAGAGGACGCTTTTCATTTCCTCCAGCGAAAAAAGCAAGAACACGATGAGGGCGGCCGCGGAAAACAGAATGCTGTACCGTACGCGCAATTCCTTCAGCATCAAAACGAGCACGAGTGTCAAAAAAAGCACGCCGAGAACTTGAAAAATGCTCATCAAAACCCAAAAACGCCCCGTATGGTGGAAATGAGATTGCCCGCCTGCGTGAGCAGGACGAGTGCGGCGGCGATGACTCCCGCCACGCTCAGGGCGACGGCCTGCTCCTCCCGCCCTGCGCGAGAGAGGATCATACACGCGACGGCGCAAAGGACGCCGACGCCTGCAACTTTTAAGAGAAATCCAACTTCCATACTTACCACAAAATCAGCAGCAACGTCAGTCCTCCCACCACGCCGAAGGCGCGGTAAAGGCGTACCTTTTGCCCTGTTTCTTCCCTTTGCTTTTGATAACGTTCTTCCAAATACCCCTCCAAGCGCATAAGGCGTGCGACCTCCTCTTCGGCATCGCACTCCCCGAGGTGACGCGCATATTCCGTAAGACTGCGTAAGTCCTCCGAGCCAAGCGCAAGCCGTTCGCCCTCCGCGTCCAAGGCGGCAAACAACGGATTCTTGTGTCCCGCCTCGCGGTGAAAGCGCAGGCAAGGCAGAAACCCACACTTCTCAAGCGCTTCCGACTCAAAGCCCATGCATAAATCCGCGCGGCGCGTGAGAAACGATGAGATCTGACGGCGAACGTGCCGCAAAAGCTCCAAAACGGCCGCAAGATTGTACAGACTTACGCTTTCGCTTTTCGAAAGCGAAAACCCCAAATACACGGGAATGCAAGAAGCCAGTAAGAGCAATGCATTCCTCACGTGTGCACCTCGCTGACATGAATCCGAGAACCTTTGGGATACGTGCGGCCCACGCGACAAAGCAGGCGAAATACACCGCCCGAAAGCAATGCACGCACATTGGGCTTTGCCCAAAGCTCCTCCTCGCAGGAGGCGTGAACACTTGCACAAAACAACACGCCGCTATTCTGAGCCTGCAGGATGGAGCGAACCTCGTCCTGCTCTCCCAGCTCGTCACAGACGATGACCTCGGGGGAAAGCAAGCGCGTTGCACGCTCGATGGCGCGGGCCTTACGCTCACCGGAAAGGACGTCGATGAGTGCGCCGCGGGAAAGAAAACTGCTCTTTTTCGGAAAAAGTTCCCCGCGCTCATCCACGACGCAGACACGAAAAAGTCTGTCCAGCCGCCCTGCGGAAAGTGCCGTTGCAAGTGCGCGCAGCAAGGTGGTCTTTCCCTCCCCCGGAGGTGAAAACACCAAAGTGGAGGCAAGCGAGTGCTCGCGATAATACGAAAGAAGCGCATCCGCGGCATTCGGTACGTCGTGCGGGATACGAAGGTTGACACCGCTGAAATCCGAAATGGAGATGAGGCTCTTCCCCTCTTTGTCATGCATAACGGCTGACGAAAAGCCTGCGCGCACACCGCACTCCGTCACGAGAAAGCCCTCGGCAAGACGCCTCTCATGGCGGTATACACTCCCCTCGCAAAGCGACTCAAGCGTGTGGCGCACCTCCTCCTCGCTTGCACAAAGAGCACGGGAGAGAGACGTTTGCCGCCCATGGATGTCGATCAGCACGTTCTCCCCGCAAACGGTCAACGACAGAGGCAGATCCTTGCGCAGACGAATTTCGCTGACGTCGAAAAGATCCTCAAAGGCTCCCACGGCGCGGGAAAGGCGAGTGGGCAAAAGAGAAAGCGCTTCTCCCAATGCATCGATGACACATCCCCTCCCCTCATAAAAAGGTATGCGCCGCAAAGCCGTTTATGATATAAATTTGGGTGCTCGCTTTACATTTATTGCTATTTATGATATACTATCATCACTTTTTAAAACGACTTGCGAAAGGACCATTATGCAGCTTTCTCTTTCTAACATTGAAAAATCTTTTGGCGAAAAGAAGGTCTTAAAACAGATCTCTTTCTCTGCCGAAAGCGGCGAGGCCTTCGGTCTGCTCGGCCGAAACGGGGCGGGCAAAACGACCTCCATCCGCATTTTGATGAACGTCTTTCCCGCAGACGCCGGCGAAGTTCTTGTCGACTCGAAGCCCATTGACTACAGCAAAACGAAGATCGGATACCTGCCCGAAGAGCGCGGTCTGTACCCGAAAAAGATCATTTTTGAACAGTTGGTCTACCTTGCCCTACTCAAGGGCATGGGCAAAAAGGACGCGGAAAAGAGCGTGGAATACTGGCTTGAGCGCCTCGACATGAGCGAGTACAAAAACAAAAAACTCGACACCCTCTCCAAAGGCAACCAGCAGAAAATCCAACTCATCACCGCCCTCGCGCACGACCCCGATATCATCATCCTCGACGAGCCGTTCTCCGGACTGGACCCCGTCAACGCGATGCTCTTGAAAGACGTGGTCAAGGAACAGATCGCCAAGGGCAAGATCGTGCTGTTCTCCAGCCACCAGATGAACTACATTGAAGAATTCTGCGACAGGATCGCCATTTTAAACGACGGGCAAGTTGCCGTATCCGGCAGACTCTCCGACATTAAGCGCTCCTACCCGCGCAACCGTCTGACCGTGAAGAGCCAAAAGAACAGCGAGATCGCAAAGGCCTTTGAAAACGCCGTGTTTACGGACGACGGTGCCCTGCTTATCCGCATGCACGACGAAGCCGAAAAGTCCGACGTGATGAAGCGGCTGGTCAGCGAATGGGACGTGGATGCAGTGGAAGTCTTTGAGCCGACCCTCTCCGACATCTTTGTACAATACGCGGGCGATGCCCCCGTGGAGGGCTAACGATGAAACAGTTTGCGAGAATTTTTAACTTCGAAATAAAACACTTTCTGAAAAACAAGATCTTCATCGGCATTACGCTGGCCGCTATGCTGATCGTGGCACTCTTGCTCTTTTCGCCGCGCATCGGTGCGCTCATCTCCGAAGAGCACGCCGAAACGGAAAACGGCGAGCACGAAGAACTTGTGACGGAAAAGATCGGCACGCTTCTGCTCAAAAGTGAAGCACAGCTGTCCGAGGAAACGCTGCAGACATTGTTCGAAACCGCTTTCCCCGAATACTACGTCGTTTTGTCCGACGATGAGACTGCCGTTATCAAAGAAAAAATTAAAAACGAAGACGCCGACTGCGCCTTCGTGCTGCACACGGCAACCGACTTCACTTACTACGTCAACGATCTGTTGATGTTTGATATGAACAGCTCTGTGGCAAGCGAGGTGCTGCAAGAATTCGTGCGCCTTGACTTCCTGGTGCAAAACGGTGTGAGCCCGGAGGATGCACAAAGTGCCCTCAACGTGACGATTACCTCCACCACCGAAACGCTCGGCAAAAGTCAGGAAGAGATCTTCTTCTACACCTACATCATGATCATGGCCCTCTACATGGTCATCATGCTCTACGGACAGATGGTGGCAACCAACGTGGCGACTGAAAAGAGCTCCCGTGCAATGGAACTTTTGATCACAAGCGCAAACCCCGTCAGTTTGCTTTTCGGCAAAGTGCTTGCCTCCTGCCTTGCGGGACTGATCCAACTCGGCGCCATCTTCGGAACAGCGTACGTCGCCTTTAACCTGACGCGCGCGGACTGGGAAAACGACCTTATGATCAACTCCATCTTCGACATGCCGCCCGCACTTCTCGGATACATGCTGCTCTTCTTCCTGCTGGGCTTCTTGATCTACGCTTTCCTCTACGGTGCGATCGGCTCCACGGCTTCAAAGCTTGAAGACATCAACACCTCCGTGCTTCCCATCACCTTCCTGTTCATTGCGGGATTCATGGTCGTTATGTTCGGTATCATCAACGGTGACATGAACAACACGCTGATGCAGGTCTGCTCCTTTATTCCCTTTACCTCCCCGATGGCCATGTTTGCGCGCATCTGCATGACGAAGGTGGCCGTGCACGAGATCATCATCTCCGTCGGCATTCTCGCCGCAACTACCGCCGCAATCGGCGTGCTTGCCGCAAAGATCTACCGCGTGGGTGTATTGCTCTACGGAAACCAACCGAGCCTCGGTGCCATCTTTAAAGCGATCCGCAAATCTTAAACACAAAAAAAGAAGGGTGTTCCCGACGGGAACACCCCTTTTTTTATACCTTTAAACCGTGAAAAGTGACCGCTGAAACGCCGCAAGGCACCGTTGATGCAAAACACGGCTTTCTTAAAAAATTTTTCTGCTATAATCAATGCATCAAAGGTGAAAGGGTGCAAAAATGACTGCCATCCAAACGATCAACCTCAGCAAAAAATACAAGGACCTCACGGCCCTTGATTCTCTGAATCTGAAAATCGAAGAAGGTGAGCTCTTTGCCCTTTTGGGCATGAACGGCGCCGGAAAGACCACGCTCATCAAGCTCTTGTCATGCCTGAGTTCTCCCTCAAGCGGCGATGCCTTCATAAACGGGCTCAGCGTCACGCACGAAAGAAAAAACGTAAAACGCATCCTCGGCGTCTCTCCGCAGGAAACCGCTCTCGCACCGAACCTCAGCGTTCAGGAAAATCTTTGCCTGCTCTGTGACATCCACAAGTTTTCCAAAGAAAAGACCAACGCCAAAGTAAGTGAGATTGCAGAAAAACTGAAGCTAAACGACGTCTTGCACCGAAAAGCCGGCAAACTCTCCGGCGGGTGGCAAAGAAAAGTCAACATTGCCCTAGCATTGATCGCAGAACCAAAGATCCTGTTTTTGGATGAACCGACGCTCGGGTTGGACGTGACTGCAAGACACGATCTTTGGGATCTCATCCGCACGATAAAAAAGGACTCTACCATCATTCTGACCACGCATTATCTCGAAGAGGCGGAGTCGCTCGCCGACCGGATCGGAATTCTGAAAAACGGGAAACTCATTGCGCTCGGAACGACGCAAGAACTCAAGGAAAAAGCAAATGCACAAAACCTTGAAACGGCGTTTGTCTCGCTCATACGGGAGGAAGAAGAACTATGTTAGCATTTGCAAGACGTTGCACAAAAGAAATCCTGCGTGATCCCGCAACGATTTTCTTCGGGCTTGGGTTCCCGCTTATACTGCTGCTGCTTTTGAGCACCTTACAAAAAAACATCCCGACGCCGCTCTTTGAGATCAACGATCTTGCGCCCGGGATCTGCGTATTCGGGCTCTCGTTCTTCAGCCTGTTTGCCGCAACGCTCGTCGCAAAAGACCGCGAAAGCGCGTTTTTGCAACGGTTATACACCACACCTCTTACGGCGGCGGATTTTATCCTGGGCTACACGCTGCCGCTGTTGCCGTTGGCGCTTCTGCAAAGTTTGCTCTGCCTTCTGGCTTCCGTTCCTTTGGGGCTTTCGGTTGGGGTCAACACGCTGTTTGCACTCATCTCGATCTTCCCGATCGCCCTCCTTCATATTTCCCTCGGGCTTCTGTGCGGAAGTATGCTGAATGCAAAGCAAGTCGGCGGAATTTGCGGAGCGCTTTTGACGAACCTTACGGCCTGGCTCTCCGGCATATGGTTCGACCTTTCCTTGATCGGCGGACTATTTGAAAAAATTGCGACGGCACTCCCCTTCTACCACGCCGTCGAACTTGCCAAAACGTTACAACACGGAAATTACGAAGCGGTCGCATTGCATCTTTTGTCACCGATCTTCTCCGCTTTTTTGATAACGGGTCTGTCGATCTTCTGCTTCTTGCGACAGATGCAAAGACTATAAAAGAACTCCTTTGCCGACCGGCAAAGGAGTTCTTTTTTTGTGCTTTTACAGAACGACGACACTTTCCATCGTCGGGACGATGGGAGAGCCCTTGAGATAATTCTCCACGATGGAGTCGACCACGTCCATGCCCTCGGTCACGCGACCGAATGCGGCGTACTGACCGTCAAGGTAATATGCGGGAGCAAGCATGATGAAGAACTGGCTGGAGGCGGAGTCGTACGCCATGGCGCGTGCCATGGAAAGAACGCCGCGCTCGTGCTTTAAGTCGTTTTGGACGCCGTTTGCGGCAAACTCGCCCTTGATATTCTTGCCGCTGCCTCCGGTGCCGTTGCCCACGGGATCACCGCCCTGAATGACGAAGCCCTCGACGATGCGGTGGAAAGTCAGGCCATTATAAAAGCCCTTCTTTGCCAGGGAAACGAAGTTTTCCACGGTGATGGGAGCGAGGTCCGGATAGAGCTCGGCGCAGATCTTGCCGCCGGTCTCCATTGTGATCTCTACGTTGATTTTGCGATCGGTAAGTGCCATATTAATTCTCCTTTGAGATTATTTTCTGTAATATAAGAAGTGAACGACTATGGTGCGTTCACGGCCCGTCAAAATATCCGTGCCGATCAAGATCGCGCCGTTGCCGGAAAGCAAGTCGGAGGCGTTCAGATCCTCCGCCATACAGCGAAAAACGATCTGCTGTGAAGAAAGCACGATGACTTCCCCCTCGCGCACGCTGATGCTGCCGGCTTTGCCAAGCACGACCTCGCCCGACTCCAGCCGTTCGGTCACGTACTGCACGGTCATGCCGTCGTACTTCTGCGCTTTGGCAAGACGATAGGCACGGCTTTTTTCGTTCTTGGGTAATTTTTTGAAAAAGAGACTCATAACTTGGCCACCATTTGATGCATACTAACTTCGGAGGTGAACAGAATGCAGGATAAACGAAAAAAAGACAAAAAAGACAAGCTGCAGGATATGCCGCTGAATGCTCCGCAGGCTGCGACGGCAGAACGGGAACTCAGACTGACAGATCTGCACTCCACGCCGCAGCAAAAGCCGTTTTACCCGCCGCACAACCCACAAAACGTACGCTGAATTACTCCTGAGAGTCCGTCGGAGCAAGAGGTTTTTCTTGCTCTTCGGCGCCCTCTTTCGCTTCTGCGCCTTCTTTCGCTTCAACAGAGTCTTGTGCCGAACTTGCAACGGCCTGCGCGCTCTGTTCAGATTGCGTCCGCGCTTTGCGCGTCAAGAACACAACGGCAAGAGCCAAAAGCAAAATTGCCGCAAAAAAGAAGCAGGCGGAGGCGATGCGCTGGGGCGCGATAAATCTCTCTGCAAGAGTTTGGATCAGTAACGATAAGGCATTTTTGGACAAGGCGAGATTCTGAACGTTCAGCCCGTTCAAAAGGAAGAATGCGGGAACGAACCACAAAGTCGTGCCGCAGAAGAAGGGGAGCGCGGCAAAAGACAAACGGCCG
>JAFYLE010000081.1 GCA_017537265.1 Clostridia bacterium | reverse complement strand
TGACCTCGGGCGAGGGCAAAATGGAGGTCAAGCTCGTCGGCGCGGCGACGATGCTCGGCTCGATATCTCGCGAGGTGCAGCTTGAGGTGCGTGAAAGTCCGCTCAAGGTGCGCCTTCGCAAGCTCGCGGGGCAGATAAGTCGACTTGGCTACGTCGGCGCGGTGCTCGTTGCGGTTGCCTATCTTTTCAATGCCTTTTTGCTTGACAGCGCCTTTGACAGCGTGATCATCCTCTCAAAGCTGACCGACGTGCCATACCTGCTCACCCGCTTGCTCGATGCCTTCACACTCGGGCTCACCGTGGTAGTGGTTGCCGGCCCCGAGGGACTTCCGATGATGATCGCGGTCGTGCTCTCCTCAAACGTCCGACGGATGGCGCGGCGCGGCGTGCTGGTCAAAAAAGCGGTAGGAATCGAGGCGGCGGGCAGTATGGATCTGCTTTTCACCGACAAAACGGGCACGCTGACCGAGGGCGTGATGAAGGTTTCCGCGATCCTCGCGCCCGACGGCGAGAGCTTTTCCACGGTTGCCGAATTTCTGCGCGAATGCCCCGACGAGGGTGCGCTCTACACGCTTTGCGCGACGAAAAACACCTCGTCCGAGATCGGTTTTTCGGGCGGGAGCGAGCAGATCATCGGCGGAAATGCCACCGATCGTGCGCTTCTTGCCTCCGTCAAGGGCAAAAAGGTCGATTGCGAGGTCGTCCGCAAGCTCCCCTTCGACAGCACACGCAAATTTTCCGCCGCAGAGATAATATGGCGCGGCGAGCGTTTCGTCATCTACAAGGGCGCGCCCGAGTATCTTCTTCCTCATGTCGCGGGCTCAAATCACGCCTTCGCGCGGCGGCTGACCGCCGAATCCTCCTTCGGCGCGCGCGGACTTGTAGTTGCTGTCAAAAAAGGCGGTAGTTTGACCGAAAAAGCGCCGATTCCCTATGGTCTCCGCCTCGTTTGCGGCGTACTTCTCCGCGACCCGATCAGAAAAAGCGCGTCCGCCGCACTTTCTCGGCTTCGCGGCGCGGGTGTGCAGGTCGTTATGGTCACGGGCGATGCCCGCGCGACCGCCGAGCACATCGCGCACGAATGCTCGCTTACCTCGCCAAGCCGCTCGCTTGTTATCGAATCGGGCGAGCTTGCGCGGATGAGTGACCGCGAGGTTGCCGAAATTTTGCCCCGACTTGCCTGCGTTGCCCGTGCTCTGCCGAGCGACAAGAGCCGACTCGTCCGCATTGCGCAAGCCGAAGGGCGCGTGACGGGTATGACGGGCGACGGAATCAACGACGCCCCCGCTCTCCGCGCCGCCGACGTCGGGTTTGCAATGGGCTGCGGAAGCGCGGTCGCCAAGGACGCGGGCGACGTGGTGATCCTCTCAAACGACCTCGACGGCATCGCAAACGCCGTCCTTTTCGGTCGTAACATCTTCAAAAGCATCCGAAAATTCATCTGCCTCCAGCTCACCGTCAACCTCTCCGCCGTCGGAATTTCAATGGCAGGACCCTTTATCGGCATCGATCAGCCCGTAACGGTCGTGCAGATGCTCTGGCTCAATCTCATAATGGACACTCTCGGCGGTCTTGCCTTCGCGGGCGAGGCGGCAGAGGAGCGCATAATGCGCGAAAAACCAAAGCGGCGCGACGAGGAGATCCTCTCGCCGTATATGAAAAGTCGGATCACCTTTCTCGGACTTTTCAGCCTCGCGGTGTCGCTGTGGTTTCTCCTTTCCGACCGTGCCGCGGCGCATTTCACCGAAAGTGCGGGCGACGTTCGCTTTCTAACGGGATTTTTTGCCTTTTTCGTTTTTCTCGGACTCTTTAACTGCTTCAATTCGCGCTCGGACAGACTGAATATCTTCTCCGGACTCGGCAAAAATGCAGTTTTCGTCGCGATAATAACCTCGGTCGCCTTTCTCCAACTTCTTTTTACCTACGTCGGCGGCGCGGTGCTCCGAACGGTTCCTCTCTCCTCGGGCGAGCTTCTCTTCGCACTTTCCTGCGCCATCACCGCGATACCCGCGGGCATTGTCCACACCCTCATCCGCCGCCTTCGCGGCAAAAGCGACGGATTTTAAAATTCACACCGATCTGCGGGAAAGTTTTCACGGCTTTCCCGCGTTTTCTTGCTTTTTGCGCGTTTTTGTGATATATTATAGAGTGACAAGAATAATACGAACTAGTTTTTTGGCGACAAATATCCGCCATCAGTTCGTCAAACGCCTCGAATGTATTAATATACTATCATCGGCGTTTTCCTGCTGCTGACGAATATTTGTCAGCCAAAAAATCTCCGACCCGAGAGCATTAATTTTTAGGTGATTTTGGGTGCGGAGGACGACGCAATGTATTAACCTTGCTAGGACGACAAGCCCCTAAGCGCCAAAAATTAAGGCTCTCGGGCTAGTTCGTATCATTCTTGTCACTCTAAACTGGAGGAATAGTATGAAATATCAAAGATTACCTCGTTTCATTTGCCTGATTTTGGCGGCCCTTATGCTTCTCCCTGCAGCGGTTGCGTGTGCAGAAACAGGCACATCAAAC
>JAFYLE010000080.1 GCA_017537265.1 Clostridia bacterium | reverse complement strand
GCGCGGCAAAGTCTTGCCGGAGACGTACTGCGAGATCTGGCTCTTGCCGAGTTTCATTCCGCGTTCTTCCGCCATGCGGCAAAGTTCTACCTGACGAATTTCTTTTTCTTTCAAAAGCGAACCAAAGCGTTCCGCAAAAATTGAACTTTCCATTAAAACCTCTCAAAATTGAACCTTTGCCCCCCCCTATTATACGCAAACAGGGAAAACTGCAACCGTTTTTCCAAAATTTACACACTTTGTTCAAAAAGTTCAATTTTAAAAAAGAAAAGTTCAATTTTAAACCAAACTTTTTCAAAGCAAGGTAAAAAACGCTCGACAAAAAGCACAAAACTTCGCAAGGGAGGTGAATTTTTTCATCGGGATTCCTCCTTGTTTCAGTGCTTTTTGAGAGATTTTATGAATTTCTTCTATTATATAAGTCCCGACGATAGTTGTCAATGACAACCAAGAAGTTTTTTACACGACCCGCCTTTGTTGATCCACGGACAAAGGCAGGTATAGTTTATGGTAAAAATCCAACCTTTCCGCGACAGAATGAAGGCAGTCTCCTCCTCACAAGTGCCTATACTCAACCAGAAATCAAAAACCACCCCCGACAGCTGTCGGGGGTGGTGCTTTTTTCGGTTTATTGCTCTTCCTCTTGAACCTTGTGGCGCTGAATTTTCAGTGTGGAGGTTTTGGGGAAGGGCTTTTTGCGGATCTCCACGCGCTTGATCTGGCGGAAGGTGGCAAGGCGACCGTTCACCTTCTTCACCGCATCCTCAAAATAGGCAAGGATGGCTTCGTCACCCTCAATGCCGCGGGTGGCAAGTGCCTCCGTCTCCGGCAGGAGGATGGCAGTCAGCTGCTGCAGGCCGTCCTCACGGCGACGGGTAGTGACCATACACTCCTTCAAGCCGAAAATGCCTTCCAGATATTCCTCGATCTCCTCGGGAAAGACGTTTTTGCCGGAATCCAGCACCAGAACGTTTTTCTTTCTGCCCGTGATGTAGAGGAATCCGTCCTCATCCAGATATCCGCAGTCGCCGGTATAAAACCAGCCATGCTCGGTCAGGACCTCGCGGGTGGCCTGCTCGTTCTTATAATAGCCGAGCATGACGTTTCCGCCACGCACCACGATTTCACCCGTTTCGTCCTCTTCGCACGCCTTTTCAATGATGACCTGCTGGCCGACGATGGGCAGACCGCAGGAAGCGTAATTGGTGACGTTGTGCGGAATCATGGCCACACCGGGCGAACACTCGGTGATGCCGTAGGCCTGACTGATTTTCAGGCCGAAGGCCTCCATGTTTTCAATAAGCTCCGCGGAGCAAGCCGCGCCGCCGGAGACCACGAGGCGCAAATTCCCGCCGAAGGCCGCAAGAACCGTGGCAAACAGCTTGCGGCGCACGTCGATACCCATTTTTTTCAAAGAACCGGAGATTCTGCGCGCGGTGACCAGAGTCTTTTCCTTGCCTTCCTTGCGCGCGGTTTCCAGAATTTTCTTATACATGACGGAGAGCACCGTGGGCACCACGCAGATGACCGAGGGGCAAAAACGCTTGAAGTCGGAGAGCAGGGCGGTAACACGGTCGTTGATGGCGATGGTACAGCCGCGCAAAATGGCCACCAAAATGCCGCAACTCATCTCATAGGTATGGTGCAGGGGCAAAATGGAGAGGAACACGTCCTCCTCCGTCACGGCAACGTATTTGATGCCGCGGTTGCAGCAAAACAGGATGTTGTTTTGCGAGAGCATAACCATTTTGGACGTGCCCGTGGTGCCGGAAGTGAACAGCAACACGGAGAGCTTGTCAAGGTCCGTCTTCGGCTCGGGCTCCATGCCGTGCACGAGCAGATCCTCACCAAAGCGGGCAAACTCGGAAAAGCGTACGCAAACCTCGGAGGCATCGCTTCTGATGCCCGCGCCCAAAATCTCTTCCGTCGGGCAATCGGTGTCCAAAAGCACGCGCAGGGCAATGCCGGAAAGGTTTTCATCCTCCGCTTCCAGCACGGGGGCATACGTAGAGGTATAAATACAGGCGTCACAATCCGCCTGCTTCACAAAGCCGGGAATCTGCGCGCGGTCCAGCTCCTTATCCATGGGAACCACAACGCCTCCCGCACTCACCACGGCAAGGTAGGCGGCGATCCACTCGGGGCTCTTTTCCCCGATGAGCGCAACGTGGAAGGTTGCAAGGCTCCGGGACTGAAACGCACAGGAAAGCGCATCTGTCAGGCGCTCGAACTGTGCATACGTCACAGCACATTCGCAACCCGCACGCACGTAACGGAAAACGTCCTTCTTCGGGTAAAGGCGGGCGGAATCATGCAACATGCCGGGGACACTCTTCGCCTCCGGGTGAGGTAAAACATATGAAAGCTTTTTTGTTTGGGATGCCATAAGGGCTCCTTTCCGACAGATTCGTCCTTTCCATTATATCACAAAAGACGCGCGTTGTATAGAAACAATACACCGATTCACAAAAAGGTTACAAACCATCATTTTTGCACAAAAAAAGAAAAAGGGGCTTGCCCCGGCTATCACAATCGTCACAAAAAAGAAAAGCCGCCACTCGGCGGACAAAAAAATAACCCTTGGCCACGGTTTCTTCACACTCACATGACCAAGGGTTATTTCTCACTTATCTTAGTATCTAACTTCATCTCAACCTCTCTTTCTGTTGACTCGATTCCCCACTGCACTCTGTTTTACACCTTACACACGAGATCTTTGCGATCTATCCAAGTCCCGTACGGTAGTGCAGACGCTTCTGAGAATCTGTCCTCCCGTTTGTTTTAGACCGTTATACGGAACACTCGGTCTGCAGATTGAACATCGGAATCACCTTTCCTTTCTGCACCTTTATTGTAGCAGAACCTGCGCGCAAAATCCATTCGCATAGTTGCTAAACTTTTTGTGTCCATTTTATGCACAAGGGAGAACCTCTCAAAAACCTATTGACACACCCCTTTTTCCTTTGTTATAACAAGCGTGTTGGGGCAAACGAAAACGCTGTTTTTTCGTTTGTTTTTTTGTTTCTAAAACCCCAAAAAAGCAAGCGCTTTTGCGCTTGCTTTTTTGCTTTTATCTCTGCTTGTAGTAGGAGAGGAAGTCGGAGAGTCGCTCGGCGGCGTCCTGCAGGATCTCCACGCGCGGCAAGAACACCACGCGGAAGTGATCCGCCTCGCCCCAGTTGAAGCCGCGGCCGTGAATGAGCAGCATCTTTTTCTCCCGCAGAAGATCCAGGGCAAACTTTTCGTCGTTTACGATGTCGAACTTCTTGACGTCGATCTTCGGGAAGATGTAGAAGGAGGCCTTCGGCTTGACCGCCGTGATGCCGGGAATGGCGTTGAGGGCGTTGTACACGTACTCTCTCTGCTCGTACAGTCTGCCGCCGGGTACCAGATGGCGCTCGCCCATCTGCTGGCCGCCGAGCGCGGTCTGCACGATGGACTGTGCGGGCACGTTGGAGCACAGACGCATGTTGGTCAGCATGTTGATCCCCGCGATGTAGTCGCGCGCGATCTTCTTGTTGCCGGAAAGGATCATCCAGCCGATGCGGAAGCCCGCGATCATGTGCGACTTGGACAGACCGCTGTAAGTCACGCAGAACAGGTCGGGCGCAAGGCTTGCGATGGAGATGTGCTCCCCGCCGTCGTACACCAGACGGTCGTAGATCTCGTCGGAGAAGATGATGAGCCGATGCTCCCGCGCCACCTCGACGATCTGCTCCAAGATCTCACGCGGATAGAGCGCGCCCGTGGGATTGTTGGGGTTGATGATGACGATGGCCTTGGTGCGGGAGGTGACCTTTTTGCGAATGTCGGAGATGTCGGGGTTCCAGTCACTCTGCTCGTCGCAGAGGTAGTGCACCGCGCGACCGCCCGCCAGCGTGACGCAAGCCGTCCAGAGCGGATAGTCGGGAGACGGGATGAGCACCTCGTCACCGGGGTTTAACAGCGCGGACATGGACAGATTGATCAACTCGCTCACGCCGTTGCCGGTGTAGATATCGTCCACGGAAACGTCGGGGATCTTCTTGAGCTGCGCGTACTGCATGATGGCCTTGCGCGCGGTGAAGAGCCCCTTGGAATCGGAGTATCCCTCGCACTCGGTCAGTTGACGGCGCATGTCGAAAATGACCTCGTCCGGCGTGCAAAAGCCGAACGGCGCGGGATTGCCGATGTTGAGCTTGAGCACCTGCATGCCCTCGTTCTCAATGCGCATCGCCTCGTCCAGCACGGGACCGCGCACGTCGTAAAGCACGTTGTCCAGCTTGTGCGACTTGGAGAAGGTGCGCTCACCCGCAGGGGTCGCCTCTCCCCCGTCCTTGCCGCAAAGCCACTCGGGCGAGACGTCCAGCGCCTCCGCAAGGAAGGCAAGCATATCGCGGCGCGGCAAAGTCTTGCCGGAGACGTACTGCGAGATCTGGCTCTTGCCGAGTTTCATTCCGCGTTCTTCCGCCATGCGGCAAAGTTCTACCTGACGAATTTCTTTTTCTTTCAAAAGCGAACCAAAGCGTTCCGCAAAAAT
>JAFYLE010000079.1 GCA_017537265.1 Clostridia bacterium | reverse complement strand
TGGGCGGCATCGTGGTAAAGTTGTAGGAGAGGGTCTCAAAATGAACGTCGGGGTATTCGTCGGCAAGCTCCGTGGCAATGAGGCCGACGAACCAGATCCACAGCGCGCTTTGCACGTTGCCGTAATTATTGTAGATCTTTTTGCAGTTGTCGCACGCGCACATGGAGGACTCTTGGGTGCCGTCGTTTTGAGAGATGGAGACAATGGTCGCGTCAGGATATTGTTCCAGCCATGCGCGCACGTTTTTGAGCACGGTTTGATAGACGTTTTCATCGGTCAGGCAGGGTTGCGTGTTGAAGTGAGTGCCGTCATCGTTTTTCGGCATTTCCGCAAGCTTGCCGATGGTGTGCACGAACCAGTCTGCGTATCCTTCGCCACCCCCGACGAAAGGATTTTTTCGGTGGTTTTCGCTACCGAGGCTTTGACGGGAGTTGAGACGCATTTTCACCATCCACTCGGAGTCGTTGTGGCCGATGTGCCCCATATCCCGATACCAAAATCCGGGAACGCTTTGGTTTTCGAGGTCTCCCATAACGTCCAGAGCGTTTCGCTTGGGGATGTATTCGTAGTCGGCGCTCAAATAGAGTACGCCGAGTCTCTCTTCCAGGAATGCGTAGACCGAGTACGCCACCGCGCGATCCGTGTTGCCGCTCATGACGATGCTGGCGTTGACGTCGGCGTAGGCGTAGCCCTCCTGTCCGAGTTCGTCGTAAGGCAATTCTCCGTCCGCGGCACGGCTGGTTTTGCCAATGATGAATTCCTTGTCTTGCGGCTTGGTCTCGTCGGTCACAATGGAAAGCTTTGCACCGCAAATCTGTTCAAAGTAACGTACAAATTCCTCTGCCATCTTTTTGGTGTCTTCGCTTGCATCTTTGCCGATGACCACGCGGTAGTCGCTCTTGCCGTGCTCGGCGAGACGGAGCGCACCTTCGCGAAGAGGGGCGCTTTTAAGACCCTCGTTCTGACAGGAGAACAAGGTGGGCAGTAAGAGGAGCAGACAGAGACCGAGGCAGAGAATTCGGGTTGTGTATTTCATACTTTTTTGTCCTTGAGATTAGTTTTGTTCGCTTTCTTTTTCAGCGTCGAGCTGGCCCTGAGTCACGTCGATGGTGTTCCCATCGGACGATGTGCCGTTTTTACTGTCTTCTTTGGCTTTTTCGTGCGCGGCGGCACTTGCCTCATCGTAGATGAGCCTGCCGTCCCATCCCCAGTAGAGCATGGTGTTTTTCCAGTTCGGGAGTGAGGGGATCGCCTGCCCTTCTTTTACGTTTTTGATGCCGGCGACCTTCATTTCGTTGCGCAGGTTTTTGTTGAGCGGGAAAAGCGTCTGTTCGACTTTTGCATCGTCGGCGCCCTCGGCAGACAGCTCGGCGGCAACGACGAGCGTCTCGTAGTAGAGAATGGGCATCAGCGCACGCCGCACGCGAAGCTGCATTTCGTAGTTGTCTGCCGCTTCAAGTGCGTTTTCGTAAAATTTCTTCAGCACCTCCAGGTGCGTTCTGTCCACTTGCCCGTCTGCGTTTTTCAACGGGATAAAGCGGGTGAAATCGTGGTACATCGCAGGGTGCGTGTTACGGCAGATCTCTTCCATGTAGTCGATGTATTCGGAGATGAAGGGGGCGGCCTTTCCGTAATATCCAACCAGGAATTCCGCAATGAGTGCTTCGTAGTCTGCGTAGGACATACGCGGGTTCCATAACAGTTTGGAGGTGAGGTAGCCGCGCAGACGGTCCAATTCACCGCCGTCTCGCATGCCTTGCATGTAGATGCCGTCTGCACCGAGCTTGTAGTAGGTGGTGATGTTTTCATACAGACGGTCAAGGTTGGGGATCATGGTGAGGGCGCTGCCGAAGTCAATGTTGTAGTCCCAGATGTAAAGCAGGTCGGCCACTTCAGCCCAGCCCTTGAGGTTTTCGTAGGCGGCGCGGTTGTTTTCGGGGTAAAGGCCGGTTGCGTCAGGGGACTCGCTTTCGTAGGAGTGCAGCATGCAACCGCCCGCGTTGCAGAAGCGGACGATCACGTTTTCGGCGGGGGTGATGCCGCCCTTGGGCGGCTCCTGGGTGTAGTAGTAAGCCAGCGTTTCCACATAAATGTGCGGATACTTGCTTTTCAGGGCGTTTGCCATGCGGTTGATGAAGATCAACATCGCGCCGGAGGAGCCGAAGGTTTCCTGGTCGGCGAAGCAGTGCTCGCATTTGCATTCACCGGAGTTGGCAAGGGTCGAGTCGTTTTGGGAGATGGAGATGACCGTCGCGTTCGGGTTTTCTTCTATGTATTTGCAGGCGGCGTCAAACATCTTCTGGAAGGTGTTTTCGTCGTTCAAGCAGGGTTGACGGCAATAGCTGTGGGAGGAGTTCCAGCCGATCAGAGAGCCAAAGGTATGCACGTACCACGGGCCCGTGTACTCAATTCCGCCCGCGATGGGCTGGTAGTCGCCGGACCATGCACCGTTCAAGTGCATTTTTTCGGTGTAGGACTTTGCGGTCTGGTGGGATTGCAAACGAAATTCAAAGCCGGGTTTTTGTATGTTGTCGTCTTCAAATTTGTCAATGAAAAGCGTGCTTTTGCGCGGGACGGTCTCTTCGTGCTCCGCCCAGTAGCGCACGCCGAGGTATTCTTCGAGGAAGGCGTACACACCGTAGAGCGTGCCGCGATCTTCACCTCCGGCGATGAAGATGCTTTCGCCTGCGTTACGGATGCAGAAGCCTTCATCTCCGAGATAGACGCGGTCGATCTTTTTGTCGCCCTCGTTGCGTGTCGTCTTGCCGAGGACGATCTCGTGCTCGGCAGCTTCCGTCGTGTCATCGACGATTTCGAGCGTGGCGCCGGTTATGGCGTAGAAATATTTTTGCAGTTCGCACGCCGTGGCGTACAGCGTATCGCTTGCATCGGCGCTTGTGACGATGCGATAGTTGCTCTCGCCGTGGTCGGAGAGCAGCAGTTTGCCTTCGTAAGGATCAGCTTCTTGTTTGCATGCAGCAAGAAGAGGCAAGGCGATGAGAAGAGAGAGAATGAGGGAAAGTATCTTTTTTAACATGATGAAATATCCTTAACAGCAGGTATGTACGGGTTATTGATTTTGTGATTTCAGGTAGGCGTTTTCGGTGGTGGTGTTGAAGATCGCTTCGCCGCCGAGGCCCCAGTACATAACGGTGTTTTTGAGGTTGGGATTTGCGGGAATGGTAAAGCCTTCTCTGTAGGACTTGAGGTTTTCCCGCTGCATGATTTCGTAGATGCGCTCGTTTACTTCGATCAGTTCGGAAAGCGGGGCATTTTTGTTGACGACGTCCATGCAAATTACGGCACTCTTGTAGTACAGGTAGGGGAGCATTGCGCGTTCCACTCTGCGCTTGAGGCGAATGGTACGCGCATTTTTGTAGGCGTTTTCCATGTATTCCATCATCTTGTCGCAGTGCGTGCGATCCACCTTGCCTTCTTCGTCCTTGACGAAGGGCCAGTATCTGGTGAGATCGTGGTACATGGAGGGGTGGAGGTGATCGAGCATGCCTTTGGAGTAATCGATGCATTCCAGAATGTCTGCGGCGCCGTCACCGTAATAGACGTACATAAAGTCTGCCATCAGAGTTTGGTATTCCTCGTAAGACATTGCGGGGTTCCAAAGCAGCTTGGAGCAGAGGTATGCGCGCAGGTGGTCGTATTCGCCGCATTCGCCCAAGCCTTGAATGAATACGCCGTCCACACCGAGGCGGTAGTAGAGGTTGACGTTTTCGTACAGACGGTCAAAGTTGGGAATGGTGGTAAAGACGCTGCCGAAGTTGATGTCGTATTCCCAAATGTAAAGGTTTTTGGCGATCTTGGACCACGCGGTGAGGTTTTCGTAGTGGCGAACCGTGTTGGAAGGGTAGATGCCGTCGGCCGTGCGGTCTTCGTTTTCCAGAGAGTGCTGGATGCAGCCCGCCATCGTGCAGAAACGGATGATCACGTTGTCGGCGGGGACGACGCCGCCTTTCGGGACCTCGTCGGTGTGAATGTAGGCAAGTGTTTCCACCATGACGTTGGGGTAGTCTTTTTTCAGCTCGTTGGCAATGCGGTTGACGAAGTTGAGCATCGTACCGCTTGCTCCGTAAAGCTCGTTGGAAGCTACGCAGTTTTCGCACTTGCACTCGCCGGTGTCCTGAACGGCGGCATCGTTTTGGGAGATGGAGATGATCTCAACGTCGGGATCTTCCGCCATCCACGCGCGGGCGGTCGCAAGCATTTTTTCGTATACTTCCTCGTCGGTCAGACAGGGTTGCTTGTGGTAAGATTGCGATTTGGACCAACCGAGCAGCGGACCGAAAGTGTGGCAGACTTGGCCTTTTGCATAGGTGTAGTCGCCGCCGATATAGTGATCGGCAGAGCCCCAGGTGCAGTTGGTGCGCATGGGCTCTTGGTTGGTATAGGTGTGGCTGTGGCGACGCCAGGAGAAGCCGGGTGTCTGTATGTTTTCCTCAAAGGGGGCGATCTTCACTTCCGACTGTTTGGGGAGGATGGAGGTCTCCTTGCCGAGGAAGCGGCAGTCCAATTGCTGTTCAAAAAATTCGTACACACCGTAGAGCGTGCCGCGTACGTCACCGATGATGCGGATGTTCTCCCCGTCCGGACGGACGCAGAAGCCTTCTTCGCCGAGGGCTTCAAGGTCGGTCTTTTCTTCGTTGTCGCGGGCGTTGCCGAGTATAAATTCCTTGCCCGAGGCTTCCGTCTCTTCGGTGCAGATTTCAAGCTCTGCGCCCGAGATTTCGGCAAAGTACTTTTGCAGCTCTTTTGCCACCTTGCGGTATTCAATGTCATCGGCGGGGATGACGATGCGGTAGTCGCTCTTTCCGTCTTTGGCGAGCGTCATGGCTTCGGTATCCGATGTTGCGGGCTCGGCTTTTGCACAGGACGTGCAGAGGGGCAGCAGGAAGAGTAAAGCGAGGAAGAGAGAGAGGATTCTGGTTTTCATATCGTTTTCCTTTTTGGGTCGAATGTTTAGTTCATACGCCATTGTAAGGGGTGATTTTGAAGATTGGGCTTTTCGGGGGCTTTTCCGCCTTCGCAGATGAAGAGCGCGTCGTATTTGAGGATCAGCTTGTGGAACTTGCGGTTTAAGACGACGATTTCTTTGAGCGCACCTTGGGGTCGTCGCTTGCTTCCAGCGTTGCGTGGCGCAGGCTGATCTCGTAGTAGAGGTGTTGCAGGGAGGATTTCTGCACGCGGTTGAAATACACTTTTTCATCTTTGACGGCTTCCAGAGCTTTGTTCCAGATGCGCCATCCCGCATTTACGAAGCTCATGTCAACGACTTTTTTGCCGTTTTTCTCTACGTAACGCGGCGGGAAGATCTGCATCGGGTCGGCGTAGAGGTGGAAGTGCGTGTCGGGCTCCGTCTTCTGAATGAGGTCGATGTACTTGCGTACGTACTTTGCGGCTTTTCCGTAGTAGCCCGCGAGGAACTCGTCCATATGGTTGTAGTATGCGCGGCGGGACATTTGCGGTTCCCAAAGGAGCTTTGCGGCAAGATAGGCGCGCAGTTCTTCAAATTCGCCGCAGGTGCAGTTGTTGCCCTGCAGGAAGAAGCC
>JAFYLE010000078.1 GCA_017537265.1 Clostridia bacterium | reverse complement strand
CGACCCTCGACGTGGCGCACCGACTCTCCACCATCAAAAACGCCGACGAGATCGCAGTCGTCGAAGAGGGCCGCATCACCGAGCGCGGCACGCACGAAGAGCTGCTGAAGCAAAACGGCACTTACGCAAACCTCTACGCGGGACAGTTCCGCGAAGAATAAAAAAAGCCGACGGAAATTCCGTCGGCTTTTCTTCTTGCAAATTCAAGCCTCCTTCGGCAGGGCGCGGTATAAATAAAGCGCGTAGAGCGCGCCGCCGACAGCCAGCACAAGAGAGGTTACGATCAGCGCAGTTCCCTCGTGCAGCGCCTCTGCGGCAAAGGCACTCGTCGCGTTGATGAACGCGTGCGCCGCAATGCAGGGCAAGAGCGACCTCGTGCGCGAGAAGAGCAGAACGAACACGAAACCGAACACGGTGGCATAGACGATCTGGCAGAGCGTCGGCACAAGGTCTGCACCCGAAAGAAGATTTACCACGTGGCCGATGCCAAAGGTGAGCGAGGAGACGATGACGGCGGCGCGGGGGCTGTCTTTTTCCATGGCGCGATACAGAAAAGCGCGGAAGATGATCTCCTCCAAGAAGCCCACGCAGACCATGGAACACACGTACAGGACCGTCTCCAAAACGCCGAGGTTCATCTGCACGCCAAGCCAGAAGTTGATGCTGCAAAGCACAAAGAGCGGCACGAAGTACAGCGCGGCTTTGGCGTGTACGGGGCGGCAGAGTCCGAAATTTCTTGCATTTGAGCTTTTGAACGTGATCCGCAAAAGCAAGAGAGAGAACAAAAGAGAGAAGGCAAGCGAAAAACTTTTTTCCACGCCGAAAAACGTCGAGGCCTCGTCCGCGGCGCTCATGCCGACGACGTAGATACCGATACAGAAAAGCGCGAAGGCAAGCGGGCTTTTTTGCAGAAGTTTTTGCATAACGTCACCTCAAAGAAAATCTTTTCCACAGTATACCACACGTCCGCGCGCTTGAAAAGCGGCTTTTGCCGTGTTATACTGTAAAAAAACACGGCACAACGGAGAAAAGTATGAAGAAAATCCGCATCACGCCGCTCGTGCGGCACACGTACCCCGAACTCATCGAGCGCTACGAAAACCCGATGACCGCCCCCTGCGACACCGTCATCGGCCGCGTGTACGTCAGCGAGAACGCCAAAAAGCCCGAGCACTTCTGCTCTGCCGCGTGGCGCGTGCTCGCCCCCTACGTCAAAACGCTTGCCGAGGGCGGCGGCAACTTCTACGACGGCTGGATGAAGAACCCCCACTCCGCCATGCTCTCCTGCGACGACGGCTTTCGTCCCGTCACCTTCCTCGTGGAAACGGTGGAAGACTAAGTTTTGCACACAAAAAAAGACAAGCAGCATCGCTTGTCTTTTTTCTTTTTCACTGTTTCTTCCTTTTGCCCGCAAGAATGAGGACCATGCCGATGACGGTGGTAATGATGGTAAAAATGTCAAAGGCAAAGGCGGAGTAGTTCAAGAAGGTGAGGTCGTAGAAGACCCACATGACCACGCCCACGAGGTTGACGATCTTAAACACGACGTCGCTCTTGGTGTCCAAAAACCACGTGTAGGCAACCATGGAGAAGAAAGGCACGCCCAAGATGAGCGTTTTTACCCCGAAGGGCTCGGTCAAGATCTCCGGGCTGAAGAGGACGGTCAGGGTCGCCTGCAAGGCAAGAAATCCGATCTTCCACAGAACGGAGGGCTTCTCCAATTTGGTAAAAACGAGCCCTCGCACGATGCTGATAAAGCACGCGAGACACCCGCCGACGGCGCCGAGCATGAGGTGTGCCGCACCCTGCAACGTCCATTGCACGCACTGCACCCAGATGACCTTCTGTTTTTCCTTGATGAAGCCGCCCGCCACCATGAGCATGCAGCCGATAAACGAAACGACGTTGCCGATCACAAGCCAGTTCATGTCTTAACCCTTCTGTTTATAGTAACGCAAAAAGTCTTCCAGCCTGTCCATGGCGTCCTGCAGGATCTCCACGCGCGGCAAAGTCTTGCCGGAGACGTACTGCGAGATCTGGCTCTTGCCGAGTTTCATTCCGCGTTCTTCCGCCATGCGGCAAAGTTCTACCTGACGAATTTCTTTTTCTTTCAAAAGCGAACCAAAGCGTTCCGCAAAAAT
>JAFYLE010000013.1 GCA_017537265.1 Clostridia bacterium | reverse complement strand
CCTCCCGGTAGGAACGGATGAACGACAGGCTGTCCTCCGGGTGGAAGGTCACGGGGGTCGCGATCAAGCCGTTGAGGTAGTGCTTCACGCGGCGGACCTGCCCGGCCTGGACTTCCGCCGTGAGGTTCTTGTGGATGACGCCGATGCCGCCCTCACGGGCGATGGCGATCGCCATGGCGCTCTCCGTAACGGTGTCCATTGCGGCGGTCATGAGCGGGATGTTCAAACGGATCTTCTTGGTGAGGTTGGTGGAGAGATCGACGGAGGCCGGCGGCACATCGCTGTATGCGGGGACGAGCAATACGTCGTCAAACGTCAATCCTTCTTTTGCAAACTTGTCGATCATAGTCTTTTTCCTTTCCGGGTTCAACAGAGATGTGGGGTATCTATTTTCTTTTTTAAAAACAAGTTCAGGTGCTCACACGGATGGTGTAAGCGTTGTGCTCCACGGTGCTGCCTGCGACCTCGACAGAGTAGTCGATGTCGATCACACCGCCGTTCTCGCCCATGTCGGTCGAGAGGCTGTGGCACTGCACGTTAATGGGAAACGGGCCCGCGCCGCCGTACAGTTGGAAGCGCTTGCCGTGTTCGAAGACCAGGTGGCTCTTCACCTCTCCCGCGCGGGAGAGGCACACGAGGTCGTCGGAGAGCGTAAACGTCGTCACGCAGCCGGAAAGCCCGGTGATCTCCGTCTCGTCGTAGGTGACGGCAAGACCCTCGTCGCTCTGCGTCAGCGTACCGCAGGTGGAAAGCTCCACGCTGCGCTCGTTCTTCTCGGGCAGGGAGAAGTCGATCTCCCCCTCCTCGGCGCAAAGCCGCTCGGGTGAGAAGAAGAGGTCCGTCGTGCTGAAGAACTGCCGCCCCGTGATGGTGATCTCAATGGGCTTTTTCAGTTCCATGTTTCCACCGCGACCTTCTCCTCGGCAAAGTGAGCGCGCCCGCCGGGCAAAAAGCGCTCCGCAAGCTCGAAAAAGCCTTGCGAGAAGTCGCTGGTAAAGAGTTCCACTCTTCCCTCGCCCTCGTCGGGGCACTTTTCCGCGAAGTCGCGCGCCAAGGCGGCGGAAGCGTCAATGAGCTTTACCTCGGGCCAAAGGGCGAGAATGTCGTCCTTCAAAAGCGGGTAGTGCGTGCAGCCGAGAAGCAGAGTGTCACACCCCGCCTTTTTCGGCGCTTCCAGATAACGCATAAGCGCCATGCGGCAAAGGTCGCTTCCCGCCTCTCCGTTTTCCACGAAGGGCACGAGCAGGGGGCATGCAACGGCAGTGATCTGCGCTTCGGGCATGAGGGCGCGGATCGCGCGCTCGTACGAGCCGGAGGCGATGGTGCCCTGCGTGCCGAGTACGCCGATCTTGCGGTTTTGGGTGGTCTGTACCGCTTCACGCGCGGCAGGGCGAACCACACCGTACACGGGCACGGAAAGCTCGTCCGAAAGATCGGGCAGAGCGGCACTGGAGGCCGTTCCGCAGGCAATGAGAATGGCGTCCACTCCCTTTTTTAACAGAAAGGCCGCGTCTTGCGCGGCGTAACGGCGCACCGCCTCGCGCGACCGAGTGCCGTACGGCAGGCGAGCGGTGTCACCGAAATAGATGATATCCAGATTGGGACGAAGGCGCGCAAGGGCAGAGACGGTACCGAGCCCGCCGAGTCCCGAGTCAAACACGCCGACCTTCATCGTCTGCCGCCTTCCATGGCGCGGGTGATGATGGTATCCAGAAGTGCTTCGTAAGCAATTCCGTCGTGTTCAAAAAGCTTGGGGTACATGCTGATGGGCGTAAAACCGGGAAGCGTGTTGATCTCGTTGAACACCACGGTATCTCCGTCCACGAAGAAGTCCACGCGGGAGAGCCCCTCGCAGTCGAGCGCGGAGAAAATCTTGAGCGCAAGCTCTCTGACGCACGCCTTTGCCGCATCGGAGATCTCTGCGGGAGCGCGGCAGAGGCTGGTTCCCTTGACGTACTTTGCGTCGTAGTCGTAGAAGGTGCCGTCGGGCACGATCTCGCCGGGGGTGGAGGCAACGACCTCCACCGCGTCGCCCTTCATGCGTTCCAGAACGGCAACTTCCACCTCGGTGCCGGACACGCTCTCTTCAATGAGGATCTTCTCATCGAACCGGGCGGCCTCCGAAAGGGCGGCAACGAGTTCTTCACGGTTTTCTGCACGGCTCACGCCGCGGGAAGAGCCCGCACCCGCGGGCTTGACGAAGACGGGGTACGGCAAGGCGCGTTCAATGCGCAGAGCCTCGCCCTGCGCATCGCGGGAGAGCACGCGGCGATACGTGAGCGTCCACTTGGCTTGCGGGACGGCGTAGGAGGAAAGCAAAAGCTTGGTGGCGATCTTGTCCATGCTCACCGCACTTGCGCGCGTGGCGCAACCGACGTAGGGCACGCCGGAGAATTCCAAGAGCCCTTGCAGCTTGCCGTCCTCGCAGGTCTCCCCGTGCATCACGGGGAAAATGCAGTCGAGTTTCTGAACGGCGTAAGTCCCCTCGGCCTTGTTGAAGAGCACGAGCCCGCCGTGCGCCTTACAGGGAGAGAGCACGACAGCAGACAGATTCTGTTCGTCCCGTTCCCACTCGCCCGAGGCAATCTTTGCCACGTCGCCGCGGTACAGCCACCAAAGTCCCTCGCGGGTGATGCCCACGGGCAGGATGGTGTATTTCTCTTTGTTGAGTTTGGAAATGACCCCCGAGGCGGAAATGCAGGAGATCTCATGCTCGCTCGACTGACCGCCGAAGAGCACCGCCAGGGTGATCGGAGTAACTGTATTCATGCAAAAAATTCCTTTCCGGAAATTCAGCGTCTGATATTCCAATTTATATAGATATTATATTATACTATTACACGTTCGAAATTGCAAGTGGAAGTGCGGCAAAAGACGCATTCTTTCGCGCTCTTTTTTAAGCAGAAAAGAGAAGTTTGTCAACATTATTTGCCATCTTTTAAAAAAGAGCTCTCAAAACCTTGACAGATGCAAAACTCTCCGTTAAAATATATCTTGTTGCATTGTACTCTTTTAAGTACTCTATCTTGAGATATCCATAGACTTTTGAACCTTTGAAAACCAAATAACAAACAGACAGGGGGTGTTCTACACCTATGGATCCCATTACCATTGTCATTCTGATCCTTGTCGCCCTTCTGACTCTCTCTCTCGGTTTCGTGCTGGGCAACTTCTATCGCAAGAAGATCGCCGAAGCAAAGATCGGCACCGCGGAAACGCAGGCGCGCGTCATTATGGAAGAAGCCAAAAAAGAGGCAGAACAGCGCAAGAAAGAAGCTCTTCTGGAAGCGAAGGAGGAAATCCATCGCACCCGCAGCGAGGCCGACCGCGAGATCAAGGAGCGCCGCGCAGAGATCCAGCGTCAGGAAAAACGCCTGATCCAGCGCGAGGAGCACTTGGAACGCAAGCTCGACAACGTAGAAGAAAAAGAAGAAACACTCAACCATAAGCTCTCCGACATCAAGGCGCAGGAAGTGCAAATCGCCGCTCTGCGCGAACAGGAGGAGAAAAAACTGGAGGAGATCTCCGGTTTGACGGCAGAAGAGGCCAAGCAGAGCCTCGTCGACCGTTACGTGTCCGACGCACGCCACGACGCGGCTATCAAGATCGCCGCCATCGAGCAAGAACTCAAGGAAAACGCCGAGGACAAAGCACGCGAATACATCACCGCAGCCATTCAGCGCTGTGCCGCAAACCAAGTGGCGGAAGTCACGGTCTCCGTGGTCGTTCTGCCCAACGACGACATGAAGGGTCGCATCATCGGGCGTGAGGGCCGCAACATCCGCACGCTGGAGACCCTGACGGGCGTGGACCTCATCATCGACGATACGCCTGAGGCCATCACCTTATCCTCCTTCGACCCGATGCGCCGTGAGATCGCGCGTCTGTCGCTGGAGAAACTCATTTCCGACGGCCGCATCCACCCCGCCCGCATCGAGGAGACGGTGGAAAAAGCCAAGAAGGAAGTGGAAGCCACCATCAAGCAGGAAGGCGAACGCGCCGTTCTGCAGGCGGGCATCCACTCCATGAACTCCGAACTCATCCGACTGCTCGGCCGCTTGAAATACCGCACCAGCTACGGTCAAAACGTGCTGATGCACTCGCTGGAAGTGGCGTACATCGCAGGCTTGCTTGCCGATGAACTCGGCATCGATCCCGCGCTTGCCCGCCGCGCCGGCTTGCTGCACGACATCGGCAAGGCACTCTCCCACGAGGTGGAGGGGTCCCACACCCAGATCGGTGCGGAAATTGCCAAGAAATACCGCGAAAACGCAGACGTTATCAACGCCATTGAATCCCACCACGGCGACGTGGAGCCCACCACGCTGGTTGCCTGCATCGTTCAGGCGGCAGACGCCATCTCCGCCGCACGTCCCGGCGCCCGCCGTGAAGACCTTGACAGTTACATCAAGCGTCTGCAGAAACTCGAAGAAATCGCCAAGAGCTTTGAAGGCGTGGATTCTTCCTTCGCCATTCAGGCCGGCCGCGAGATCCGCATTATGGTCAAGCCCGAGGTGGTCGGCGACGAAAACATGGTCATCATCGCCCGCGACATTGCCCGTCGCATCGAAGACGAGATGGACTACCCCGGACAAATCAAGGTTCAGATCGTGCGCGAAAGCCGCGCCGTGGACTTTGCAAAATAACCGACTTGCCGCAGGGGAAACTCTGCGGCAACCTTTTGTCCGCAATACGCAAATAGAAAGAAACACGCCATGAAACAAGCAAACATCTTAGTCTTTGCCGACGTGTGCGGCGAGCGTGCGCTCGTCGCGCTCTGCAGACAACTGCCCGCCTTAAGGCGCGAATACAAGGCGGACCTCGTCATCGTCAACGCGGAAAACGCATCCAACGAGGGCAACTGCCACCCCGCGCTTTGCGAGGCACTCTTTGACGCGGGCGCAGACGTGCTCACCGGCGGCAACCACACGCTGAAACAAGCCGAAATGCACGTTTATCTCGACAACCATCCGCGCGCCCTGCGTTGCGAAAACCTCTCCGCCCCCGCCGCGGGAATGGGGCACGTCGTCGTGGAAACAGCGGGCTTTCGCATTCTCGTCACGAGCATGCTCGGACAGGCATTTCTCTCCGGCGCAGACAATCCCTTTACCGCCTGCGACCGCCTTTTGGAAGCGCAAAAAGGCAAGTACGACTTTGCCGTCTGCGACTTCCACGGTGAAGCAACGGCAGAAAAGAGCGCCTTTGCGCACGACTTTGACGGCAAGTTTGCCGTCGTATTCGGCACGCACACCCACGTGCCCACCGCCGATCTGCAGATTTTGGAGGGCGGTACCGCCTTCATCACCGACCTCGGCATGTGCGGGGCAAAGGACAGCGTGCTCGGCGTTGACACCGCCGCCTCCATCCGCCGCTTCCGTCAGGGACCACCCTTGGACTATATCCCCGCCACGGGCAAGACCGTGCTCATGGGCGCGCTCTTTACCGTCGGCGAAAACGGCAAAACGATCAGCGCCGAAAGAATTGAAAAACTCGTTTGATCCCCGCGCATCTCAAAGGCTGCCGCAAAGCGAAGCGAGAGACAAAAAGCGCACCCGATTTTCGGGTGCGCTTTTTCTTTTCCTCACCGCAAAAGTGCGCGGGATCTTGCATTCCCGCTCGGCGGTGACGGAAGAGATCGAGGACACGGCGCTCTCTTTCTTGCCCTTCTCGCTTGACTTTCCTTTTGTCGCCTCTCTTTCTCCCGAAAGAAAAAGGCTTTCTCCAAACAAAAAAGCACCGCATTGCGGTGCTTTTTTGTTTTTTCGTTTAGTCAAGCCAGCCCTTGCGGTAGAGGTACTCGGCAGAGAGCACCGCGCCGCCCGCAGCACCGCGCAGGGTGTTGTGGGAGAGGCCGATGAACTTGTAATCGAAGATGGAGTCCTCTCTGAGACGGCCGGCGGAGATGCCCATGCCGCCCTCAAGGTCACGGTCAACGCCGGACTGGGGACGGTTGTCCTCCTCAAAGTAGGTGATGAACTGCTTGGGTGCGTGGGGCAGTTCCAATTCCTGCGGTTCCGCCTTGAAGGACGCCCAGCGGGAGAGGATCTCTTCCTTGGTGGGCTTGTTGGTGAACTTGACGGCAACGCTTGCCATGTGACCGTCGGAGACGGGCACGCGCAGGCACTGTGCACTGATAACGGGAGCGGTGGCGCTCTTGATCACGCCGTCTTCCACCTTGCCCCAGATCTTGAGCGGTTCTTTCTCGCTCTTCTCTTCCTCGCCGCCGATGAAGGGAATGACGTTGTCGAGGATCTCCGGCCATTCGTTGAAGGTCTTGCCCGCGCCGGAAATGGCCTGGCAGGTGGTGATCATGACCTTCTCGATACCGAAATCAAGCAGCGGGGTCAAAAGCGGAACGTAGCCCTGAATGGAACAGTTCGGCTTGACCGCGATAAAGCCGCGGGAGGTGCCGAGACGCGCGCGCTGTGCAACAATAACCTCTGCATGGTGGCCGTTGAGTTCGGGGATGAGCATGGGAACGTCGGGCGTAAAACGGTGCGCAGAGTTGTTGGAGACCACGGGCACTTCCGACTTGGCGTATGCTTCCTCCAGTGCCTTCAACTCGTCCTTAGGCATAACGACCGCGGAGAACACGAAGTCACACATGGAGGAGACGGTGGCGATGTCGGAGGCGTCGTAGACCTGCATATCCAAGATCTCCTTAGGGCACTCGGTCTTGAGCTTCCATCTGCCGTCCACGGCCTCGCGGTAAGTCTTACCCGCGCTGCGGCCGCTGGCGGCCAGCACGCTGACTTCAAAGTAGGGATGATTCTCCAGTAAGGTAATGAATCTCTGGCCGACCATGCCGGTCGCGCCGAGAATGCCTGCACGCAATTTCTTCATAAATCACAAAAATCCTTTCAAATAGGGGTAAAATAAACCGACCCGTCGAAAGATCGACGGGTCGATACGTTTTAAAAAAACACAGCCGCCGAATTATTTGTACTTGCGCTTTCTTGCGGCTTCCGCTTTTTTCTTGCGCTTGACACTGGGCTTTTCGTAAGCCTCGCGCTTGCGCACTTCGCTCAGGACTCCACTACGGGCGCACTGACGCTTAAAGCGACGGATCGCACTATCGAGCGATTCGTTTTCTTTCACTCTGACTTCTGCCAAATTTTATCCCTCCCTTCGCTTCTGCAAAGGTAATATGCATTTCGTACTTTTGCATTATATCTCATTTAGCCTGCAAAGTCAAGATACAATTTTTATCTTACCACAAAATTTACAAGTTTGTCGGGCACGTAAATTTCCTTGACGATCTCCTTGCCTGCGATGGCCGCGGCGATCGCCTCCACCTCACGTGCGGCGGCGAGCACGCCGTCCTTTGCCGCGCCGCGAGCGATGTTCATCTTGGCGCGTACCTTGCCGCAGATCTGAATGACGATCTCAATGGTGTCGTCCAGCGTCTTTGCCTCGTCGTAGGTCGGCCAGGCGGAGACGGAGCAGATGCCCTCAAAGCCCTGCTGTTCCCAAAGCTCGTCACAGATGTGCGGTGCAAAGGGCGAGAGCAGGCTGAGAACGGTCTTGAGCTCCGCCTTGTTGCAGGTCTTCTCGATCTCGTTGAGCAGGCCCATGAGTGCCGCGATGGCGGTATTGGGCTTGAGCGCGTCGATGTCCTCGGTGACCTTCTTGATCACCTTGTGCATGGCGGAACAGTTGGCGGCGGAATACTCAAGCGCGTCGTCCTTCACGTTCTGCGCCATGTTCCACACGCGATCCAAGAAACGCTTGCAGCCCTTGACGGCCTTGGGGGACCAAGTGGCGGCCTTCTCAAAGTCGCCGATGAACATGACGTACAGACGCATGGTGTCCGCGCCGTATTCGCGGATGACGTCGTCGGGATTGACGACGTTGCCCAGCGACTTGGACATCTTCACCGCGGGGCGATACACGTCGCTGCCGTACTTCTGCAGAGCGGCGGCGCGCTCCTCCTCGGTGGCGTAATTTTCAATGTAATGCGGGTTTTCGCCCAGGATCATGCCGTGGCTCGTGCGCTTGGCGTACGGCTCCTTGGTCGGCACCACGCCGATGTCGTAGAGGAACTTATGCCAGAAGCGGGAATACAGAAGGTGCAGGGTGGTATGCTCCATACCGCCGTTGTACCAGTCCACGGGGCTCCAATATTCCAGCGCCTCGCGGCTTGCAAGAGCGCGGTCGTTGTGCGGATCCATGTAGCGCAGGTAGTACCAGGAAGATCCCGCCCACTGCGGCATGGTATCGGTCTCGCGCTTGGCGTCTGTGCCACAGCAGGGGCACTTGGTGTTGACCCAGTCGGTGATGGCGGAAAGCGGGCTTTCGCCGTCGTCGGTGGGCTCGTAGCTTTCCACGTCCGGCAAAAGCAGAGGCAGATCCTCTTCCTTCATGGGCACCTCGCCGCACTTGGGACAGTGGACGATCGGAATGGGCTCGCCCCAGTAACGCTGACGGGAGAAGACCCAGTCGCGCAGCTTGAAATTGGTCTTGGGCTCGCCGATGCCCTCCTTTTCCAGCCATTCGATGATGGCGGGAATGGCGTCCTTGACGGTCATGCCGTTGAGGAAGCCGGAATTGACCATGATGCCGGTGTCGTCCTTCAAGGTGAAGGCGGCCTCTTGCACGTTGCCGCCGCTGACGACCTCCACGATCTCGCAACCGAAGGCGCGGGCAAACTCCCAGTCACGCTCGTCGTGCGCGGGAACCGCCATAATGGCGCCGGTACCGTAGGTGGAGAGCACGTAGTCGGAGATAAAGATCGGGATCTCGCGGCCGTTGACGGGATTGATGCCGCAAACGCCGTCCAGTTTCACGCCGGTCTTTTCCTTGTTGAGCTCGGTGCGCTCCAGATCGCTCTTGGCGGCGGCCGCCGCCTGATAAGCGCGCACGTCGTCGGCATTGGACAGCTTGTCCATCCACTTTTTGACCAGCTCGTGCTCGGGAGAGAGCACCATATAAGTCGCGCCGAACAAGGTGTCGGGGCGCGTGGTATAAACGAGGATCTCATCCCCCAGGGTGGAGCGGAACTTGACCTCTGCGCCGTGGCTTCTGCCGATCCAGTTGGTCTGTTGTGCCTTGACACGGTCGATGAAATCAAGCCCCTCAAGGTCGTCGATCAGACGGTCGGCGTACTTGGTGATGCGCAGCATCCACTGACTTTTTTCCTTGCGAATGACGGGGGCGCCGCAGCGCTCGCACACGCCCTCCACGACCTCTTCGTTTGCCAACACGCACTTGCAGCTGGTGCACCAGTTGACGGGCATTTTCGCCTTGTAGGCAAGGCCCTTTTTGTAGAGCTGCAGGAAGATCCACTGCGTCCACTTGAAGTAGGCGGGGTCGGTGGTGTTGATCTCTCGATCCCAGTCAAAGGAGTAGCCGAGAGCCTTTAACTGTCTGCGGAAGTTGGCAATGTTGTTTTCCGTGACAGTCTTCGGATGGATGTGATTTTTGATCGCGAAGTTCTCCGTGGGCAGACCGAAGGCGTCGTAACCCATCGGAAACAGCACGTTCATGCCCGCCATACGTTTCTTGCGGGCGATGATGTCCATTGCAGTGTATGGACGGGGATGGCCCACGTGCAGACCCGCGGCGGAGGGATACGGGAACTCTACGAGTGCAAAGAATTTTTCCTTGTCACTGCCGTTTTCGGCGGCGTAAATATTGCCCTCTTCCCAGCGGGCTTGCCACTTGGCTTCCAGAGCGGTAAAGTCATATTTCATGCGTTTTGTCCTTCTTCCTGTTTGTTTTCCGGCAGGGGGATGCGCTCGGCAGCCGCCCAGATGTGCTCAAGATCAAAGAAGTCGCGCGTGTCGCGTTGGAAAATGTGAATGATCACGTCCTCGTAATCCAGCGCGTACCAGGTCGCCTCGGTGTCACGCTCGCGCTTGCAGGTGAGAAAGCCGAGCTCTGCCATTTTGTCCTCGGCGTAGTCGGCAAGCGACTTGACCTGCGGCGCGTTGTTGCCGTGCGCCAAGACGAAATAACTCGTCAGCGCGGTGTGCTCTTCCACGTACAAGATCTGCACGTCTTCCGCTTTTTTGCTGTCCAAAAATGCAGCGATCTGAATTGCTTTTTCTCTTGCTTTCATACTGTTCTCCGTTTTCTTTAGTAAACCGAGACCTTTGGCGGTTCGGTCAGAATTTCCTGAATGCTGTGTCCCTCGGTGTCGGAGTGGTCACAGTAGCCACCCATGTTGACGTATTCCTGATACCCGAGCATACCCTCGGTGATCTCCACGTCGGTCAGGTTGAAGGCCTTATTGAGGATCTCCAGCGTATAGCCGAAGCTCGTTTCCATAAAGCCGTAGCTGATGAGGTAATTGACTCCCAGAAGCTCCATGCACTGGCTCGGCGAAGGCACCTTGCAGGGCAGGTCGTACATGCGGATGTCCGAGAAGGCCATGGTGCCGTCGGCGTAGAGCGACAGCGCCTTGGTCATGAACCACACGCAGTTCTCAAGAGAGAGCGAGGTGTTGACGTTCTCCAGAAGCTTACCCACTACGGCGTGCACGCTCGGCAGGCTCGTCTCGGTAAAGAACTTCTCCGCGATGGCGGCAAGCACGATCTTCTGCAGGTCCACGCGGGAGAAGTCGCCTTCCGCAAGACCGCTGCCGTCGTTGTTCTGACGGAAGCGGGAGAAGCCCTCCGCCTGCTCGGGATCGAGTTGCTGCAGACCCGCCTTTAAGTGAATGTGCAGATCCTGAGTGGGGTCGTCGTAGTCCATGTCAAAGGGGACGTTGACGGTGATCGGGCAGACGAGCTCCAACAGTTCGCGGTACATAAAGGTGTTGAAAGAGACGTAGAAGTCCACAGGAACGGCAAAGAGGCTGGAGACCTTGCGGCAAAGATAATTCATCGCGTAGTTGTACTGCTCCTCTTCGCCGGAGGTGGGATTTTTCTGCTGATAATCGAAGCACGCGCTGTTAAAAAGGTTGTTGATCTTACCGCCCGAAGGCATCACCGCGTCTTTCACGTAAGAGTCGCGCGGGATCTGCAGAATGTTCACCTCGCCCGTGTTGGTGTCGAAGTTGCAAAGCATGATGACGTCCGTGTTGCGGGAGTTCGTGGGGTTGTCCAGACCGACCACGAGGAAGGAATACACCCCCTTCTTGCGGGAGGCCGTCGAAAGTTCCGGCGGCAAGGGGTTGATGACGTTGCCGTCCTCATCCTTTTGCTCCCCGCCGGGAGGATTCAGGTCCACCTCCGGCGGTTTGACAGACGTGGCAAGATAAATGGCCACGCTTGCGGCAATGCCGACGATGAGGATCGCCACGGCGATCAAAGCCGCAACGATCGGCCTTGAGCGGCGACGGGCGCGACGAAGTTTGAGTTTTTCAGGTGCTTGATTCATAGGAAAAACCTCTGTGTATTCAAAAATTTTGACTGACTAAAAAATCTCTGGCGTCCACCGTGTCGGGGTGAACGTACTTGCCCTCCTCCGCCAGATCCTGCAAGGTCATGTCCAGGCCCACGCGCACGGCGTGGTTCAGGACGGCGTGACGCTCTTCGGGCAGGGCCTTCTCCATGCCCTCCCAGAACAGTCGGCGCAAAGCGAGGCAGGGCGGATACGTGCGGCCGGCCTCAATGTAATCGGCAAGGAAGATCACTTTTTCGAAAAACGACATGTCCGCGCGACCGGTCGTGTGGTAGCGCAGGGCGTCCGTCAACTCTTCGGGAAGGCCGAACTCGCGCGCAGCAAAGGCCGCGGCGGTGATGGCGTGCAGGCCCTTGGGCACTTGCCGGTCGTCCTCGGACAGCGCAACGTTCCACTCCTCGCAGAGAACAAGCTGCTCTTGCGTGCTTTTCTCCTTGGTGACGTCGTGCAAAAGGGCAAGCAGGCGCAGATCCTGCACCGTCTCCTCGGAACAGTCGAAGGCGCGGGCGAGCGCCTCGGCCTCCTCCACCACGCCGAACACGTGGCGCGCGCGCTTTTCGGAGAGCGTTTCGCGCACGAGTGCCTGTGCGCGGGAGATCTCCCCCTCGCGGGTGTAAAGACGGTGGGTATGAATGTAATCCAAGACGGCACTCGGTACCTTGTCGGTCTGCCGATGCGCAAACAGCGCCTCGCGCACCTCGGTGGAAGAGGTGGGCACGCACGACCCGAGCAATTTGATGCGGGCACCGTAAGTCTTTGCAAGATGGTCCGCGTGGCGGCGCAGCGTCGGCTCGTCGTCCTCGCGCGCGAGCGTACACACGGTACAAAGACGGAAGAGTTCTTCAAACTCGTGCCACGTCTCAAAGGAAAGGAGCATATCTCCTCCCACGTACAAAAACAGGTCTGCCTCGGGGTGCAGGTCGCGCACCTCGCAGAGCGTCTCCAGCGTATAGCAGGCGCGGCGCTTGTCCACCTCCAGCGTGCTGACCGTCACCCGCTCGCCCAAAGGGGCAAAGGCAAGGCGCGTCATCGCCAATCTGTCCGCGTCCCCCGCCCCGCGCGAGAGTGCCTTGTGCGGCGGCAAAAATGCGGGAACGACGTACAGTCGGTCAAGCTGCTCAGCCTGCAAAAAGCGCTCTGCGGCAAGCACGTGAGAGGTGTGCGGCGGGTGAAAGCTGCCGCCGAAAATACCGACTTTTTCCCTCATCGCGGCAAGACGATCTTAGGCTTTTTCTCGTTTTTGCGATACAGCACGATGCGGTTGCCGATCACTTGCACGACCGTCGCTCCGATGGCCTCGGCGATTTCCACGGAGGCTTCCTTTGCAAAGACGGGGCTGGTCTGCAAGACGGAGATCTTCACCAATTCGCGCTTTTCGATCGCCTTATCCACACCGTCGAGAAACGCCTCGGTGACACCGTCCTTGCCGATCTGGGTGATCGGATCGGTCGTCTGGGCGAGACTGCGCAGATAGGCGCGTTGTTTGGTCGTCATAACAGGTTCTCTTCTTTCAATTTTTCTACGAGGCGGCAAAGCCCGTTGTAACGGTGGCTGACCTCGTTTTTCTCCTCGGCGGAAAGCTCTGCCAAGGTCTTGCCTTTCGGCGCGTAGTAGAACAGGGGGTCGTAACCGAAGCCGCCCTGCCCTCTCGCCTCGTGTAAGATCTCGCCCTTCACTTCCCCTTCCACGGTGAAGCGGTGCGTGTCGCTCACAAAGGCAATGGCCGAAACAAAGCGGGCCGTACGGTCCTCTTTGTCCCGCAGTTCAAACAGCAATTTTGCGTTGTTTTTGGCGTCGTTGCCGTGCTCGCCGCCGTAGCGGGCACTGTAAATGCCGGGCGCGCCAAGAAGCGCATCCACGCAAAGGCCGGAGTCATCGGCAATGACGGGCATTTTTAACGCCTTGTAGATCGCGTCGGCCTTGATAAGTGCATTTTCGGAAAAAGTCAGGCCGTCCTCTTCCACGTCCTCGGTATAACCGAAGTCGGCGGGCATCTTGACCTCGACCTCCTCGCCGATCAGTTCGGCAAGAATCTTTTGCACCTCAAAAAGTTTATGTGCGTTTTGCGTAGCAAGAACAAAAGTCATGCGTCCTCCTCGCCGGCAAAGAGCGCCTCCACGAAATCCTGCGGGTCGAAGAGACGAAGATCGTCCATGCCCTCGCCCACGCCGATGTAGCGCACGCCGATGCCGAGTTCTTTTTTCAGCGCAAAGACGATGCCGCCCTTGGCACTGCCGTCCAGTTTGGTCAACACAATACCGGTGATGGGCGCGCTCTTGGTGAATTCACGCGCCTGACTGACGGCGTTCTGACCCATGGTCGCATCCAGCACCAAAAGCACCTCGCGGTCTGCAGAAGGCAATTCCCTGCCGATGACACGCTCGATCTTTGCAAGTTCATCCATAAGGTTCTTTTTGTTCTGCAGTCTGCCCGCAGTATCCACGATGAGCGTATCCGCTCTGCCGTGGCGCGCGGCGTCGATGGCGTCGTACACCACGCTTGCGGGGTCGGCGCCCTCCTTCTGGGCAATGAGGATGCTGCCGCTGCGCTCCGCCCAAGCGGAAAGCTGCTCAATGGCGGCGGCGCGGAAGGTATCTGCGGCAACGAGCGCCACGTTCTTACCCTCGTTCTTCAGCAGGTTTGCGATCTTGCCGATGGACGTGGTCTTGCCGACGCCGTTGACACCGATGACCAACACGAGTGAGGGATCCGTCTCCAGTTTGAGTTCGCGCTCCCCCTCTCCCAGAGTCTTTGCCAACAGCTCCTTCAAGGCCGCGCGGGCGTCCTCGGCGCGCATGATACGGCGCTCGACGATGATGCTGCGCAGCTCCTCCGTCAGAGCGGTGGCGGTGGGCACACCGAAGTCGGCAAGCAGGAAGATCTCCTCAAGCTCTTCGTAAAAGTCCTCACCGAGTTCCCCCGAGAAGGCGCGGAAAAGTCTGTCCGCGCTGTGAGTGAAGGCGGTGCGCGTCTTTTTCAGACCCGCGATGAGTTTGTCAAAAAATCCCATATCGGTTCCTTACTTCTGTTCGTATTCTTCCAAAATCTCGTCCTCTGCCAGACGGATAAAGTCGGAGACACCCTTCTCCTGCATGGTGATGCCGTAGAGCACGTCCGCGCGCTCCATGGTGCCGCGGCGGTGCGTGATGAGAAGGAACTGCGTGGACTTGCACTGACGGTGCAAGTATTCCGCAAAGCGGGCGACGTTGCTCTCGTCCAGTGCGCTCTCGATCTCGTCAAAGATGCAGAACGGCGTCGGATTGACGCGCAAAAGCGAGAGGTAAAGCGCAATGGCAACGAAGGCTTGCTCGCCGCCGGAGAGCAGAGAAAGATTTTTGACGTTCTTGCCCGGAGGCTGAACGGTGATCTCGATAAAGCAGTTTAAGAGGTCCTCGCGGTCGGTCAAAATGATGTCCGCGTTACCGCCGCCGAAGAACTCACGGAAGATCTCCTGGAAGATCTTGCGCAGGTTCTCAAAGGTGGAGAGGAACATCTCGCGCATGGTCTTCTCCAGAGAGACGATGAGGTTCTCAAGTCCCTCTTTGGAGGCGGTAATGTCGTCAAACTGCGCACGCAGGAAGGTGTGGCGCTCGGAAAGCGCGGCAAATTCCTCCGGCGCCTCCTCGTTGACGGGGCCGAGTGAGCGGATCTCCTGACGGATCTTGGACAGACGCGCCTTGCCGCCGAGCTCCTTGGCGGTGCCGGGCTCGATCTTGATGGAGCGCACGGCGGCCTCGTCCAACTCGTACTCTTCGGCAAGTCTGGTCAGGTACGCGGTGCGTTCCGCGCGCATTCTCTCCAGACGCGACGCCTTGACCTGAATGTCGGCAAGCAGGCTCTCGCGGCGGGTGATGGCACTCTTCTGCTCGGCGTGCAGTTCAATGTTCTTCTTCTCGCCCTCTTCCAAGGCGGCCTTGAGTTCAAAGAGACGCGCGTTCATCTCCTCGCTTGCGCGGTCCACCTCGCTCTGCGAGGCGGCGGAGACGCGGATCTTTTCCTTGGCTTCCTCGATCGCCGCTTCAAAAGAAGCGATCTGTTCTTTCAAATTCTCGCTTGCGGCGCGACGGGCTGCCTCCTCGGAGGACAGACGCTCGTAGGCACCGGACGCGGAGGTGGCAAGAGAGACCTTTTCCGTCTGCGCGGCGGAAAGTACGTCCACGTCCGCACGCAACAGACGCGCCTGTTCACTGTAAGACGCAAGGTTCTTTTCCGCTTCCTGCAGTTTGGCGCGCAAGGAAGCAACGGACGCGCGCAGGACCTCGACGGCCTCCATCTCGCGCTCCAGAAGCTCCGCCTCACCCTCACCGGAGAGACGGCGGATCTCCGCGCGGATCTCCTCCTGTGCCTTCAAGCTCGCCTGCACGCGCTCTTCCGAAAGCGCCAGAGCGCCGGAAGCGTCGAAGAGGGCGGAGTTCGCCTCCTCCAAAGCCTGACGCAGGGCGCTGTGCTCGGTGGCAAGCGCACTTTCCTTGCGGCTGATGTCGTCCGCCTCACGGCGGGCTTCCGCAAGGGAGGCGGTGAGTGTGTTGAGTTCTTTTTCCAGCGCAAGAATGTCCTTCTCGCGGGTCAACAGTCTGGCACTTTCTGCCTTCTGACCGCCCGCAAAGGCACCGCCGGAATGAATGATCTGTCCGTCAAGCGTGACGGTCTTGAGTTTGAAATCGCGAGAGCGGGCGATCTCCGTCGCGCTCTCCAGATCCTCCGCCACGGCACAGCGGCCGAGCAGATACTCTGCCACACGCGTGTAGTGGGAATCAAACCTCGCGAGGTTCAGGGCGCTGTCCACAAAGCCGCGAGAGGTGATGTCGTCCATCTCGTCCACGCGGTGCTCCACCGTATCGAGCGGCAGGAAGGTGGCGCGGCCGAGACGCTCGCGCTTTAAGTAATGAATGGCCTCCTTGGCGGCCTCGCGGCTCTCCACCACGATGTGGCCTGCGGCAGCACCGAGCGCCGTCTCCAGCGCGGTGGTGTACTTCTCCTCCGTGGAGAACAGGGAGGACACGGGCCCGCAAATTCCCTTGAGCTTGCCGGCGGCGGACGCCTGCATGACGGCGCGCACACTCTCGGGATAGCCCTCAAAGGCACGCACGAGGCGCGTTAAGGTCGCGCGTTTTTCTTCATACACCGCGCGGCTCTCGCCAAGGGAAGAAATGCGGCGTTCAATGGTGATCGCCGTTCTGCCGAGGCTGTCCAGTTCGGCGCGCATCTCGGAAAGGCGACCTTCGGTCGCGGCGACCAGCGCACGCTTCTCGTCGCAGGTGCGACGCGCCACGTCGGCGGCAATGACGAGCGTCTTGTGGTTATCCGCTTCCCGCTCAAGCTTTTCTTCCTCCGCCTGAATGCGAGCACGGTTTGCCTCGCGCATGACGCTCTCGCCGCGGGCAGAGAGCTCACGCGCGTGAATTTCTTCTTCCTTCTCGGAAATGGCAAGGGAAAGCTCCTTCACCTCGCCCTCCAAAACGGCGGTGCGAGTCTCCGCATCGACGAGGGCAGAACGCTTGTCGTTCAAAGTGCGCTCCAGCGCGCGGGATTCCTCCAGCGTGCGCGCGGCCTCAAGTCGGGCGCTCTCCAGCGCCTCGCTTGCCGCGACGCTGTCCGCTTCGAAGCCCTGCAACGACTCGCGGGCCTCGCGGATGCGCTCTTCGTGGTGATGAATGTCGTTCTCCAGAACGGAAAGCGTGCTGGCAAGGGCGCTTTGGTCGCCCGCGGCCTCCACCAGACTTGCGCGGATCTTCTCCGCCTCCACGTTCTGTTCCTGATTTAAGAGATAGAGCTTCTCGATCTCGCGGTCAATGACCTCACAGCGGTCGGACACCTCGCGGTACGCGGTGTTCTGCGCCTCAAGGTCGTTTTGCAATTCCTCGCTTGCGGCGTCGCCCTCGGCGAGCTGTTCGCAGAAGATGGCGATCTCCAACGCGCGGCGCTCTTCGGCGAGAGCGCGATACGCGGTCGCCTTCTTTGCCTGCGTCTCCAGGGAGGGCAGGCGCTCCTCCACCTCGGCGAGAATGTCGCCGATGCGCGCGGAGTTCTCCGTCACGCCGGCGAGCTTGTTCTGCGCCTCCACCTTGCGGTAACGGAATTTGGAAATGCCCGCCGCCTCTTCAAAGACGTCGCGGCGGTCGGATCCCTTGGCAGAGAGGATCTCGCTGATCTTGCCCTGCCCGATGACGGAGTAGCCCTCTCGACCGATGCCGGTGTCAAGAAAGGTCTCCACCACGTCCTTCAAGCGGCAGGACTCGCCGTTTAATTTATATTCGCTCGTGCCGTCACGGTACAGACGGCGGGTAACGGAGACCTCGTCGCCGTCGTACTTCAGGCGGTGGTCGGCGTTGTCGATGGTCATGGTGACCTCGGCAAAATTGGCACTCTTACGCGTGGCAGTGCCGCCGAAGATGAGGTCCTCCATCTTGTTTCCGCGCAGGGTCTTCGCGCTCATTTCACCGAGCACGAAGCGAATGGCGTCGGACAGGTTGGACTTGCCGCTGCCGTTCGCACCGACGATGGCGGTCATACCGGGCGTAAAGGAGATCACGGTCTTGTCCGGGAAGGATTTGAAGCCGTAAAGCTCCAGCGTTTTCAGATACATAAACTTGCCTTTCTAAATGAGTCTTGCAAAAACGGTCTTATTTCACACCGAAGAGGCGCAGGGCCTCGGCGGCCGCAGCCTGTTCGCTCTCGCGCTTGGAACGGCCCACGCCGCGACCGATGGGGTTGGAGTTGAGTCTGACCTCCGTCTCAAACCGCTTGTCGTGATCGGGTCCGCTCTCCGCAAGCAGAACGTACTCCAGCTTGGAGCCGGGATCCGTCTGCGTCATCTCGTGCAGAATGCTCTTGGAGTCGCGCAGAGATGCTCCCGCAACCAGTTCGCCGATCTTGTCCCCCACGAGGGAGAGAATGAACTCGGCGGCCTTCTCCAGACCCGCGTCAAAGAAAATGGCGGCAAACAGCGCCTCCGTGGCGTCTGCCACGATGGAGCGGCGCACCACGCCGGACTGTCTCTCCCCGTGGCCGAGGAGCAGACACTCGTCCAGCCCGATGGACTTGCCGTAGTCGGCCAAGGCGGCGTCGCACACGGTGCCCGCGCGCAGCTTGGACAATTCCCCCTCGTCCAGGTCGGGATACTTTGCGTAAATATGGCGCGTGACGGAAAAGTTCAGCACGCTGTCGCCCATGAACTCAATGCGCTCGTTGAAGGGGAAGCCCTCCTCGCGATGTTCGTTGGCAAACGAGGCGTGCGTAAGCGCCTCGTAAAGCACAAGCTCGTTTTCAAACTTGTACCCGATGCGCTCCTGAAGCACGTCCGCACGGCGCCGGAACGATTGCGGATAATCTGTGACTTGTAACATATCTTTCCTCTTACAGAACGCTGGTCACGCGACGGAAAAAGTCGCTCTCTGCAACGCGCTTTGCCATCTTCACCGCGGAGACGATCGCCTTCGGAGAAGAGGCGCCGTGCGCCTTGATGACGGGGGCGGAAATGCCGAGGATCGGCGCTCCGCCGTACTCGGTGTAATCCAGCTTGCGGCGCAAGCCCTTCAGCTGCGGCTTCAAAAACAGCGCGCCGATCTTGGAGCGCAGGCCGGACATCAGCCCCTGCTTCAAAATGCCGGAGAAGTAAAAGCCGAAGCCCTCGGAGAGTTTCAAGACAATGTTGCCGACAAAACCGTCGCAAAGCAGAACGTCGCAACGTCCGAACGGCACGTCGCGGCCTTCAATGTTGCCGACGAAGCGAATGCCCTCTTCGTTTTTCAGAAGCTCGTGCGCACTGCGGTAAAGTTCGGTCCCCTTCGTCTCTTCCGCGCCGTTGTTGATCAGTCCCACGCGAGCGTCCTTCATGTCAAAGAGCGCTTCCATATACGCGCTGCCGAGGTGTGCAAACTGCACCAAATTCTCGGGGAGCAGATTGATGGACGCGCCGGAGTCCATGAGCAGGGTGGGGGTGGACAGCGGCAGAATGGTGCCGATGGCGGCGGTCTTCATACCGCCCAGACGGCCGACGATGACCGAGGCGCCCGTGACGAGCGCGCCGGTGTTGCCGGCGGAAATGACCACGTCACCCTGTCCTTCTTTTAAAAGGCGAAGAGCAAGGGACATGGAGGAGTCCTTCTTTTTCTTGACGGCGCTCATGGCGCTGTCTTCCATGGTGATGACGCTCTCGGCGTGACAGACGGTGACAAAGTTCTTGTCCTCGTCGGAGAGCGCGTTGCGAATGATATCCGCGTCGCCGCACAAGGTCAGATCAACGCCCGCCTCGCGCGCGCCCTTGACAAATGCGGGCACCAGCGTCTCCGGAGAGGCGTCTGCTCCCATGACGTCTGCGATCAGTCTCATTTACTTTCCTCCGTGTGTTTGCAGTCCTTGTTTCTGCAGTACAGCTCCCCGCCGCGCTTGCGCTTCAGGAGCACGTCGCCGCACGCGGGGCACTTCTTATCGGTGGGCAGATCCCAAGAGGAGAAATCGCACTTCGGATAATTCTCACAGCCGTAGAAGGCGCGGTGGCGCGGAGAACGCTTATAGACGACCTTGCCGCCGCACTTCGGGCAGGGTACGCCCGCCTCGGTGAACACGGGCTTGGTGAACTTGCAGGTCGGGTAGTCCACGCAGGCGTAGAACTCGCCGTAGCGGCCGCGCTTCAAAAGCACTTCCTTGCCGCAGATCTCACAGGTCATGCCGTCCACCTTCTTGGCCTCGGGACGGGGGGCAACCTTACCGCTCTTGTCCAGCGGCAGGGTGTTCTTGCATTCGGGGTAGTTCGGGCAGGCGGCAAAGGCGCCGAATCTGCCGTGCTTCAGGACCATGGTCGCGCCGCACTTGTCGCAGATGATGTCAAGCTCCACCGGCGGGGCGGCGATCTTCTCCTGACGCTCCTGCGCCTCGGCCTGTGCGAGCAGGGCGGCAAAGGGATCGTAGAAGTCGCGCAAAACGCGCTTGTAATCCTCGTTGCCCTCGGCGATCTTATCGAGGCTTTCCTCCATGTCGGCGGTAAACTTGTAGTCGATGATGGGAGCAAAGCAGCGCACCATCCATTCGTTGGTCACCTCGCCCAGCGCAGAGGGGGCAAGGAACTTGCCCACGCGGGAAACGTAGCCGCGGGAGATGATGGTGGCAATGGTCGGTGCAAAGGTACTCGGACGGCCGATGCCCATCTCTTCCATGGCACGGACAAGCGTGCCTTCGGTGTAGCGGGCGGGCGGCTGGGTGAAGTTCTGGGTGGGAGAAAGCTCCTTCAAGGTCAAGGCCTCGCCCTTGGAGATGGGCGGGAGCTTGCCCTGTGCCTTCTCGCCGGATTCGTCATCCTCCTCGGCGGCGTATGCGGAGAGGAAGCCGCGGAAGCGCACCACTTCACCGGACACGCGGAAGGTGTAACCCGCCGCGTCGATATCCACACTCGTGACGTCGATCTGTGCGTTCTCCATCTGGCTTGCGACGAAGCGGTCGAAGATGAGTTTGTACAAACGGTACTGCTCGGGCGTCAAAGACGCCTTAATGGAGTCGGGCGTCAGGGTGAGGTCAGTGGGACGAATGGCCTCGTGCGCGTCCTGAGCGGAGGACTTGGTCTTGTAGAAGGGCGCCTTCTCGGGCACGAATTCCGCTCCGTAGCGCTCGGCGATATAGGCGCGTGCCGCGGCCTGTGCGTCTGCGGAGACGCGCAGGGAGTCGGTACGCATGTAGGTGATCAGACCGTGACCGCCGCGACCCTTGATCTGCACGCCTTCATAAAGTTCCTGCGCAACGCGCATGGTGCGCTGAGACTGGAAGGACAGACGGCGGAAAGCCTCCTGCTGCAGTTGGGAGGTGGTAAAGGGCGGCGCGGGATGGCGCACCTTTTTGGTCTTCTTCACGTCGGCGACCTTGAAGGCGGCGCCGGCAAGATCGGCAAGCACGCGATCGGTCTCCTCTTTGGAGGCGAGCTCCATCTTTTCCTTGCCGCGGCCGAAGAAGCGGGCGGTAAAGTCCTTGTTCGCGTCGCCGCAAAGGGTGGCCTCCAGCGTCCAGTACTCCTCGGCAACGAAGTCGCGGATCTCCTTCTCGCGATCCACCACGAGGCGGGTGGTGACGGACTGCACGCGTCCGGCGGACAGGCCGCTCTTGACCTTCTTCCAGAGAAGCGGGCTGATCTTATAACCCAGAATGCGGTCGAGGATACGGCGCGCCTGCTGGGAATTGACGAGCGACAAGTCGATCTCACCGGGGTTCTTGATCGCGCTCTTGACGGCGCTCTTGGTCAGTTCGTGGAACGCCGCGCGGCGCACCTTTTCCTTCGGCAATTCCAGAGCGCTCACAAGGTGCCAGGAGATCGCCTCACCCTCGCGGTCAGGGTCCGTTGCGAGGAAGACGAGGTCGGCTTTCTTCGCCTCTTTCTTCAGCGCGGAAATGACGTCGCCCTTGCCGCGAATGGTAATGTAGTTCGGCTCGAAGCCCGCGTCGATATCCACACCCAGGGTGGACTTGGGCAGGTCACGCACGTGACCCTTGGACGCCATGACCTTGTAGCCCTGGCCGAGGTAGCCTTTGATGGTGTTTGCCTTGGAGGGGGACTCCACAATGACGAGATTTGCCATAAAAAGTTCTCCGTGTATCTAATTTATTTTTAACAAGTTTATTCCGCTTCGTCCACAAGACAGAAGCGCGTGCCGCTGACGCGGCGCACATAGCCCTTGAGTTCCAGCGAGGTGAGCAGCACGAGCACGGCCGAGACGCTCATTTCATTCTTTGCAAGCTCCTCGGGGGAGTGCGGCTCAAAGGTGATGCGGGACAGAAGATCGCGTTCATCCTCGCTCAAGTCCAGAACGGACGCACGGGCGGGCTTTGCGACTTTCTTTTTCGGTTTTTCCGCCTCTTTTTTGCCCTCGAACTTCGGCGGGGTGACTCCACCGCTTCCGGGGAAGGCGAAGGCGGCGTCTTTGACGCGCACCTTCTTCTTTTCCACACTCTTCGGCGCAACCTGCGCGCTGACGGAGTTCGGGAAATCCGCGGCAAGAACGCTCAGCACGTCCTGCGCGCGCAAGGCACACTTGGCACCGCAGTGCAACAGATGGTTTGAGCCGGCGCCGCTCTCGGAAAAAATGGTGGAGGGCACCGCAAAAAGCGCGCGAGAGAGTCTGAGTGCCTGCTCGGCGGTGATGAGAGAGCCCGAGGACACGGCGGCTTCCACCACAAGCGTCGCACGGGACAGCGCCGCCAAAATGCGGTTTCGCATCGGGAAATGGCTGCCGACGGGCGGGGTGCCGGGCGGGTATTCGGTGATCAAAAGGCCCTTTTGCGCCACGGAGCGGATGAGGTCCGCGTGCTCCGGCGGGTAGGCGCGGTCGATGCCGCAGCCCAGAACGCCGACGGTGAAGGTCTCCGCATACAGCGCGGCGCGATGGGCAATGCCGTCAATGCCGCGTGCCAAGCCGGAGATGAGTACCGCACCGCCGCGGGCAAGGTCCAGACACAGTCTCTTTGCCGCACGCTCGCCGTACGCGCTCGGCGTGCGACTTCCCACGACGGCAACCGTCGGAACGTTGTCCAGATCGCAGAAGTTACCCACGTGGTACAGAAGAAGCGGCGGGCTTGCAAGGTCGTAAAGGCGCTTGGGGTAGAAATGCTCCCCGATGGCCGTAATGCCGACCGAATTCTCTTCGCAGTAAGCCACGACGCGCTCGGCAAAAGCGAGATCTTTGTCCAGAAACGGCTTCATCCTGCCGTTCCACTCCACGGGAGCGGACTCCAACTCGTCCTCGGTCGCCTCCCACACGCGCACGGCGCTTCCGAAGTACTTGAGGAGAAGATACGGCAAGGCGGCCCCAATGGGCGCGCGGGACGTCAGCCAGACGAGGGCAAGTTTTTCACTCATTGGCGCGCACTCTCGTACAGGGCAACGGCACAAGCACAGGCGGCATTGAGCGACTCCATGCCCTCCATGGGAATGGTGAGCACCTCGTCGCAGGCGGCAAGCGCCTCGTCGGTCGCACCCGCACCTTCGTTTCCGAACAACAGGGCGAAGGGGCGGCTGTAATCCGCCTCGCGAATAGTCTTTTCGGTGTGCGGGCTCGTGCCGTAGAGGGCAAGAGAGCGCGCACGCGCGAAGTCCAGCGCCTCGCCGAGGTCCGCACAGAAAGTCAGCTCCAAACGGAAAAGTGCACCCATGCAAGCGCGCACCGTCTTCGGGTTAAAGAGGTCTGCGCAGTCCACGAAGATGGCGCCGCGGTAGCCGAATGCCGCCGCGGAGCGGAGCATGGCACCGACGTTGCCGGGGTCACGAATTTTTTCAAGCAGGATATAACGTCCGCCCTCTCCCGAAAGACGCGCGGCGTTTGCCACCGCCTCGTCGATGGAGAAGACCGCGAGCACGCCCTGCGGCGCCTGCTCTGCGGAGACGCTCTTGTAGATCTCCTCCGACTCGAAGAGAAGTCGCGCGTCGGTATCCTCCGTGCGGCGTCTCACCTCTTCGGCAAGTTCACGCCCTGCGGAAGAAGAGAGCACGACGGTCTTCGGAACGAGTCCCGCGTCCGTCGCCTCAAAAAAGAGGGTCGCCCCCTCCAAGAAAAAAAGCCCGGTCTCTCTGCGGTACTTCTTCTCCTGCAAAGAACGGACGAGGGACAGCGTTGCATTCTTTTTCGATTCAATGACGAGTGCTTCCACAAAACAGTCCCCCTTTTAAAATATTTCCTATATTATACTCCATGCACATTTCTTTTTCAAGAGTGTTTTTAATATTATGAAGAAAAAATTACTCCCGCAAAGAAGCAAAGAAGTCTGTACAAATTTCCATTTTTGTGGTAATATATACTTAACTATAAGATCACGAGGTCAAAGAATGGCAAACTCTTCCACGCGCGACGACATCATCGTCGGCAGAAACGCAGTCCGCGAGGCTATCTGCGGCGACACCTTGCCCGACAAGATCTACCTCCAACGAGGGGAGATGCGCGGGGCTGTTTTGCCGCTTGTCAAGCTCGCCCGCGAGAAGAAGATCCCCGTGGAGGAAGTCAGCCGCGAGAAGCTCGATTCCCTCTCCTGCGGCGTCAACCATCAGGGCGTTGCCGCGCTGATCACCCCCGTGAAATACGTCGCCCTAGACGACCTCTTCGAAGTTGCCGAAAAGCGCGGAGAGAAGCCACTTTTCGTCATCGCAGACCACATCTCGGACCCCCATAATCTCGGCGCCATGCTGCGCGTTTTGGAGGGCGCGGGAGCGCACGGACTCATCGTTTCCAAGCACGACTCCTGCCCCGTCAATTCCACCGTCGTCAAGGCGAGCGCGGGGGCCGCTTTGCACGTCAAGATCGCCCGCGTTTCAAACCTTGCCGCCACCGTGGAAAAGCTCAAAAACCGCGGCGTTTGGATCGCCGCTCTGGAGGCGGACGGCGCGGATTACGCCGACTTCGATTACGACACTCCGCTCGCCCTGATCCTCGGCAGCGAGGGGCGCGGAGTCAGCCGTCTGCTGAAGGAAAACAGTGATTTCTGCATCAGTTTGCCCATGCACGGCAAGGTCAATTCGCTCAACGTTTCCTGCGCCTGCTCCGTAATTTTATACGCGGCGGAGCGCGGCAGAAGAAAATAAAACGCTTCACCCACACCCACGCGCGCGTGCGCGCACACATGCATGTAATAATAAGGTAAGGTGACCCACATGGCAAAATACAAAATTGTCAACCGTCGCAAAAAGATCTCTCCCGCAGCAGAAGAACCGACGCCGAAGACCGTCGCGACGGAAGAGACGTTCTCCGCCAACGTCCCGCAGAGCGGAGAGGCGGCTTTCCGCATGTTTGAGGAGCATTTTTCCGCCCCCGCGCAGGAAAAAAAGACCGAAGAGAACGCGGATCTCTTTGCCCCCACGGGCAAGGAGCGCGAGGACCTCGTGGACCCCAAGACCACCGTTCCCACGCGCGAGTTTGACTTAAACGACGTGCTCTCTACCTTCGCCAAAAAGGGCGGGGACGAGGACGTAAAACGCGTGGAAGAGCCCGTGGAAGAACCCGTGGAAAACGACCACGTCAGAACCCTCTTTGCCTCCCTGTTCGGCGAAGAGCTCACCCCCAAGAAGGCGGATGAGGGCGCGATCGCCGCCACTGCAGCCGTGCCCGCCATCCCCGCACAAAAAGAGACCCCCGCCGCAGGCGGTGACACCATCCGCATGCCGAGCGAGGTGCAAAACGCACAGAGCATCGGCGTGTCGAGCGACACCATGCGCGTGCCGGAAGTCGGCAGCACTCCCCTGCCGCACGAGACCTTCAAGCTCCCCGAGCAGGCGCCGACTCCCACCCGCGCCACCATTACCGACCTGATCGAAAACGCCTTGGAGGAGCCCACGGAAAAACGCGAGGAGGAAGAGATCGACGACTTCACCCGCCCCGAGGACGCAGACGCCCTGTTTGTGGAATACAAAAAGAAATCGAAAGGGCTGTGGCGCCGTCTCATCGGCCTTTTCGGCCTCTTTGTCGCCGCACTGTATCTGGAGAGCGCCACGTACAACCTCGGCGCGCACCTGCCCCTGCCGGACTTTTTGACTCCCGGCCGCTTCGGACTCGTGTATCTTTTGCTTGACCTGCAACTCATCCTGCTTGCCGTCGCATGCTCCTGGACGCGCCTGAAAGAAGGCATCCGCGCCCTCTTTGCCGCCAAAGCAAACGCTGACAGCGTGGCGGTCGTCGCACTGTTCGTCTCCCTGTTGCACCTCGGCATTCTCGCCGTATTCTTCCCCACCGCGGAGGACTACGTGCTCTTCGGCGCACTCGCCGTCTTCCTTGCTCTGTGCAGCGTGCTTCGCGCCATCTTTGAGCACCGCGCAAACGCCCTTGCCCTGCAGACGTTGGCGGGTGCCTCCTCCATGTACGCCGCCGCAAAAGCGGGCGAAAACAGCGCGGAACTCGCCGCCTTTGCCGACCACATCGGCGACGTGCTGCCCGAGGCCTACTCCGTCTCCCGCGCCGCGTTTGCGGACTCCTTCGTGCGCCGCACGACCGAAAAACCCAAGAACGGCTCCTTTGCCGTCGCCCTGCCGATCTGTCTGCTCATCTCCGTGGGCATTGGCGTTTGGTGCTACGTCGGCGGCGGCAGCCGTGACGCCATCGTCGCCATTGACGCCTTCGTTTGCGCCGTGATGATGTCGCTGCCCGCAGCCGGCATCTTCACCCAGACCCTGCCCTACTTCTTTGCCCAGCGCCGCGCCGTCAAAACCGGCGCCGCCCTCATCGGCGAGAGTGCCGTGGAGGAATGCACTGCGGCGGAGATCGTCAGCTTTGACGACAATGAAGTCTTCCTGCCCAAGCACGTCAAGGTGACCAGCGTGCGCACCTACGGCGCCGCCCGCATCGACAAAGTGCTCATCTACTGCGCGCAGATCTTCCGCATCGTCGGCGGCCCGCTCTCCTTCGTGTTTGAAAACTCCATTTCCTCGCTCTCCGTACCCGGCGTGGTGGAGATCCTGGAGAACGACGGCGACGGCATCTGCGCCCGCATTGACGGCAAAGAGATCTTCGTCGGCAATTCCGCCTACATGGAAGCCTACGAATTCCCCGTGGAGATCGACGACAGCGACGCCACCTTCGAGAACACCGTCGGCCGCATCATGTACCTTGCGGTGGACAACGAGCTCGCCGCCAAATTCTACATCAAGTACGCCGTCAGCGCGCGCTTCAACGCCCAACTTTCCGCACTGAACCGCGCGGGCATCTACGCAGCCGTCAAGACCTGCGACCCGAACGTGGACGCGCTCCTGCTGCAGAAGATCCTCAAAAACGACGAGTACCCCATCGGCGTCATCAAGACCGGCACAAGTGCCAAAAACGCCGAGCCGCTTGAAAGAACGGATGCACCGATCGTCGGCACGAGCAAAATTTCCGCCGTGCTTAACGCCTTCCTCATCTGCGACGGCGTGCGCTCCCGCGCAGGGCTCGGCACCCTCGTGAAATTCGTCAGCATGCTGCTCGGTCTGTTCATCACCTTCGTGCTGACCGGCATGCAAAACGCCTTCCTCACCCCCGCCGTCTGCCTCCTGTACCAAGGCATTTGGCTCTTGCCCGTCGTCATTCCCGCACTCTTCGACTGGCCGACTCCGCCGCGCCGCATCCCCCGCCGCCGCTAAAGCACAATTCTTCCTGACTTACGCGCATTTTTCCCCTTTCCGCCCGCCGTGCGCCACGGCACGCGGCGGGCTTTATATACCCGCCCTTAGCGCAATTGGATAGAGCATCAGATTCCGATTCTGAAGGTTGGGGGTTCGAACCCCTTAGGGCGGGCCAAAAAAGAAGTAACTTTTGTCTACCAAAAGTTACTTCTTTTTTATCCAAGCCGCAGGCTTGGTATATCATCACGCGTCAGCGTGTATATCATCAGCTCCTTTGGAGCTGTATATCATCACGGCAAAGCCGTGTATAATT
>JAFYLE010000077.1 GCA_017537265.1 Clostridia bacterium | reverse complement strand
TAAATAAATAAAATAAAAACAAATTATAAAATCCACCACACACACAAACACGAAAAAAGAAAGGAAAAACTATGAAACTCAGCAACAAACTCCTCAGCATGGCGCTGGTTCTTATGATGATCCTTGCCATTGCCGTCCCCGCTTTTGCAGTGGTCGTCAAAGCTAGCACCACCACCACCCTTTCCATCGAAGACAAGGTCTTTGATCCCGAAAACCCCGGCCAGCGTCCCAATGCCACCGTCAGTGTCAAGGACTCCCAAGGCAACGAAATCGACCTGACCGACGAATCCAACGGCTACATCCAGTTCGTGCACACCGAAGACACCTTTGACAGCGCGTCCTACGGTCTGCCGACCGACCCCGGCACCTACAAGTGCTACGCCCGTTACAGCGGCAACGAGAACTACGAATCCTCCACAAGCGAAATCGTTGAGGTCACCATTTACGCTGCCGCCGAGACCGAAGGCGACTTCGAAATCCAAGTGAAGACCGAGAAGACCGACCGCCTCTACGAAGCCTACCAGATCCTCACCGGCACTCCCGCCCGCGACGAAGAAGGCAACATCATCCTCTCCGACATCACCTGGGGCAAATGCATCACCAGCGAAGGCATTGAGTTCCTCGAAGACCTGTACGTGCTCTCCCTCGATCTGGAAGAGGGCGAAGAAGTTCCCGCATTTACCACCTACGACGTCATTAAGTTCGCCATGGGCAACTTCACTCCCCAAGAGCTCGGCATGACCCTCGGCCGCTACCTCAACAAGTCTGAAAAGTACCTCTGCGTCGCAGACGACTTTGACGCCTCCATCCCCGGCTACTCCATCACCACCGAAGAGGCAGGCTACTACCTCGTCCGTGAGACCAAAGACTCCCTGGACGGCGAACACGCTTCCGCCACCTGGTTCTTGCTCGGCGCAGTCGATGCCAACGAGCCCACCGTCCTTGAACCCAAGGAACCCACCGATCCCATCGTGGACAAATTCGTCAGCAACACCACCGGCGATCTGATCGACGCCGAATGGAGCGAAGAAGTCTCCGCCAACTATCACGAAAACGTGACCTTCCGTCTGGATGCGACCTTCCCCTTCAACTACGTCCAAGAGGGCGGCTGGGAAAAGATCGAATTCGAAGACTTTGACGTCTACTCCTTCACCCTGCACGACTCCCTGCCCTACGGCTTGGATTACGCGGGCAACCTGCAAGTCTTCACCAACGGCTACTTCGGCCAGGCGATCGATCCCGCCTACTACACCGTAAACGTCGAACCCATGAAAGACGGCTCCACCGTCATCACCATCCACTTCGACGATCTGTCTGCCGTGGAATACTTCTGGGAACCCGATTCTTACGACAGACAATACCCGCCGGTGCTCTCCAGCATCAACGTGGTCTTTGAAGCCCGCGTGAGCGACGAAACGGACGACAGCGTCCGCACGAACGTGGTCTACGCCACCTATCCCAACGACCCCAACCACCCCGAAGAAGAAGACGGTAAGACCCCCGAAGCCGATGCCTCCGTCGTTGTGTACGCCCTTGAGATCTTAAAGGTCGATGCCGAAACCGGCGCGGCCCTCAACGGCGCCACCTTCCAGCTCTACAAGCTCAACGCCGACGGCAGCAAGAACTACCTTGCCGAATACAACCCCTCCGCCGCCGGTGAGGAATCCATCCTCTCCTGGCTCGGTGCCAACGAAAACGCCGTGTCCTTCACCACCGATGAAAACGGCCTTATCGTGATCAAGGGCCTTGCGGAAGGTACTTACTACCTCGAAGAAACCAAGGCTCCCACCGGCTACAACAAGCTGACCGCACCCGTGGAAGTCAAGCTCGGCGAAAACAAGGACCTCAAGACCGTCCAAATCACCGTTGAGAACGAAAAGGGCCTCGTCCTTCCCTCCACCGGTGGCATGGGTACCACCCTCCTCTACGCGCTTGGCGCAGTCCTGCTCCTCGGCGGCGCAGTCCTGATCTACTCCAAGCGTCGCGTGGAAGAATAATTCCATAAAAACGCAAGTTTTCCGCAGGGTGGGGAGTCCACTCCCCACCCTGCCAACCAAAAAAGTGCTGCGGCCCCGCACGACGGACCCTCCGCAACGCTTCCTTGGTTGCAAGACCCGCCGCCGCGTGCGGCACCCAACCCCGTTTTATAAAAAAATATAAAAAGCAAACCTCCATCATCCACCACACTTCAAACGCAAAAATGAAAGGAAAAATCATGAAACTCAGCAAAAAACTTTTAGCTGCTGTTTTGACCCTCAGCATGGTCTTTGCCTTGATGCTCCCCGTCTTTGCGAGCACCTTAACCCACGTTGAGCTCACTGTAGCAGACAAGGTTTATGATGGCACCCCCGTTGAAGCAACCGCCGTCGCAACCTTCACTCAGAACGGCGGCCTCATCGAATCCGGCGGTTCGGTCGTCTACTTCTACACCCACAGCCTTGACGAAGCCCGCATCTTTTGGTACGAGGGTCTTCCCACTGAAGTCGGCACCTACTACGTTCAGGCCCGCTTCATTCCCGATGCTGACTCCGGTCTGGAGGAATCCGTGAGCGACGCCCTGGAAGTTACCATCTACGCCGCTGCCGAGACCGAAGGCGACTTCGAGATCCAAGTGAAGACCGAAAAAGAAGCCCGTCTTTACGAAGCGTACCAGCTGCTCACCGGTATTCCCGCCCGTGACGACCTCGGCAATATCATCCTGACCGAGATTGCCTGGGGCAACGGTGTCAACGAAATGGACATCGCATCCATCGAAAACGAGTACGTTGAATACCTCACCTACGAACTCGGCGAAGACGACGTGGACAACTACACTGTGTACGACGTTGTCAAGTACCTGCTTGCAAAGTACAGCGCGGAAGAACTTGCTCAAAAATTCGGCCGCTCCCTGACCGAGAACAAGATGAATGTCTACTCCGCGGGCGACTTTGATTCCACCATCCCCGGCTACTCCATCGTTCCCGAAGAGGCAGGCTACTACCTCATCCGCGAAGTCAAAGACTCCCTGGACGGCGAACATGCTTCCGCCACCTGGTTCCTGCTCGGCGCAGTCGATGCCGACGAGCCCACCGTGCTCGAACCCAAGGAACCCACCGACCCCACCGTGGATAAATTCGTTGCCAATCTGACCGACGACCTTGCAAACGCCGATTGGAAAGAGCAGACCACCGCAAACTTCTACGAAAACGTCCTCTTCCGTCTGGACGCATTCTTCCCCTTCAACCGCGTCAGTGAAGGCGGCTGGGAAAAGATCGAATTCGAAGACTTTGACGTCTATTCCTTCACCCTGCACGACGTCCTCCCCGAAGGTCTGACCTATGCAGGCAACCTGCAAGTCTTCACCAACGGCTACTTCGGCCAGGCGATCGATCCCTCCTACTACACCGTGACCGTCAAGCCGGTGGAAGAAGGCGAAGGCACCCAGGTGCTCATCCACTTCGACGACCTGTCTGCCGTGGAATACTTCTGGGAACCCGATTCTTACGACAACCAATACCCGCCGGTGCTCTCCAGCATCAACGTGGTCTTTGAAGCCCGCGTGAACGGCAACGGCCCCGCCTCCCTTCTGACCAACCGCGTTTGGGCCACCTACCCCAACGACCCCAACCACCCCGAAGAAGAAGACGGTAAGACCCCCGAAGCCGATGCATCCGTCCGTCTCTACGCCGTGACCATCGAAAAGGTTGACGCAGAAACCGGCGCCACCCTCGGCGGCGCGTCCTTCAACTTCTACAAGCTCAACGCCGACGGCAGCAAGAACTACCTTGCCGAATACAGCCCCTCCACCTCCGGTGAAGAATCCCTCATCTCCTGGCTCGGCGCCAACGAAAACGCCGTGACCTTCACCACAAGTGAGCAAGGCGGCTTCATCATCATGGGTCTTGCCGCAGGTACCTACTACCTCGAAGAGATCAATGCGCCTACCGGTTACAACAAACTGACCGCTCCCGTGGAGATCAAACTCGGCGAAGATGAAAACGCTCCCGCTCATATCACGGTGACCGTCGAAAACGAAAAAGGTCTGACCCTGCCGTCCACCGGTGGCATGGGTACTACCCTCCTCTACGCGCTTGGCGCAGTCCTGCTCCTCGGCGG
>JAFYLE010000076.1 GCA_017537265.1 Clostridia bacterium | reverse complement strand
CTGTGAATTTTATGAGACGTTTTTGCAATATGCGCCCAACGTATAGGGGCGCAGTTTGGGTATGAGCTTGGCCTTTTTGCCAAGTCAAACCTTGGCTTTCTGTTTGCTTCTTTTTCTTTCTCCCGAAAGAAAAAGAAGAGAACTCCACCCCTCAAAAGAACAAAGGCCCCGCACGGCATGCAGGGCCTTTGTTTTGCTTTGTTTGAGTTTACCGATCGAAGTATTTGCGGTCGAGCGCGCGCAGTTGGATGGCCTCCAGAATGTGTGCGGGCTCGATCATTTCACTTTCGGCAAGGTCGGCAATGGTGCGCGCCACACGCAAGATGCGATCGTAGCCGCGTGCGGAAAGCCCGAGGCGTTCGAAAGCCTGCGAGAGAATGACGCGGGCCTCTTCCGTGTAGAGGCAGAGTTCTTTGGTTTCTTCACCCGACAGACGTCCGTTGCAGGTCGCCCCGACCTTGGCAAGACGCTCTTTGGCGAAGGAGCGCGCCGCGTTTACGCGTGTGCGCACCACCTCGGAGGTCAGCGAGTCGCGCTCGCCCGTAATTTCGGTAAAAGACACGGCCGGCACTTCGATCTGCAGGTCGATGCGATCAAGCAGCGGTCCGGAGATCTTGGATTGGTAACGCTCAATGGCGGCAGGCGTGCAGGTGCAGGCGTGGTCGGGACTGCCGTAGTAGCCGCAGGGGCAGGGATTCATCGCGCAGACGAGCGTGAAATCGGCAGGGAAGGTCATCTTTCCGCCCACGCGCGTCACGCTGACCGCGTGTTCCTCCAGGGGCTGGCGCAGGATTTGCAGGGCACGTTTGTCGAATTCGGGCAATTCGTCGAGGAAGAGTACGCCGCCGGAGGCAAGGGAGATTTCGCCGGGTACGGGCACGCTTCCGCCGCCCGCAAGGCCCGCAGGGGAGGTCGTGTGGTGCGGCGCGCGGAAGGGGCGTGTGCTGATGAGTGCCTCGCCTTCGCGCAAAAGACCGCTGACCGAGTAGATTTTGGTGGCAGTTACCATCTCGTCGAATTCCATCTCGGGTAAAATGCCGCAGACCGCGTTTGCCAGCAGACTTTTGCCGCTGCCGGGCGGTCCGATGAGCAAAATGTTGTGTCCGCCGGCCGCGGCGATCTCAAGCGCGCGCTTGGCAAGCGCCTGGCCGCGAATGTCGGCAAAGTCCACGCGCGGTGTGCCTTGTCGTGCGGCTTTTTGCGCGTCAAAGGTTACGGGGCAAAGGCGGTTGTCGCCGCTCAGATGGTCGAGCAGTTCGCGAATGTGTTTTACACCGTAGACCGTAATTCCGTCTACGACCGCCGCTTCGCGTGCGTTTTGAGCAGGCACGAAGATCTCGGCACAGCCGGCGTTTTTGGCGGCAATGCAAAGCGGCAGAGCACCGCGGCAGGCGCGCACTTCGCCGGAGAGCGAGAGCTCGCCCACGAAGCACTTGTTGCCGAGGTCGATCTCGGAGAGCACGTTCTGCTTCAGGAGCGAGAGCAGAATGGCAAGGTCAAAGGAGGAACCGATCTTTTTGCGGTCGGCGGGGGCGAGGTTGATGGTCGTGCGCCCCTTGTGGAAGGGCAGGTCGTTTGCACTGCAGGCGGCGTGGATGCGTTCGAGCGCCTCTTTTACCGAGGTGTCGGGCAGGCCGATGATCTCGATCGTCGGCAAAGCGCCTTTTTCGGAAAAACTCTCTACCGTAACGGCAAAGCCGTCCAACCCGTGAAGAGCCGCAGTCATCGTGGTCGTAACCATGTAGATCCTCCTTTGGGAGCGGGACAAAATAATGGCGACGCAAAAAGAGTGTTTGCGTCAAATCGCAAAACACACCCAAAAAGGCGGGTGTGTTTTGTTTTTTAAAGGTTGGTGCACAGCGCGTCGGCGATCGCGCAGAACTCGTCGAGGCAGAGCGTCTCGCCGCGGCGCATCGGGTCGATTTGCGCTTGGTCGAGGGCGGCGGCCACCGCTTCCTTGGAGAAGGACAGTGCGGAGGACAGACAGTTGTAGACGGTTTTGCGCCGCGCGGAAAACGCCGCACGGATCACTGCAAAAAACAGAGTTTCGTCCTTGGGCTCTACCGGCTTTTTTTGGTGCGGAATGATCTGTATGACCGAGGAGGTGACCGTCGGACGCGGGTAAAAATTCGCTTCTTTGACGTCGAAGAGCTTCTTGACCGTGCCGTAGTAGGCAAGGTAGGCGGAAAGAGAACCGTAGGAGTCGTCTCCGACCTTGGCGGCAAAGCGCTCCGCCGCCTCTTTTTGTACCATCAAAGTCAGGCTTTCAAAGGGCAGGGCGCTCTCCACGAGTTTGAGAATGAGCGGGCTCGTTACCGAGTAGGGGAGGTTGGCGCAAACGGCGAGCTTTTCGCCTTCTTTTGCGGCGAGCTTCTCGGCAAAGTCCACCTCCAGCGCATCCGCGTTGAAGAGGGTCACGTTGTCTTTTTCGGCGAGGTTTTCGCCAAGCCAAGGAAAGACGCCGCGGTCGATCTCAATGCATACCACGCGGTCGAATTTTTCCGCAAGGCGAAGCGTCAGCGCGCCGATCCCGGGGCCGATCTCCAGACACACGGTCGGCTCGCTCGTCGTGCTTTTCGCGGCGCTTGCAATGTTTTCGCACACCGCGGGGGAAATGAGAAAGTTCTGCCCGAATTTCTTTTGCATGCGCAGTCCGCGCGCGTTCAACTGCTCGCGGATGTAGGTGGGCGAATAGATGGATTCAGCCAAGGTTTATGCCTCCGCAGTGTATTCCAGAATAAAGGCGTATTCCGCCGTGCCGTAGTAGCCGTCCGCCTCGGGGTTTGCCCAAGATGCGGTGATGCGCACGTCCGCCTTCTTTGCGTTTTGCAGGAAGGTCGCAAGGTCGGCAAAGGTGCCGGTCTTTACGTCCGTGCCGACGGTGACGGAAAGCTTCACGTCGTCGGGCGTGTCGGCAATGTCAAAGACGGGGAGCTTGTCGGTGGTGAATTTCGTATTGGTGACCTCGTCGTTTTTCGTCTGGCGTTCCGTGCCGTCGGCGACAAAGTAGTGCCAGGAGTAGGTCGGAGAGACGGAGCGTTCCTCTTCGCCGAGCTTCAGAGTGAGCTTCGGCGGTGCGATCTTGTAGAGGAAGGCGAACAGGTCGTCCGTCATGAGGCGAAGCGCGTCCTCGCTCTGCAGCATGTACACCCTGTCCTCTTCGTTTAAGAGCAGGGCGTCGTTTGCGCTCTTGGAGAAGTACATGCGCCAAGTGTCCTTGGTGTACTTGTCGGAGCAGACGAAGGTCACCTCCGTGTATTCGGAGAGCGGACGCGCACTCTGGGTGATCTTTTTGGCGCCGGCCACCGCGTCCATGATCAGTTTGATGTCTGCACGTTCGGTGAGGGTGATCGTCTTCGTCTGCTTGGAGGAGAGGACGATCTTCTCCACCGTTTCACTGTTTAAGGTCTTGTTGGAGATGGCAAAGAGGAAGTAGCCCGCAAGAAGCAGCGGGATGAAGAGGAAAATGCACAAAAACGCGCGTTTTCTGTTCTTTCTCTGTTCGCGTACGTCGCGCTGAGTGAAGTGGGCCATATTCAAAATCCTTTCGGCAAAACTCGTTGAAAGAGGGGGTGTATCAGTGGAACAGCACGCGGCCAACCACGCGCAGATCGTCATTTTCCAAAACGCCGATGGGGGCGTAGCGTGGGTTTTCGCTGACCAAGAAGCAGCGTCTGCCGCTGCGGTCAAGCTTCTTGCAGAGCGCCTCGCCGTTTAAGAGGAAGATGCCGATCTGTCCTTCGCCGAGCGCCTCCTGCTGCTTGATCCAGACGATGGATCCGTCGCGGATCACAGGCTCCATACTGTCCCCGCTGATGCGTACGCCAAAGTCTGCATCTCGCGGTGCGGAGGAAGTCTCGTGCCAGGTGTAATCTTCGGAAAACAGCGGCAGCGCGGCACCCGCGGCGGCGGGGAAGTCGTAGACCTTAAGTTTGCGTAAAAGCGGCGCAAACGTGGGCTTTTTCACCTCTTCTTCCGTGGGGGACGCCTCTTTTGCTTCGTGCTTTAAGAGGGCGAGCAGGGTGGCCTTGGCGCGCGCGTCCAGCGTGCGGTAGGTGTCAATGAATTCGCGCTCTGCCGTGGAGAGCGCGTCGCTCTGCTCAAAATCGGCGTCGGAGAGCACGAGTTCTTCAATGCTCGTGCCGAGGATCTGTGCAATGCGCAGCATTCCTTCCATTCGTTTTTGATCGCTGTCGCGCTTGAGCATACTGTCAAGCGTGGTGTAGGGAATGTCGGCGGCCTTTGCCAGTTGCGCCTTTGTCAGGTGCTTTTCCTGTATCCTGTCGAGGATCTTTTGGTTAAAACTCATAGCCTGCGTCCTTTTTTCAGTGTGGAAACTTCTGTGTGTATTATAGCAGTAAAAGGGGCGTTTGTAAAGAAAAAATTATGAAAAAGCGTAAATTTTTCAAATTTCTCGTCAAAAATCACGAAAAATAGAAATCTGAAAGAGGTGAAAAAGGGAGTGGAAATTTTCGCTTTGTTATGTTATAATAGGTAACGTAAAAATGAATGCAAGGAGATTTTACTCGGATCATGATGCGTATCATCACGGGCAAGGCGCGCGGCACGCGGCTTTACACCTTGCCGACGGACGACACCCGCCCCACTACGGAAATGGCGAAGGAAGGGATCTTTTCCGCCGTGCAGTTTGAACTGGTCGGCGCAGAGGTGCTGGACCTCTTTTCCGGCACGGGCCAGCTTGCGTTGGAGGCACTTTCCCGCGGGGCAAAGAGCGCGGTCTGCGTGGAGAATTCCCGCAAGGCTGCGGAGATCATTCGCAAGAACGCCGCCGCCACAAAATTGGAGGCTGATCTGCACCTTGTCGTCTCGGATGCATTCGCTTATCTGAAGAATACCACCGCCCGCTTCAACCTTATTTTCGCCGACCCGCCTTATGGTCAGGGGCTTGCGGAAAAAGTGGTGGAAAAAGTCTTGGAATATGACGTTTTAAAGCCCGGCGGCGCCCTTCTCGTGGAAGCGGAAGGGGAGGAGAGCGTTCCGCGTCATCTGTGGGAAAAATTTGCGTTTTCCAAGAGTTATCATTACGGTAAGACTTACGTCCTTTTGCTTCGCAAAGGGGAGGAGGAAAACGCATGAGTACTGCAGTTTTTTGCGGCAGTTTCGACCCGTTTACAACAGGTCATTTCAACGTTGCCCGCCGCGCGGCGGATCTGTTTGGCAGCGTGACGGTGCTCGTCGCGGCAAATTCGGAAAAGAAGTGCCTGTTTACCGATGAAGAACGCCTTGCCATCGCGCGCGACTCCTGCGCGGAGGACGCACGCATTTGCGTGCAGCTTTGCAGTGAAACGATTGCGGACGCCGCACGCCGTCTCGGCGCGGTCGCCATCGTTAAGGGGCTGCGCGACAGCACGGATTACAATTACGAGTCTCACTTTGCGGGCGCCATGCGTGCGCTCGGTGCGCCCGAGGTCGTTTTTTTGGACGTGGAACCCGCCTTCGCTCACGTCTCCTCCACCTTCGTGCGGGAGCTGTTTCGCTACGGCAAAGACTACCGTCCGTATCTCTGTCGCGGCGCACACGTTTTGGTGGAAAATTATTTGGCGAAAAAGGGCGAAAAATAAGTGCAAAAAAGCGCGAAAGTTCGCGCTTTTTTCTTACTCCGACAAATTTTGCATATAAATAAGGGAAAAATATTCAAAAAAGTCTTGAAATTCTCGCTTCGTTTGTGTATAATGTGACTGTGGTGGGGAAAAGTGGTGAATTGCCGCTTTTGCCCATAAATTCAACAAACGGGAGGGAATGCGATGCTGCTGGGCGAATATTCTTACGCACTTGACGCCAAGGGCCGCGTGTTTCTGCCTGCCCGCCTGCGTGAGGAGCTGACGGCAAACGTCGTTCTGTCCAAGGCGGTGGACCCCTGTATCAACGTGTATTCTCGCGAGGCGTTTGAGTCGTTTGCCTCGCGTCTGTTTGCGCTTCCGGAGATCGAAATGCGTGACGTGCGCCGCTTTGTGTTTGAGGCGGCACAGGAGGTCTCGCCCGATGCTCAGGGGCGCGTTTTGCTTTTGCCCGCCCTGCGTGAGTGGGCAGGCCTGAAGAAAGACGTCCTGATCCTCGGCGTGGGTGATCATGCGGAGATCTGGGACAAAGAAACGTATCAAACCTTCGTCTCCTCCCGCAACGCGGAGGAGATGATCCGCCTGTTAACGGAGAAACAGTTTTGACCTTTTCCCACGTGTCGGTACTGCTCAAGGAAACGCTTGAGGTGCTGAATGTGAAACCCGGCGGCGTGTATTTTGACGGCACGCTCGGCGGCGGCGGACATTCGGCGGAGATCGCCGCGCGCCTCGAGGGGAAAGGTCTTCTTCTTGCAAGCGACTTGGACCCCGCGGCACTCAAGGCGGCGGGGGAGCGTCTGGCGGCGTATCCGGTGGAAAAGCGTTTCTTCCGTTCGAATTTCAAGAACTTCTCCGCGCTGATCGCGGAGGCGGGTGTGGAAAAAGTCAACGGCGTGCTGCTGGACCTCGGCGTTTCCAGTCACCAATTGGATGAGAAGAGCCGTGGCTTTTCCTACCAGGCGGATGCACCCTTGGATATGCGTATGTCCGACGAGGGCATGACCGCCGCAGACGTCGTCAATACTTACGACGAAGCGGATCTTCGCCGCATTCTGTTCGAGTACGGGGAGGAGAACAATTCCCGCGCCATTGCCCGCAAGATCGTAGAGCAGAGAAACGTAAAGCCTTTTGAGACCACTTTGGAGCTTGTCGATACCATCAAGGCGGCGTTTGGCGGCAGATATACGGACAAGAATCCCGCTCGCCGCACGTTTCAGGCTCTTCGCATCGAGGTCAACGGGGAGCTTGCAGGTCTTTCGGACGCCCTGCGTGATATGGCGGACGCGCTCGCCCCGGGCGGCGTGCTTGCCGTCATCACCTTCCACTCTTTGGAAGACCGCCTCGTCAAACAGACCTTCAAGGGTATGATCGACGGTTGTACCTGTCCCAAGGATTTTCCCGTTTGCACCTGCGGCTTTGAGCAGAAGGTCGATCTTGCCTTCCGCAAGCCCGTCGTGGCGGGAAAAGAGGAGTTGGAGAACAATCCCCGTGCCCGCAGCGCCAAACTGCGTGCCATCATCAAACGGTAGATTTGAAGTTTTACTTTTGCAGAAAGGAGGAGTCCCGTGGCAAACAGAGAGCAAGGCACCTCGCGTCTTCGCGCGGTCAATCGCAACCTGACCAAGAGCGGAGCGCAGACCCGCTATGTTGCCGTGCGTACCATTCGCACGGACAATTACGTATTGGAGACCCGCGTGGACCCCATCCGCAAGCCGTTTCCGTATGCCGTCATCTTTGCCATCGTCGCCATCGTTGCCGTGGCAATGTACGTGCTCTCCCTGCGCATCACGCTTGACGGCCTTACCGCAGATATCTCCCGCATGGAGCGCGAGATCGCCGCAAGCCGCGAGGAGCAAAACGCACTGGAGGTGCGCCTTGGCGCGAAGTACGACTTAACGGAGATCGAGCGCATCGCCAAGGACGAGTACGGCATGGTCTCCAAGGACAGCCTTTCCAAGAAATACATCTCCATTTCCGGTGAGGATCAGATCGAAGTCTTTTATCGGTAATAAACCGCCTTATCTTTCCATACAGTAGCAAGAACCAAACGAAAAAACGGAGCGCGCAATGAACGACCCCAGACTGGAACATATGAACGTCGGCAAATTACTGCTTTACCGCAAGTGTAAAGTGGTTTTTGTCGTGTTTTTGCTGATTGCCTCCATGCTCCTTTCACGCCTCGTACAGATTCAGCTCGTGGATTTTGAGAAGTATCAGTCCGGCGTTATCGATCAGTATACGACGGAGACCACTTTGTCTGCCAAGCGCGGCAATATCTACGACCGCAATATGATGACGCTCGCCGTGTCCGCCACGGTCGAGCGCGTGTTTGTTTCTCCGGACACCGTGCCGGACATGACCGTCGCCGAATACATCGAAAATAAGGTCGACGCCATTTCCGATTCCAAGAAGAAGGCGGAAAAGCGTCAAAAACTCACCGCCGCCTTTTCGGACAAGACCATCACCGTGGCGGAGGATATCGCAAACGAGCTTTCCACCATTCTCGGTGTGGAAAAAGCGGACATCTTAAACAAACTTGCCAAGAAAAACCGCAAGGACGAGACCATTCAGAACCGCGTGGAACTGGAAGTCACCGACCGCATCCGCGAAATGATGGCGGCCAAGGAATACAGCCGCTATATTCACTTTGCGGAACAGACCAAGCGCTATTATCCCTACGGTTCGCTCGCCAGCCACATCATCGGCTTCACCAACAGTTCCGAAGAGGGCATCTACGGCGTGGAAGCGTATTACGAAGAGCGTCTCAAGGGCGTACCGGGCAAGGTGCTCACCGCGCAGAACGCGCTTGGTGACGATATGGCCTTTAAGCACGAGACGTACGTTGAGGCCAAGGACGGCGACAACCTGCTTCTCACCTTGGACCGCAGCGTTCAGCACGTTTTGGAGAAGTATCTGCAAAACGCGTTTGAGGAGAGCCATCCCAACAACCGCGTCTGCGGCATTGTCATGGACGTCAACACGGGCGAGATCTACGCCGCCTCCACCAAACCCGATTACGATCTGAACTCTCCGTACACCTTGGACGCCACCTCGCAGGCAATTTACGATGCGTTCACCGGTACCGAGGAGGAGAAGACGAAGAAAAAGCAAGAACTTCTGTACCAGCTTTGGAAGGACAAGAACGTCTCCGAGATCTACGAGCCCGGCAGTACCTTTAAGATCATTACCGCGGCAATGTGCCTGGAAGAGGGCGTGGCAAAGACTGCCGACTCCTTCTACTGTTCCGGCTCGGTCGTCGTGCCTTACACGCAGGAGAAGATCAATTGCCACAAGCTGGAAGGCCACGGCAAGGAGACCTTTGAGGAAGCGCTCTGGAATTCCTGCAACCCTGCCTTCGTCACCGTGTCCAGCCGCCTCGGCCGCGATCTGTTCGTCAAGTATTACGAAGCCTTCGGTTATACCTCCCGCACGGGAATTGACGTGACCGGCGAGACGAATAACTACTTTTTCCCGAGTTTTTCCATCATGGACCTTGCCGTTTCCAGCTTCGGTCAGAACTTCAAGGTCACTCCCATATCGCACCTTGCTGCAGTTGCCGCTTGCGTCAACGGCGGGTATCTTGTGACACCGCACGTCTTAAAGGGCGTCGTGGACGATGACGGCAATCTTCTGGAAACGTATGACACCTCCGCCAAGCGTCAGGTCATCTCCGAGGAGACGAGTAACGCCCTGCGCACTTATTTGCGCGGCTGTGTGGAACACGGCGGTGCCAAGAATACGTACGTGCAGGGTTACTCTGTCGGTGCAAAGACCGGTACGAGCGTTAAGACGGAGATCAAGGCACAGACCGGCGAGACGTTCTATATCGCCTCCACCGTTGCCTTTGCCCCCGTGGAAAACCCGCAGGTCGCCGTGCTCATCATCGTGGACGGTCTGACCGTCAATCAGAGCTTCTACGGCGGCACCGTTGCCGCCCCCATCGCCTCCGACGTCTTGATGGAGATCCTGCCGCAACTCGGCGTGGAAGCGCAGTATTCCGACGACGACGTGGACGCCATCGGCCGCAGCGTGCCGAATTTGCGCGGCTACAATGTGGACGACGCGGGCGTCAAACTCAAGGATGCGGGCTTTACCTACCGCATCGTCGGCACGGGCTACAACGTGCGCTCGCAAGTTCCCGCGGCGGGCACCTACCTGACCAAGGGCGGACAGGTCGTGCTGTACACGGATACGACGGAGCCCGAGGCCACCGTCACCGTACCGAACGTCCTCGGCCTCTCGGCATCCCGCGCGGCTGAAACGCTTATCAACAACGGTCTCAATATCGAAATTGTGGATTCCACCATGACCCAGGCGGCGGGCGCCTCCGCCGTGACGCAGAGCCCGGGCGAGGGCGCGGTCGTCCCGCGCGGTACCATCGTCTCGGTCACCTTCCGCCACGAAGAGGGCTGGTAATTTTCAGAAACAATATTTTTTTATAGAAGAAATTTTCAAAAAACGAATTTGGAGTCGTTATGAAGGCAAGAGAACTGCTTTTTGGAATTGAGCTTTTGGAAGTCTGTGCGTCTTTGGAGGAGGAGATCTCCGCCGTCGTCACCGATACCCGAGCGGTGAAGCGTGACGCCCTTTTCGTCTGTATTGCCGGCACCAAGTTCGACTCTCATACCGCCGCCGCAGAGGTTTTTGCAAACGGCGCCGCTCTGCTTGTCAGCGAGCAAAAATTGGAGGGTGTGCCTTACGTTCTGGTGGCGGATACCCACCTTGCCGTCAGTCGCATTTATGCCAACCTCTACGGCAATCCCGAACGCAAGTTTTCGCACGTCATCGGCATCACGGGCACCAACGGCAAGACCTCCACGTCCATGATGGCGCGCCGCATTTTCGAAGCGGCAGGGCATAAAGTCGGCCTCATCGGCACCACCAAGTACGTGGTGGGGGATAAGGAGTACGACGCGCCCATGACCACCCCTGCCCCGCAGGATCTCTTCCGTTACTTTGCGGAGATGATCGACGCGGGCTGCGACACTTTGATCATGGAGGTCTCCAGCCACTCGCTCTCGCAAAAGCGCGTGGAAGGGATCGACTTTACCGTAGGTGTTTTCACCAATCTCACGCAGGATCACCTCGATTACCACGGCACCATGGAGAATTACCGCCGCGAGAAGGAAAAACTCTTTTCCGTATGCAGACAGGGCGTCATCAACTTAGACGACCCCTCTTCCGCTTATTTCTTTGAGTCTGCCAAGTGCCCCGCGGCAAGTTACGGCTGCGGTGAGGCGGACTTTGCGGCACGCGACCTTGTGGTCACCGCTTTCGGTGTCGAGTACCGCTTCGTGACCCCCGTGGGCGAGGCGAAGATCGCCGTGCCCATTCCGGGCAAGTTCAGCGCGTACAATTCCATGGCCGCCGCCGCAAGCGCCCTGCTTTCCGGCATTGATCTTGCCACCGTGGCGCAGGCACTTTCCGCCATGCCCGGCGTGCCCGGGCGCGTGGAACGCCAACCGAATACCGGCTCTGTCAGCGTTCTGATCGATTATGCTCACACGCCCGACGCATTGCTGAACGTGCTCTTGACCCTGAACGATTTGCCGCACGGCCGCATCATCACGCTTTTCGGCTGCGGCGGTGACCGCGATCCGAAAAAACGCCCCATCATGGGAAGGATCGCGTGTGAGAATTCGGATCTGGTCATCGTCACGAGCGACAATCCCCGCACCGAAGAACCGGAGGATATCATTCGCGACATCCTCGCAGGCTGTGATAGGAAGAAGGTGCACGCCGTCATCACCGACCGCACCGAGGCGATCCGCCGTGCCTTGACGGATGCCGAAGACGGTGACGTCATCTTGCTTGCGGGCAAGGGCCATGAGGAGTACGTCATCGATAAAACGGGCAAGCATCCGTACAGCGAAAAAGCCATCGTGGCAGACTTTTACGCACAGAAAAAAGGGGAAAAGACATGTTAAGCCTTACTCTTTCCGAGCTTTCCCGCGCCGTCGGCGGTCGTCTTTTGAACGCCGATGCGGCAGAGGTTCTCGTCTCGTCGCTTTCCATCGACACCCGCACGCTTCGCGCGGGGGACGTGTTCTGCGCCCTTGTCGGCGAGCGCTTTGACGCGCACGATTTCATTGAGACACTCCCCGACACCGTCAGCGCCGTCATCACGCAGGTGGAAAAACAGACCGCCGTTCCGCAGATCTTGGTGGAGGATACCACCGAAGCACTCGGCAAACTCGGCGCTTACGTGCGAGAGAAAGCCGCTCCGCGTTTCTGCGTGGGTATCACGGGCTCCGTCGGAAAGACCACCACCAAGGAAATGGTCGGCGACATTCTGACGAAAGCCATGCGCGTGCACTCCACCGTCGGCAATTTCAACAACGCCATCGGCCTGCCGCTCACCCTGCTCGGACTCTCCGAGGAGGACGATGCGCTCGTTTTGGAGATGGGCATGAGCGACTTTGGCGAGATCTCGTATCTCACCCGCCTTGCCAGACCGAACATCGCGCTTGTCACCAACATCGGCATGAGCCACATTGAAAACCTCGGCAGCCGCGAGGGTATTCGCGATGCAAAGCTGGAGATCATCGAAGGCATGCAAGCGGGCGACACCCTCATTTTGAACGGCGACGAACCCCTGCTTCGCTGTGAGCAAGTGCGTGCAAAGACCGCACATTTGAATGTTATCTACGTCGGCTTCGATCGGGAGAACGACGTGTATCCGACCGATATTTACCGCGGCAGAAATTATCTCTCCTTCGATATCGTCAGCCCCAAGGGGGAAGAGAGAGTCACCATTCCCGCCATCGGCGACCACTTCGTGCGCAACGCTCTGTTTGCCTGCGCCGTGGCACAGACCGTCGGTGTGACGGATGACGAGATCCAACGCGGTTTTTCGTCCTACGAGCCGCAGGGGCTCAGACAGAAGATCTACGAGCGCGGCGGAGTTACCGTCATTGCGGACTGCTACAACGCCTCGCCCGAGTCCATGAATGCCGCACTCAAGGTCCTGCAGAGCAGAAGCGGCAGGAAGATCGCCGTCCTCGGCGACATGTGCGAGCTCGGTTCCATGACGCATATGGCACACAATCGGGTCGGCCACGACGTCGTGGACTGTGAGATCGACGTACTTTACACCTTTGGCAAGAGCGCGCGCATCATTGCGGAAAGCGCCGTGGAAAGCGGTTTTTCCGGCGCCGTCCGTTCCTTTGAGGACAAGGAGGAACTTGCGCGTGCCTTGAAGGAACTCTTCCGCGACGGCGACCACGTTCTGTTCAAAGCAAGCCGCGCCATGAAACTGGAAGAAGTCATCAGCCTTTCTGATTTGGGAGAATAAAAAAGTGGATGTTTGGATGATCTGTGCTTTTGCCGTCTCGTTTCTCGCTTCGTTTTTCCTGACCAAGTACGGCATCGGCTTTTTGAAGAAAAAGCGCATGGGACAAATGATTTTGGAGATCGGTCCCGAGTGGCATAAGAAAAAAGAGGGAACACCCACCATGGGCGGGATTTTCTTCATCGGTGCCTTCGTGCTTTCGTTTCTCACCTGCCTTTTGCCGCGTCTGCTTTTGGACACGACCTTTGACTTCGTGCCCCTCGTGGTGTTCGCCTTCGTGCTGATGAACGCCGCAACGGGCTTCGTGGACGACTACGTCAAGTTTATGAAGCACCAAAACAAGGGACTCACCGCTCTGCAGAAACTCGTGTTTCAGTTCGGCTCGGCAGCCTTGTTTTTGGTTGGCATGCACTTTTGCGGCGCGATCGACACCGTCCTGCGCCTGCCCTTCGGCCTCGGCGCGTGGGATATGGGCGTGTTCTATTATCTGTTTGCCTTGGTGTTCATCGTCCTCGTGGTCAACGCCGTCAATCTTACCGACGGTCTGGACGGCCTTGCCGCCTCTTCGGTCGGTGCGTACCTCACCTTCGTCGTAGCCTTTGCCGCCTCCTTTGCCCGCGGAACCGTTGCTGTCTCCGTTGTCGGCGGTCTGATCGGCTTCTTGTGCTTCAACCGCCATCCGGCAAAGATCTTTATGGGCGATACCGGCTCTCTGTTCCTCGGCGCCGTCATTTCCTCTCTTGCCGTTTGGGCGGATATGGACCTGCTTTTGGTTCTCGGCGGCTTCGTGTTTCTTTTTGAGGCGCTCAGCGTCGTGTTGCAGGTCGGCTATTTCAAACTCACCCACGGCAAACGCCTGTTCAAAATGGCACCCTTCCACCATCATTTGGAAAAGTGCGGTCTGTCGGAAAATCAGATCGTCACCATTTTCGTTCTCGTCACCGTCCTCGGCTGCAGCGTTGCAGCCTTCGCGTTTTAAGTAGTTTTATAAATTTTCGGAAAGGAGTCGGATCATGGCCGCAGAAGAAAAAGTGCGCCGCCGCACGCTCTCTCGCAAGAAAACGGACCTTGATACCCCCAAAAAAGAGCGCAAGATCGTCCGACTTCAGTCGGACGTGGACCGTCCGTTTTTACTTCTCGTTATTTTGCTTGTCTGCATCGGTACCACCATGGTCTTTTCCGCCTCGTACGCCTACGCCAAGCAGAATTACGACGGAGACAGTTATTATTTTTCCATCCGACAAATTGTGTGGGCGGTCATCGCCTTCTTCGGCATGGCGTTCGTCACCCGCATCGATTACCTCATCATCAAGCGCTGGACGACGCTTTTCTGCATCGTTACCTTGGCGCTTATGCTCATCGTCTGGGTACCCGGCATCGGCGTTGTCCGTAACAATGCCCGCCGCTGGATCAACATCGGCATTTCCACCTTCCAGCCTTCGGAGCTTTTGAAGATCGCCGTCGTTTTGTTTTTCTCGGACTTTATCGCGCGCAATCGGAAGAATATGCATACGTTCCGCGTCGGCGTTCTTCCGTTCGGTATCGTGGCCGCCGTCAGCGCGGGACTTCTCATCATTCAGCCGCACTTGTCCGCCACCATCATCATTCTCATTCTCATCTTTCTTATGATGTACCTCGGCGGCACGCGCAAGAAATACCTTGGCATTCTCGGTATCCTTGCCGCGGTGGGCATGGCAGTCGTCATTTTCTTCTCCTCCCACGGCCGTGAACGCTTGGAGGTCTGGTTCCACCCCGAGGAGTATTTGCAGGGCGCAGGCTGGCAGCCGCAGCAGTCTTTGTACGCCATCGGCTCGGGCGGTCTTTGGGGCGTCGGCCTCGGACAGTCCAGGCAGAAGCATCTGTACCTGCCGGAACCGCAGAACGACTACATTTTTTCCATTCTCTGCGAGGAGATGGGCTTCATCTTTGCCGCTTTTGTCATCGTGCTGTTCGTACTGCTCATCTGGCGCGGATTTTACATCGCAAAGAACGCTCCCACCCAGTACGCATCTCTCGTTGTCTTCGGCTTGACCGCACACATCGCCGTGCAGGTGTTTTTGAACCTTGCGGTCGTTACGAACAGTATCCCGTCCACGGGCGTGTCCCTGCCGTTCTTCAGTTACGGCGGCACGTCACTGGTGTTCTGTATGGCGGAAATGGGCATCATTTTAAACATTTCCCGTTACTCTTATCTACCGGAGGAATAATAGCGTGAAAGTTCTTCTCGCAGGCGGCGGTACCGCCGGACACATCAATCCCGCACTTGCCATCGCAGGCAAACTCCTTTCGGAAAAGCCGGATACACAGATCGCCTTTGTCGGCACGCCGAACGGATTGGAAAACCGTCTTGTCCCCGCCGCAGGCTTCCCTTTGTATCACGTGAAGGTCATGGGTCTTCAGCGTCGCTTGACGCCGAAGAATTTCAAGGCGCTTTATTACGCACTCAAGAGTCCTCTGGACGCCAAGAAGATCATCAAGGAATTCAAGCCGGATCTCGTCATCGGCACGGGCGGCTACGTCAGTTGGCCGGTGCTTTCCGCCGCGGCAAAAATGCACGTTCCCACCGCCATTCACGAGCAGAACGCTCTGCCGGGCCTCACGACCAAAATGCTCTCCAAGAAGGTGGATCTCGTTTTCCTGTCCTTTGCCGAGAGCGAGAAATATTTCGATTGTCCCGTGGACAAGCTCGTGCTTACGGGCAATCCTTTGCGCGGGGAGCTTTACCGCGTGAACCGTAAGACGGAGCGCTCTCGCCTGGGGCTTGGGGAGAAGGATCGCTACGTGCTTGCCTTCGGCGGCTCTCTCGGCGCCCGTCGTCTCAACGAGACCCTGTTCCGTTTTGAGCAGAGCCTGACCGAGGAGGACAACGTTACCGTCTGTCATGCCCTCGGCAAGACCTCCTATGCGAAGGCAGTGGAGGAAAATACCGTTGAAAATCTCGGGCTTTCCGACAAGAAGTTCGTGCAGATCTTGGAGTATATCGATGATATGCCCGCGCGCATGGCGGCGGCAGATCTCGTTATTTGCCGCGCAGGTGCTCTGACGCTTTCGGAGCTTGCGTTTTTGAAGAAGCCCGCCATTCTCGTGCCCTCGCCCTACGTTGCCGACGACCATCAGTTTAAGAACGCGGCTGTCTTCCGCGACGGCAAGGCGGCAGAGCTTGTCACCGAGGACGAGCTTGCCGGGGACCGACTCCTTGAGGTCGCGCGCGCGCTTTTGGAGGACAAGACACGCCTTAAGGTCATGAGCCGCGCCATGGAGCATTTCGCCGTGGGGGATGCGTCCGACCGCATTTACCACAGTCTCATGGCACTCGTCTGATTTCGTTACAGTAAAAAAACAGGGAAGTACAACATGGCAGAAGCAAAGCGTCATACCGTCAAGGTCGCGCAGAAGACCAACCCGCTGTACCGTGCGAGAAAGCTGTTTCTCATCACGTTTACGGCAGTTGTTCTTGCGCTTTTGTTTTTCCTGTTTTTAATTGAGCAGTTCTTCGTCGTGCGCGAGGTCAAAGTGCTCACGCAAAGCCCGTTTTACAGTGAGGAGGAAGTCATTGCCGCCACGGGCGTCGAGGTGGGTCAGAAGATGTTTTCTTTCTCCGAGGAGGAGTGCCGACTGGAACTGTTGCGTAAACTTTCGTATTTCTCGGACGCCACGGTGCGCAAGGTCTTTCCGTCCGGCGTGGAGATCAGTTTTGAGGAGATCCCGGGCACTATGTACGTGGACGTCTTGGGCGAGCACTATATTTTGGCGCCGGATTTCTCGGTCATCGCCCGTGCAAGGGCGGAGGACCTCGCCATCAAGACGCGTATGCACGTCATCACCGACAGCGTCGTTCGCTGTGTGGTCGGTGAGAAGGTTGTGTTGCGCGACGAGACGGAGCTCGATCTCTTGAAGCGTATTTATGCGGTTTTGGAGTCGGTGGAACTTGCCGATCAGGTGGAGTATCTGGATGCCACCAACCGTTTCCACATCACGCTCAACTGCCAAGGCCGTTGGGAAGTGGACCTCGGCGACTCCACGGAGCTTGAGTATAAGGCAAAAATGCTCAAAGGCGTCATTGAATCCGCCACCGCGGAGTACGGCAGCGAGGCGGGCGGAAAGATCGACGTAACTGCCGCGCGCGAGGCCATTTTGCAGCTTTACAGCGACGACGCCGCGGAAAAATAAAGCCCTCTTTTTGCAAGGAATTTCAAAAGCTGCATAAAAAAGAAGAAAAATTTGAAAAAGGGCTTGCAAAAAGACGAAAAAGAGGGTATTATTAAACATAAGAGCCGAATGACCTCGGCAGATGTCTTCGTCTGCGCTCTTTTTGTATAAAAAAGAGATGAGGCACAGGAACATAAATTACACGACAATCAAAGTTACGGAGGAAATAATTATGTCTTACGAATTGGACACTGCAATCGATAACGGCGTGAAGATTAAAGTTATCGGTATCGGCGGTGGCGGTAACAATACCATCAACCGTATGATCTCCTCGAACGTCCGCGGCGTGGACTTCGTTACGATCAATACGGATAAGCCCGTCCTTGCTCAGTCTCTTGCTCCGACCAAGATCTCCATCGGTGACAAAGTGACCCGCGGTCACGGCGCCGGTGCCAACCCCGAGATCGGTAAGCGCGCGGCGGAAGAGTCCATGGACGAAATCGTTGCCATGCTGGAAGGCACCGACATGGTCTTCCTGACCATGGGTATGGGCGGCGGCACCGGTACCGGTGCATCTCCCCTGGTTGCCAAGGCAGCCCGTGACATGGGCATTCTCACCGTTGCCATCGTCACCAAGCCTTTCGCTTTTGAAGGCCCCCGTCGTATGGCCATCGCGGAAGAAGGCATTCGCAACCTCAAGGAGAACGTGGACTCCCTCATCATCATTCCCAACGAGCGTCTGAAGATGGTCAGCGAGACCCGCATCACCCTGATGAACGCCTTTGAAGTTGCCGACAGCGTGCTGACTCGCGGCGTGCAGTCCATCTCCGAATTGATCAACATCCCCGGCATGGTCAACCTCGACTTTGCCGACGTTACCACCATCATGCAGAACGCCGGCCTGGCCCACATGGGCGTCGGTAACGGCAAGGGCAAGGACAAGGCGGAATACGCCGCCAAGATGGCGATCTCCAGCCCGCTTCTGGAAACCAGCATCTCCGGTGCTCGCGGCATCATCGTGAACATCACCGGTTCTCCCGACATCGGCTTTGAAGAAGTCGACCTCGCCTCCAACCTCATCACCAGCGAGGCAGACCCCAACGCAACCATCATCTGGGGCGCTGCGTTTGACGAGACCCTCGAGGACGAGATCCGCATCACTGTCGTTGCCACCGGTCTCGACGGCGAAAAGTCCAAGAAGAACGACATGCCCATCGCCAAGCCCGTGGAAGAGATCGTGACCGAACCCAAGAAGGAAGAGAACAACGAACTCGGCATCCCCGGCATCCCCGTGGATGAAGACGGTCTTGACGACCTCGTTCGCATCCTCAACCGCCCGAAGGCAGAAGAATAAGACGTATTTTTTCCAAAAAGACCTCCCGTATCGGGAGGTCTTTTTTTGTCGTCGGTCTTCCTCGGGCGAAGAAAAGAGAAAAACGGCGGAAAAGGAAAAAACTTCAAATAATTGCACGCCTTTGATCAATTTCGGCAGAATGGTTCAGGAGTTAAAATGAATTTTTTCGAAATACAAAAAATTTTTCAATAAATATTGCACAAAAGAAGCGCCCCTTCTTCGGAAGGGGCGCTTCTTTTATTTGTTTTCCGTGTAAGGGGCAGAAGCACGGGTTTTGGTTTCTGCTTTTTAGAGAGAAAATACAAGCCTTTAGTTCTTCAGAGCCTGCATCGGTGCGGGGATGCGTCCGCCGCGTGCGATGAATTCTGCGGGGGAGGCTTTG
>JAFYLE010000075.1 GCA_017537265.1 Clostridia bacterium | reverse complement strand
GCCAAGCTCGACATCTCCGCGGAAGAGCTCGTGGTGGACGACGTCGTGTTTTTCTCCGCGGGCAACCAGATCCCCGCCGACGCGATCCTCGTCGAGGGTGAGTGCGTGATGAACGAATCGCTCGTCACGGGCGAGGCGGACGAGATCACCAAAAAGCCCGGCGACAAACTGCTTTCCGGCTCGTACGTGCTTGCGGGCTCGTGCGCCGCGCGACTGACGCACGTCGGATGCGAGAGCTTCGTTTCCCGCCTGACGCTGGAGGCAAAACGCCACAAAAAAGTCCGTCAGCCCGGCATGATGCGCTCCCTTTCCGTGCTCGTGCGCGTCATCGGCGTGCTCGTGTTGCCGCTCGGCGCCTTCCTCTTCTGGCAACAGTACGCAAACCGCGGCGTAGAGCTCGGCCTTGCCATGGAGTCCAGCGTGTCCGCCGTCATCGGCATGGTTCCCGAGGGGCTGTACCTGCTCGCCTCCGCCGCCCTCGCGCTCGCCGTCATCCGACTGGGGCGTCGCGGCATTCTGGCGCACAACCTCGGTTGCGTGGAAGCCCTTGCCCGCGTGGACGTGCTCTGCGTGGACAAGACGGGCACCATCACCGAGGACAGCATGACGTACGACGGCATTTTCCCCGTCCCGTCCCTCCCCTTTGACAAGATCGACCTTTCCTTAAAGCTCGGCACCTTTGCCGCATCCTCCCCCGCGGATAACGCGACCATGCTTGCCTTGAAGGGGGCCTTTGCCTCCCAAAGTCCCGCCGCGGTCGTGCGCGCCATTCCTTTCTCCTCCCGCTACAAGTTCAGCGGGCTGGACTTCGGGGACCGCGGCGCGTTTTTGCTCGGTGCGCCCGAGGTACTACTAGGCAACAAGTTCCGAAGTCAGGACGTCGCAGACTACACCGCCCGCGGCTCTCGCGTGCTCGTCTTCTGCGCTTGCGACAGTCTCAGCGGCGGCGTGGTGCAAGGCGAAATTCGCCCGCTGTGCTTCGTTGCCCTCTCCAACCGCGTGCGCAAAAGCGCCAAGGAGACCTTCCGTTACTTCGCCGAACAGGGCGTCGCCATCAAGGTCATCTCCGGCGACAACGCCGAGAGCGTTTCCGCCGTCGCGCGCGAGGCGGGCATCCCCGGCGCGGAACACTTCGTGGACGCCACCACGCTCAAGACAAAAAAAGACCTCGTTTGTGCCGCGACAGCCTACACCGTCTTCGGCCGCGTGACCCCCGAGCAAAAGCGTGAGCTCGTGCGCGCGCTCAAGGCCGCGGGACACACCGTTGCCATGACGGGCGACGGTGTCAACGACGTGCTCGCTCTAAAGGAGGCGGATTGCTCCGTCGCCATGGCCTCCGGCAGTGACGTTGCCGCAAACGTGTCGCAGATCGTGCTTCTGGAAAATGACTTTGCCGCCATGCCCTCCGTCGTGGCGGAAGGCCGTCAAGTCATCAACAACATTCAGCGCTCCGCCGCGCTGTATCTGGTGAAGAACATCTTCTCCTTCTTCACCACCCTGCTTTTGCTCTTCCTGCCCCTGACCTATCCCATTCAGCCGGTGCAGCTCTCGCTCGTCAGCGCGCTGACCATCGGCGTGCCGTCCTTCTTCCTTGCGCTGGAGCCCAACCGCGAGCGCGTCAGTGGGTCATTCTTGGGCAACGTCATCTCCCGCGCCATGCCTGCGGGCCTGACGGACTTCGTGCTCGTCACGGGCGTCATGCTCTTCGTGCTCGCCTTCCCGACCATCGACGCCCCCCTCGCGGGAACGGTCGTCACCCTGCTTTTGTGTCTGGTCGGGTTTATGATGCTCTTCAACCTCTCTGCGCCCTTCAACCGCTTCCGCACCGTGCTCTTCCTCCTGCTGGTCGCGGGCTTCTTCCTCGCCACAACGCTCGTGCCGAGCGCGTTTCTGCTGGTGGAACCGCAGCTTGCGGGCTGGCTTTTGCTCGGCGTGTTCTCCATACTCGGCATCGTGGTCTTCACTCTGTTTATAAAGTTCAAAACGCTCTTTTCCGACTTTACCCGCAACGCGGGCGACTTCATCAAGCGCAAAAACCTCGTCGAACGCCTGTCCAAAAAGAAAAAGAAGGACTGACCAAAGCGCACAAAAAAACAAAAGGCACGGCAAGTTTTGCCGTGCCTTTTTTGAATCCCCGCGCGCCAAGGTGGTGCGCCGCTCGCGCTCAAAACGCAAAGCCCACACCCCTTCAAAGCCCCTTTGCACAAGGCAAACACCCTTTCACGCAGAAAAACGCAACCGTAAAAGGCTGCGTTTTTTGTTTTTTCTTTTTTGGCTTTTCTTTTGCGCTGTCTCTTTTTCGTTTCTTCCTTTTGGTTTTTCTTGTCTCCATAAAAACCGCGTTCTTTTTCGGACCTCTTTTTTGCGTGTGTTCCCGTTACTCCGCGACGGTCATGCGGATAAGCAGGTCCTCGTCGTCGTCACGGGCGCAGACGTTGCGGTGCACTTGTCCGCACTTCTCACAGCGGTAAAGAATGACGAAGGCGCGCTTGGGGTCGGGCAAGGTCTGCGTGGGGCGAAGAAGCCCGCCGCAGGTATTTGCACGGTCGCCCGGCAAAACGTCCACGTGCTTGGAATACAGGCAGTGCGGGCAATGGTCGCGCGAGGTGTAGCCCAAGGGGGCGACCTCTCTGCCGCAATGCTCGCAGGTAAAGCCCTCGTCCAGCTTGGTAAAGCGTTTGGTCTGCATTCAGTCCTCCAAAAAGTCCGGTATGATCCGCGGCACGTCCGCGGTGACGAGCGTCGCGGGGGCAAAAATGCCCAAAGACAATAGCAGCGGCGTCAAGTCCGTGTAAAAAACGTCCTCCTCGCGGCGCGCAAACACGTCCGAGAGCCCGCGACCCGTATATTTTGCCGCCGCCTCGTGGCGCGTCCAGATGCGCGCAAATTCAAAGAGGTACTTCTCTTCCTGCCCCCGTAAGGCGGCAAGGCTTGCCCGCTCTTCCTCAGAGAAGAAGCGCGCGGCAAGCGTCTCTTCGCGGCCCGACTCGGCACGCGGCACCTGCACGTCCACGCCGACCTCGGCATCACAAACGGCACAGAGAAACACGTTCTCGCTATGACTTACGCTGAAAAAAGCACCTTGCGGTGCGGCAAAACGCGGTTTTTCCGCGGCGGGCGTGTCCGCGTAAGAAAAGCCGCCCTCGCCGAAAGAAAGGGCCGCCGCCCTGTCCCGCAGAGCGCGGGACAGGGGGCGGTCAACAACGTCTTTGCAAAGGGAGAGGTAGAGCGTGACGTTACTCATCGCCCTCTTCGTCCTCTTCTTCCTCGTCCTCTTCTTCGTCGAGATCCTCTTCCTCTGCCTCATCCTCGGCAGACTCGTCGGTCTCGTTCTCATTTTCCGCGGCGGAGTCCGCCTCAAGCGCCTGTTCTTCCTCGGCGCTCATTTCGGGCGTTTCTTCCAGCTCGGCGTCTTCCTTCTCCAGACGCTGGAAGCCGATCAGCGTGGCGTCCGCGGCAAGGCGCATGACGATGACGCCGCCGGTGGCGCGGCCGGTGACGGAGATCTGGCAGACCTCGGTACGGATGAGCGTACCGCCGTCGGTGATCAGGAGGATGTCGTCGTCATCCGCCACGGCGGCGATACCGGCAAGGCTGCCGTTCTTCGCGCTGAGCTTGTGGCAAATGACGCCCTTGCCGCCGCGGGAACGCAGCGGGAACATGGACGGATCGGTGCGTTTGCCGAATCCGCGGGAGGTAATGGTCAGGATACTGCGGTCGTAGTTGCCGTTTTCATCCGGCTTGACCACGGCACTGCCGACGAGCTTTGCACCCTCGGCAAGGCGCATGCCGCGAACACCGCGGGACACGCGACCCATGAGGCGCACGCGGGACTCGTGGAACTTGGTACCGAGGCCGTTGGAGGCGGCAAGCAGGATCTCGCACTCTCCGTCGGTCTTGTGAACGCTCAAGAGCTCGTCGCCCTCATCGAGCTTGATGGCCTTGATGCCGCTCTTGCGCACGTGACGGAACAGAGCAAGCTCGGTGCGCTTGATGACGCCGCCGCGCGTGACCATGGTGAGGTACTCGCCCGTGGCAAAGCTGCCGACGGAGATGAACGCGGTGACGGTCTCGCCTTCCTCAAGATTCAGAATGTTGACGATGTTCGTACCCTTGGCGGTGCGGCTTGCCTCCGGGATCTCGTAGCACTTCTTGACGAAGAGCTTGCCGCGGGAGGTGAACATGAAGAGGTAGTTGTGGCTGTGAGAGACAAAGATGTCCTTCACGAAGTCCTCTTCCTTGGTGCCCATCGCGGTGATGCCTTTACCGCCGCGGTTCTGCGCCTGATACGTATCGGCGGGAATGCGCTTGATGTAGCCGGTGTTGGTAATGGTGATGACGCACTTGTGACGCTCGATGAGGTCCTCCAGAACGATCTCCTCCTCGGCCTCCTCAATGGCGGTGCGACGCGCGTCGCCGTACTTGTCCTTGATGGCGATGAGGTCCTCGCGGATGATGTCGAGCACCTTGGCGCGGTCGGCGAGAATGCCCTCCAGCTTTTGGCAAAGGGCGATCTTTTCTTCCATTTCGGCCAAAATCTTCTCGATTTCCAGACCGGCCAGACGACCGAGCGGCAATTCCACGATGGCCTGTGCCTGAATCTCGGTAAAGTCAAGCTCAGAAACCAGTCGTTCACGCGCCTCGGGAATGGTGCGGGAGGAACGGATGAGGGCGATGACGGCGTCGATGGCGTCAATGGCCTTCTTGTAGCCCTCCAAAATGTGCAGGCGGGCACGTGCCTTGTCCAATTCAAAACGGGTGCGGCGGACGATGACCTCTTCCTGATGCTTGACGTAATAGAAGAGAATTTGCTTTAAGTTGAGGGTCTTCGGCTCCCCGTCAACCAGCGCGAGCATGTTGACGGCGAAGGTGTCCTGCAGTTGGGAATACTTGAACAGAAGGTTCAGGACGATCTGCGGATTGGCGTCGCGCTTCAAATCCACGACGATGCGCATACCGTCGCGACCCGTCTCGTCGCGCAAGTCGGAAATGCCCTCGATGCGCTTCTCGTTGATGAGGTCCGCGATGGACTCGATCAAGGTGCGCTTGTTGACCTGATACGGAATTTCCGTAAAGACGATGGAGGTGCGTCCCTTCTTTTCCTCAAAGTGATGCTTGGCGCGCACGAACACGCGGCCGCGCCCCGTGAGGTACGCCTGATGAATGCCGTTCACGCCGTAAATGGTGGCGGAGGTCGGGAAATCGGGGCCCTTGATGTACTGCATGAGTTCGGGAATGGTGCAGTCGGGATGATCCATGTAATAAATGGTGCCGTCCACGACCTCACTTAAGTTATGCGGCGGGATGTTGGTCGCCATACCGACGGCAATACCCACGCTGCCGTTGACGAGCAGGTTGGGGAAACGGCTGGGCAGTACGGTCGGCTCGGTGGTCTGGTTGTCGAAGTTGGGGACAAAATCGACCACGTCCTTCTCGATGTCGGAGAGCATGAGATCCGCAATCTTCGCCATACGGGCTTCCGTGTAACGGTAAGCGGCCGCGCCGTCGCCGTCCACGTTGCCGAAGTTGCCGTGGCCTTCAATGAGCGGGTAGCGCAGCGAGAAGGGCTGTGCCATGCGGACCATGGTGTCGTACACCGCGGCGTCGCCGTGCGGGTGGTAGTGACCCAACACGTTACCGACGGTGGTCGCAGATTTGCGGAAGGGCTTATCGTGCGTCAGACCGTCGTCGTGCATGGCGTACAGAATGCGGCGGTGGACCGGCTTCAGACCGTCGCGCACGTCCGGCAGAGCACGGCCGATGATAACGCTCATCGAATAGTCGATGTAGCTGCGCTTCATCTCGCTTGCGATCTCTACTTTTTCTATTTTCTGATTTTGCAGAATTTCGTCCATGTTTGTTACTCTTTCTCAGAATGATTGTGGATAACTTAAAAACGTATATGGCTTAATATCGGGCAAATTTACACTTTTCAACGGTTGTAAACAAAGTTATCAACACGTGGTGGAAAAGTTTAGAAGTCGAGGTTGGTAACGTACTTCGCGTTCTTCTCGATGAACTCGCGGCGCGGTTCGACCTTGTCGCCCATAAGGATGGAGAAGATCTCGTCCGCGTAGGCCGCGTCTTCCACGGTGACCTGCTTCAGGGTACGCACGGCGGGGTCCATGGTCGTCTCCCACAGTTGTTCCTTATCCATTTCACCAAGACCTTTGTAGCGTTCCGCACGCACGCCGACGCCGCCGAGTTCGGCGATCTTCTCGTCGCGCTCCTCGTCGGAGAAGGCGTAACGCTGTTGCTTGCCCTTGTAAACCTTGTAGAGCGGCGGGGTCGCGCAGTAGATGTGACCTCGATCGACGAGTTCCCTCATATGACGGAAGAAGAAGGTCAGAAGCAGCGTTTGAATGTGGGCGCCGTCCACGTCGGCATCAGCCATGAGGATGATCTTGCCGTAGCGCAGTTTTTCGATGTCGAATTCGTCACCGATGCCGCAACCGAGCGCCTGAATGATCGGAATGATCTGCACGGAGGAGTAAATGCGGTCAAGACGCGCCTTTTCCACGTTCAAGATCTTACCGCGCAGAGGCAGAATGGCCTGGAACTTGGAGTCGCGGGCGTCCGTTGCGGTACCGCCTGCGGAGTCACCCTCGACGAGGAAGAGTTCGGTCAGTTCGCGGTCGCGGTTCTGGCAGTCGCGCAGTTTGCCGGGCAGACCGCCGCTTTCCAGCACGCTCTTGCGGCGGGTGGCCTCGCGTGCTTTCTTTGCCGCCTCACGGGCGCGCATGGCGCCGACGGCTTTTTCCACCAGCACCTTGGCGACGGTGGGATTTTCCTCAAAGAATTCGCCGAGTTTTTCCACGACGAGTGCGTCCACGAAGGTGCGAACCTCGGAGTTGCCGAGCTTTGTTTTGGTCTGGCCCTCAAACTCCGCCTCGGTCAGTCGGACGGAGACGACCACGGTCAAGCCCTCGCGCACGTCCTCGCCGGAGAAGTTCTTGTCCGCGTCCTTCAGGTAACCGTAGCGGCGGGCGTAGTCGTTATAGACCTTGGAAAGGCCCGTCTTAAAGCCCGTCTCGTGCGTGCCGCCCTCGGGGGTATGGATGTTGTTGGCGTAGGTCATGAGCATTTCGGAGTAGCCGTCGTTATACTGCATGGCGATCTCCGCCAGGCACACCTCGCTCTCGCGGGTGAAGTAGATGGGCTCCTCGTGCAGGGTGGTCGCGTGCTTTTTCTGGTTGAGGTGATCGACGAAGCTCTTGATACCGCCCTCGAAGCAGAATTTGTTGTACGCCTGTTCCTCCTCGCGCACCACGCGGTTGGTGGAGGCGTCGCTGTCCTCGTCTGCCACGGCGATGATCTCGCCGGAGTGGGAGAGCGACTCAAAATCGCGCTGGTCCTCCAGCACGATGGTAAGACCCGCGTTCAAGAACGCCTGCTCGCGCAGACGGTTGCACACGGTGGTGTAATCGTACTCCAATTCGGAGAAGATCTCGGGGTCGGGCTTAAAGCGCACGTACAGACCGCTTCTGGTCGTGTTGCCGATGCAGGTCAAAGGACGCACGACCGCGCCGCGCTCAAAACGCTCGGTATACGCCTTGCCGTCGTGGCAGTTCTCGATCTCCATCCACTCGGAAAGCGCGTTGACGACGGATGCACCGACGCCGTGCAGACCGCCGGAGATCTTGTAACCGCCGCCGCCGAACTTACCGCCTGCGTGCAGAACGGTAAAGACCACTTCGGTAGTGGGGATACCCGCCTTCGGGTGGATGCCCGAGGGAATACCGCGGCCGTTGTCCTGCACGGAAACGCTGCCGTCTGCGTGCAGAGTGACGGTAATCTCGTTGCACTTGCCGGCAAGTGCTTCGTCAATGGAGTTGTCTACGATTTCATAAATGAGGTGGTGCAGACCGCGCTGGTTGGTCGAGCCAATGTACATACCGGGGCGTTTGCGAACCGCCTCGAGGCCTTCCAGAACCTGAATTTGATTGTCGCCGTACTGCAGATCTTTTACTTCTTGTGTGTCAGTCAAGTTCGTTCCTTCCTTTTCTCGTCCGCCATCTGGCAAGAAGCGTCTTGCTGGATAGGCGGGACAAATATAACACGGCTTCTTTTCCCCGCTGCTGCACGCAGATAAGCGAGAGCGGGATGGTGTCGGAGCAGTCAATGACAAGCCCCTCTTCTTCCTTCTGTTTCCAGAAAGTGCGGGTGGCTTTTCCGCGCGATGCCGTATCGGCGTCCAGAATAAAGACCACGTCGCTTTTTTTCACGCTGAATGCGTCACCGATCAAGAGATACATCAGCGGAAGTTCCCTTCTTTGACCAAAATGCGATTTGCGCCCGCAAGTTGCTTCTTGCGCACGGGGTCGCAAAAGGTCAAAATCGTCTGTTTGCCCTCCAACTTGGAGAGCACGAAATCACGCCGTCTGCGGTCAAGTTCCGAGAGCACGTCGTCAAAGAGAAACACGGGTGTCTCTCCGAGATGTGCGTGGGCAAGTTCCCCTTCGGAAAGCTTGAGCGCAAGCACGATGGAGCGCTGTTGCCCCTGAGAAGCAAAGCTGCGCGCCTCGTGCGAGTCCAGCGTCAAAGCGAGGTCGTCGCGGTGCACGCCGTGCACGGGAAAGCCCGCACGGATGTCGCGGTCGATCTCTTTTTCCAATCTCTGTTTCACGAACGCCGCAATTTCCTCTTCCGTCTTCAGTTCTGCGGGAATGTCACTTTCATAGGCGAGTTTGAGTTCCTCTCGCCCGTCGGAAATGAGGCGGTACTGCTCTGCGGCTCGCAAAATGAGTTCTTCAATGTAATGACGGCGGTAAAGCGCGATTTTTGCACTCATTTTGGCAAGGGAGTCGTGGTACAGGCAAAACAATTCTCTTTTTTTCGGATCTTCCTTTGCCTGACGAATGAGGCTGATGCGCGTTTCGTAAAGTTTCTTATACTCGTTTAAGTACGAGGGGTACATGGGGTACAGCTGGCTGATGGCTCCGTCCAAAAACGCACGACGCACCTGCGGCCCTTCTTTGACCATGGACAAATGCTCCGGCACGAACAGCACCACGGAAAGACAACCGATGATCTCCGAGAGTTTGGTCGCTTTAATGCCGTTTTTAAAAAATTCCTTGCCCCGCTCTTTGGACAGAGAGACGCGCATGCGCATTTCCCTCTCGTTCTCCCGAACGAAGACGGCCTCCGCCGCAGACTCTCTCCTGTCGTGCAAAATCATCTCCCGCATATGGCGCGTGCGGAAGCTTTTGCCTGCGGAGAGCAGATAAATGGCTTCAAGAAGCGAGGTCTTCCCCTGCGCGTTCTCGCCGAACACGAGGTTCACCCCGTCGTCGAAGCGGATTTCTGCCTCTTCCACATTGCGAAACTGCTTGAGTTTGAGTGTTTTTAAGACCATGTATTACTGCATGCGCACCGGAAGCAGGAGGTAGTAAAACTCATCGCCTTCCATGGGACGGATGATGGCGGCGCTCATCGGATTGACAAACTCCGCATACACCTTCTCTTCCGTGAAAAGCAGTGCTCCGCGCAATGCCTCCAAGAAATAACGGTTATTAAAGCCAATGGTCAAGCCTTCCCCTTCGATCTCGGCGGAAAATTCTTCCTCCACCTTGCCGTTTGCGGTCTGGCTCTTTAAATACACCACGTCGCTGGAGACGGTAATGGTCAAGGGGCTTCTTGCATTGTCGTCGATCACGAGCGCACAACGCTCCACACTGGAAGCAGAATCCAAGGGATCAAAGAGCATAGTGCAAGAAAAGACCTGCGGCAGGCTCTTCTTATAATCAATAAAGTCTTCTTCGATCAAGCGAGAGAAGAAAATGAGATCTTCGAATTCAAAAATAACGTGACGGCGAGTATAAATGACCTTGATCTCCTCTTCGTCATCGGAAAGCAAACGCACAAGTTCGTTCAGCGTACGACCGGGAATGATCATTTTTTCCGTCAGCTCGTTTTGGCACTCCTGCGTAGTCTTGGAAATGCGGTAACCGTCGCAAGACACGAGAGAAAGTTTGCCGGGGGTCAGTTCAAACAGAACACCGGTGAGTGCGGGACGGATGTCCTTGGTCTGCACGGAGAAAAGCGTGCCGCCGAGCATCTTTTTGAGCACTTTTTGCGAAATGACAAAGTGTTTGTCGCCGCGCAGTTCGGGAAGTGCAGGAAAAATGGCCTCACTCATACCCGCAATTTCCAGTTTAGACTTGCGGCAGGAGATGGTGGTTAAAAATTTGTCGTCGTTGGAAATGGAGACTTCTCCTTCCGGCAGAGAACGGATAAAAGATACGAGCTTGTGACCGGGCAAAAGCAAGCCGCCGGGAGCAAGCACGTTTGCGGCAAAGGTAGTCTTGACGCCCTTGGAATTGTCAAAGGCCAGAACGGTCACCTTTCCTTCTTTTTCGTCCGCCTGGAAATACAGACATTCAAAAGCGGGAATGGTACCCTTGGTGCTCACGGCGCAAAGAGCGGGAGTTATGGCATCAAGCAGATCTTTTTTCTCCATGCGGATAAACATAATTTCGTCTCCTTCGTGTTCGGATATTCTTTAATATCTTTATATATAAAGTAGTAATAGTAGTAGAGGGTGTTTACAGTGTGTAAAAGTGAAAAAAGTGGCAAAACATCAATCTTTTTCCGGTTTTAAAACCCTGTGGAAAAGTTGTGCGGTAATCCACATTTATCCACACGCAGAGTGGAAAAGTTATCGTCTGACCTCGCGCATGAGTTCTTTTACCTGACCGGCAAAGGCGGCGTTGGACTCAATTTCCTGTTCCATTTTCTTAATGGAGTTGATGACGGTGGCGTGATCGCGATCCAGTGCGCGGCCAATGTCAATTAGCGAGAGGTCGGTCAGCTTTTTGAGCAAGTACGTCACGGCGTGGCGTGCAGCGGCGATTTCTCGAGTGCGACGGCGGCCTTTGATTTCCTCCACGGAGACGCCGAGAGCACAGCTGACGGTCTGGAAGATCTTGTCAATGGTGACGGAAAGAGGCTCGTTGCCGGACAGAAGGTCGGATAGGCAGCCTTTTGCCATATTGAGGTCAATGTTCACCCCGTCAAGATAGCTTCTTGCCTGCAATTTTTTTACGATGCCTTCAATTTGGCGGACGTTGTCGGTGATCTGGTCTGCCAAAAAGAGGGTGACGTCGTTGGGAAGATCGATGCCGAGCATTTGACTTTTCTGTTTGAAAAGGGCCATTCTCAATTCCAGGTCGGGTCGCTGAATGTCTGCGGTCAAGCCCCAGGCAAAACGGCTCTTCAAACGCTCGTCCAGCGCCTGAAATTCCTTGGGAGGACGGTCGCTGGAAAGAATGATTTGTTTGTTCTTCTCGTGCAGAACGTCAAAGGTGTTGAAAAATTCCACTTGCGTGGCTTCACGCCCTGCAATGAATTGAATGTCGTCAACGAGGAGAACGTCAATGTTGCGGTACTTCTTGCGGAAGAAGTCCATGCGTTTTTCGTGCAAGCTGTTGACGACTTCATTTGTGAAGTCCTCGCCGCGTACAAGAAGCACGCGGGCTTTTTTCTTTTTGATTAGTTCGTTTGTAATGGCGTACAACAAGTGCGTTTTGCCTACGCCGGGAGGACCGTACAAAAAGAGCGGGTTTGCCGCGTGCGAGGGGTTCTGCGCGACGGCAAGACAGGCGGAATACGCAAACTGGTTGGACGCGCCCGTAATGAAGTTGTCAAACGAATAACGCTCGTTGTAGGTCAGGTTTGCTTCGTAAGGAAGTTCTCCGTTGTCGCGGCGGAAGAGAGGTGCTTTTTCTTCCTTCTTCGGCTCGTCGGAAAAGAGCTTGGGATCGGAGAGTTCTTTTTTGGAAAGATATTCGATGGATGAAAAAACACCGTGCGGAAGTCCTCCCTGCGTCAAATGCTCGTCAATGGCCTTTTCCATGGCGATGGAAGGCTCATCCACGTGCTCTTTGGAGAGGAAGATGGCGCGCACGGGGAAACCGATGGTCTCCTCCAAGGCTTCTTCAATGGTGTGCAGATAGCGCGTGGCAAGAATGGTGAGTTTGAAGTCCTGCTCCACGCTGATGTAGGCTGCCGTATCGGTCAGTCTGAGGAGGGTGAGGTCGCGGAACCACAGGTTGAACGACGGTGGGGAAATGGAGGTCTTGGTCTGAATGGTGTTCAGCACCTGTGCCCAAAGTTCAAAAAGTGAGGTCATACTGTCCTTTCTTTAAAAGATTGCAAGATTTGCAACGTCGATGGAATTGAAATACGTGTCATCCTGTGTGAAAAGATGCGTTTTTTCGCTTAAGATCTCTTCTTCGCGAAGGCTGATGACGGAAAGCGTCATCGTGCCGCTGTTCTCTTCGTAAAATTCTTCGCTCAGCGCCGCTTTGTAAATGAGGTAACGGCCCTTTTCGCCCTGATAGACGGAAAGGCTGTCTTCCTGCATGGAGGAAAGTTTGTCGCGAAGACCCTCGGGGCTGACGGAGGAGAGAAGGAAGGTCTGCACTTTGCCGTCCTCAAACTGTCCGCCGTCGGAGTCCTTCATAAAGTCGGCGAAACTGCCTCCCTCGGAGATCTGTTTGTGCGCCTTGTCGAAGAAGGCGGCTTTTTCTGCCTTTTCCTCATCGGTCAAGGGCACGGTCTTCCCGTTCGAGAGGAGGACGTCCGTCTCGTTGACGTAGAAGAAGATCGCGCTGACGTAATTTTCTTCATAATAGGCGCGCACGTCGTCGTTGGTCAGCGAGGTGTCCGTGGAGTTGTAGAAGAGGCGCATGCCCTTCTGGGAGAGCATGTCGAGCAGGTAGTAGCGGCGAATGAGATCGTAGTCAAAGCCGTACTTTGCCATGTAGGAGTCAAACTCTTGGCGGGTGGAGAAGGTGTTCAAGATCGCCGTGACGTTTTGCATGGCGGCGGCCTCTTCCTCTTTGGAAAGCTCTGCGCCGCGCTCGGTGGCGTAGTTCGCGTAGAAGAGGGTCATCTTGACGGTGTTCAGGCAGGAGGAGAGCACGAGGTCTGCGTAGGTGGAGCCGTCTCCGAGATCGGTCGTCCAGATGGAGGCGTCGTCCTGCAGATTTTGACTGGTGCCCTGGATCTTTGCCAGAGTTTGCGTTTTGGAGAGGGTCAGCGCAAAGGAAAACAGACGTGCGTCGTAAGACTGTTTGCCGCAGGAAATGACCGGCGTTCCCGCGCAGGAGACCAACGTGAGCGCGAGAAAGAACAGGGCAAAAACAAGGGCGGTGACACGCGTTTTCAAAGCCATAAGATCCTCGTGGTTTTATCCCCCCTTTAGGGGGGATAAATTTTTTCACTCAATTATAGCACACAAGGGGAAAAAAGGCAAGTTTTCCACAGAAAAAACACAAATATTTTTTACTGTGGAAAACACCTGACATACAATGACGTCTTTTTGTGAAAAAAGGGCGAAAAAAATAAAAACCGCTCGATCTTTCGGGCGGTTTTTCGGAATTTGTAAAATTTTTTAAAACTTGTCGGGGTACAGGTCGTGGGAGAAGGCGCGGTAGTGGAAGAAGAAGTCCTCCACCGCCTCGATCGCGTCGCGGTCCACAAGGCGCAGGTTGAGTTTCTTTTTCTCGCCGGAGGAGACGTAGAAGTAGCGTCCGTATACGGCGGAGAGCAGACTGCAAAGCGCCTCGTCTGTCTCCGGCTGGAAGAAGGAGAGCACGTTTTCCGTCAGGGTCACTTTTTCGATGCCGAAGGCAAGTGCTTCGCGACGCAGACGCGCGACGGTAAAGAGGTTTTCCGCCTCTGCGGGAAGGGGGCCGAAGCGGTCCTTCAGCTCTTCGCGCAGGGGAGTCTCCGCCGCCTCGGTCAGCAGGGCGGAAAAGCGTTGATACAGTGCAATGCGGTCGGCTGAGGAGGGCACGTAGCTTTCCGTCAGGCGCGCGCGGATGGGCAGGTCGATGTAGCAGTCCGCGGTCTTCTGCGGGGTGATTCCACGCTCCTCCAGGACGGCGTCGGAGAGAATGCGCATGTAGAGATCGTAGCCGATCTTCTCCATGTGGCCCGATTGCTGTGCGCCGAGCAGGTTGCCTGCGCCGCGCAGCTCCAGGTCGCGCATGGCAAGGTTGAAGCCCGAGCCGAACTTGGCGAACTCGCGGATGGCCTCCAGCCTCTTTTCCGCAAGCTCAGGCAGGGCGCGCATGGCGGGGTAGGTGAAGTAAGCGTAGGCGCGCCGCCAACTTCTGCCCACGCGGCCGCGCAGCTGGTGCAGTTGGGAAAGGCCGAAGCGTTCCGCGTGCTCCACGATGAGGGTGTTGGCGTTGGCAAGGTCGATGCCCGTCTCCACGATGGTGGTGCACACGAGCACGTCCACTTCCCCCTCGCTCATCTCCTGCCACAGACTCCACAATTCCTCGCGTTCCAGCTTGCCGTGGGCAAAGCGCACGCGTGCCTCGGGTAGGTTTTCCTGAATCCACGCCGCGCGGTGCGGCAGGCGGGCGATGTCGTTGACGAGGTAAAAGACCTGTCCGCGCCGCGAGAGTTCCTTTTTGATCGCGCCCAAGATCAGCGCGTCGTCAAAGGGGGTGACGACGGTCTGGACGGGCAGACGGTCCCCCGGTGCCTCCTCCAAGAGAGAAAGGTCGCGTACGCCCGAAAGCGCCATGTTCAAGGTGCGCGGAATGGGCGTTGCCGTCAGGGTGAGCACGTCCACGTTTTTGGCAAGCTCCTTGAGCTTTTCCTTGTGGGAGACGCCGAAGCGCTGCTCCTCGTCCACCACCAAAAGCCCCAGTCGGAGGAAGGACACGTCCTTTTGCAACAGGCGGTGCGTGCCGATGACGATGTCGCACGAGCCGTCGCGCAGGGCGGCAAGCGTTTTGGAGATCTGTTTTTTCGTGGAGAAACGGCTGAGCATCTCCACGCGTACGGGATACCCGCGAAAACGGGAGAGCACCGTGCGCAGGTGCTGTTGGCACAAAAGCGTTGTGGGTGCGAGAATGGCTGCTTGGCGCGAGTCCATCACGCATTTGAATACGGCGCGCAGGGCGACCTCCGTTTTGCCGAAGCCCACGTCGCCGCAAAGCAGGCGGTCCATGGGGCGGCTCGATTCCATGTCGCGCTTGACCTCCTCGGTGGCGAGGAGTTGTCCCGCGGTTTCTTCGTATTCAAAGCTCTCCTCAAACTGCGCCTGCCACGGCGTGTCGGCGGAAAAGGCGTAACCGGGCGTTTTTTCGCGCTCGGAGTACAGGCGGATCAAGTCTTTGGCAATGTCGCGCGCGGTGTTTTTGGCGCGGCGCTTGTGCTCGTTCCAGCGGGAGGTACCCATGTGGGAGAGGGCGAGTGTGCCGTCGGAGGTGCGGCCGATGTATTTGGACACCTGCGAGAGGTTGGAGCAGGGCACGTACAACACGTCGCTGCCGGCGTAACGCAGTTTCAGAAAGTCGCGGAGAGCGCCGTTTTGCGTGATGGTCTGTATGCCCTCGAACACGGCGATGCCGTAGGCCTCGTGCACGACGTAGTCGCCCACGGTAAGGTCGGCGTAGGAGCGCAGAGCCTCCTTGGTGGAGCGTTCGCGGTGTGCTTTTCTGCGCCGCAGATGTGCGGGTACGTCGTCGGCACCCTGCGTCTCGCACAAGAGGCAAAAATGCGCCGCAGGGCATTCAAAGCCCGTAATGCGCCCCTTGCTCTTGGCGACCTCCTCGGAGAAGAAGACGACGATCTCGCCCGATTTTGCTTCGTACGTTTCGGGATCTGCGTGAAACGCGCGAAAGCCCTCTTGTTGCAGGGACTCGGTGAGGTGTACGGCGGCGTATGCGGTGGCGGCGAGGTAATACACGCGGCACTCGGCACGCACGAGGTCGCCGAGGCTTGTGAAAAGCACCTCGCGGTTGTCGGCAAACAGCGGCGAGGGGCGGGTGGAAAACTCGAACAGTTCCGCCTCAAAGCCCGAGGAGAGCGAGGAGACGGCAAGCGTGCGGCGCGTGCGCAGAAGGGCGAAAAAAGCCTCTTCGTCCGGCAGCGTCTGCGGCGTGGCAAGGGCAAAGGCGCCCGCATCCGCCGCCGCTTCAAAGAGCGCGCTCTGCGCGCGGCGCGCGGCGAGAAGCCCCTCGCCCGTGCGGGAGAGAGAGGAGACGAACACGGGGAAGTCCGCCACGTGATCAAAAAGCGTACCGCAGTCGTCAAGGGCGGCAAAGAGCGGGTCTTGCGCGGGGGAAAAGCCGTCCTCCAGGGCACTCTTTTGCGCTTCCAAAAATTCGCGCAGGGGTGCGGCAAGTCGCGGGGCGGCAAGCTTTTCCTCGATTTGTTCTTTGCAGAACTGCCGTTCGTCGGCGGAGAGGTAGATCTCCTCCGCGGGAAGCAGGGTGACCTCTTCTACGGTGTGGGTGCTCTTTTGGCTTTGCGTGTCGAAGGCGCGAATGGAGTCGATCTCGTCACCGAAGAACTCCACGCGGCACGCCTCCTCCTCCGAGGGGGAGAAGAAGTCCACGATGCCGCCGCGCACGGAGAATTGTCCCACGCCCTCCACGCGATCCGCGCGGGAGAAGCCGTGGCGCAGAAGGCGCGCGGTCAACTCCTCGGGAGAGAGCGTCTCCCCCCGACGGATGCGGCAGAAGAGCGACGAGAACTTCTCGGGCGTGAGTGTGGTCTGCAGGGCCGCCTCCGCCGTGGTGACGACCAGCGCTTTTTCCTCGGAACAGAGGGCGGCAAGCACCGACAGGCGCGCGACGCCGAAGACCTCGTTCTTCGTCTGCTCTGCGGTGAGCGAATACTCGCGCGCGGGGAAAAAGAGCGCCTTCTCGCCGTAGGCGGAAAGTGCGCTTGCCACCTTGAGGGCCTCGCGCTCGCTTTCGCAGAGGACGAGCGCACCGCGTTCGTTCTCGCACAGGGCGGACACGAGCGGCGCAAAGGCGCCCTCGCATACGCCCTCGGCAAGGCGCAGGCCCTTCTTTTGAAGCGCCTTGGCAAGTGCGGGAAAGTCGCGGCTGTTTTTCAGTTCTCGTTTGATGAAGTTCATGGTACTCCTAACGTGTTTTTGGTCGGATCTTGTCGTGCCACGGTGCAAAACGCCAAATGCCCGCGCCCTTTTTCACCGAGGGTGTCAAAGGCGTGGGAATTTGTAAAAAAACGGCGGTCTGCCGTGGTATTTCGTTTTTTTAAAGAAGGATGTGCGGCAGCGTTGGCGCGGCGGCACAGACGGTTGCCTCACAGCCGATTTTCGCAAGGGAGGCGCGGCTCGTCTCCAGCGCGAGGCGCGGGGTGTTGTTGTCCTGCGAGAGGTGGAAGAGCAGGACTTTTTCCAACCCGCCGGGGGCAAGCAGGGTGAGAAAATCTGCGCAGGCGGGGTTTGAGAGGTGGCCGAACTAGCTTAAGATGCGCTCCTGCAGGTAGGGCGGGTAAGGCCCGTCTGTGAGCATCTGCACGTCGTGGTTGGACTCCAGAATCACCGCGGAACAGCCGTAGAGCGCGCGGCGGCTCTCGGTCGTCATTTCGCCGAGGTCGGTGGCAATGCCGAGCTGCTTGTCGCCGTTGTCGTTCGAAAAGACCGCGCCCAGACAGGCGGCGGAGTCGTGCGGCAAGGCAAAGGGCGTCAGGCAAAGTTCGCCGATCTCGTAGTCCGCGCCCGCCTCCACCGTGCGTACGCGGCGCACGAACTCGGCGGCAAGCGAGGGGTCCTTGGTAAGCAGGGTGTCGTAAGCCCCCTCGGCGCACGCGGCGTCGAGGTAAAAGGGCAAGGAGGTCTTTTTTAACAGCATGCCAAGCGCGCCGATGTGGTCGGAGTGCTCGTGTGTGAAAAACACGCCGTCAAGGGCGCAGATATCCTCCCCCAGACCTTGCAGGGCAAGGGCGAGGCGACGGAAGGAGACGCCTGCGTCCACGAGCATTTTCGACTCGCCGCGTTTGACGAAGATCGCGTTTCCGCCGGAGCCCGAAAACAGAGACACGCATTGCATCGTTCTTTCCTCCCCCATGGTTTTACAAGGCAGATTATAGCACAAGCGTGCGCTTTGTGCAACAGCAAAGCGCGCTCGCCTTCGTGCGGCTTGACGGAGGGCTTTGTTTGTGTTATAATTTGAAAACCATTTTCAAATTTACGAAAAGAGAACGGATATGGCACTGATCAAAGCGGAAAACTTAACGCTCGGCTACGGCCAAAAGACGGTGGTGGAGGGGCTTTCCTTTTCCCTTGAGGCGGGACAGAGAATTCTCGTCTGCGGGGAGAACGGAAGCGGCAAATCTACCCTGGTGCACGCGCTTTGCGGCATGCACACGCCCATGGCGGGCACGGTCGTCTACGGCGAGGGCGTCAAGGACGGCATCGGCTTTTTGCCGCAGAAGGCGGCGCAGACGCTCTCCTTCCCTTCTACGGTCTACGAGTGTGTCGCAAGCGGCGTTCGCCGCGGCTTTTGGATGAAGAAGGCCGACCGCGAGCGCATTCAGACGGCGCTGGAGCACTTCGGTATCCTGCCGATCGCAAAAGAGCGCTTTTCCGATCTCTCGGGCGGTCAGCGCCAGCGCGTTTTGCTCGCGCGCGCCTTTCTGTGTGCACAGCACGTGCTCGTGCTTGACGAGCCGGTGACGGGGCTTGATCCCATCATCACGCACGAGCTGTATCACCACCTGTGTCACGTGTCCGACGGCGGACGCGGCGTGCTTTTCGTCAGCCACGACGTTTCGGGCGCGCTGGAATTTTGCACGCACGTGTTGCACCTGTGCCGCGGCGGCAAGGCGCATTTTTACACCGTGGACGAATACCGCGAGAGCGCGCATTTTTGTGACCTTTGCCAAGAGGTGCACCATGCTTGAGATGCTCGTAGTTCCCCTTCGTTACGGCTTTTTCGTTGCCGCGCTTTTCGTGGGTGCCGCTACGGCGCTCATCGCCGCACTCCTCGGCACGCACCTGACCTTCAAGGGCTTTTCCATGATCGGCGACGGTCTTTCCCACGTGGGGTTCGGCACCATCGCCATCGCCGTGGCGCTTGGCGCGGCGCCTCTGCAGGTCGCCGTGCCCGTGGTCGTGCTCACCGCTGTGCTGCTGCTTTCCGTCAAGCGCAAGCTGACCGATGCGGCGGCGGACTCCTCCGTGGCGATGCTCTCTGCCGCGGGACTTGCCGCAGGCGTGATCGCCGTCAGCCTTGCGGGCACGAATTTTGACTTGAATTCTTACCTTTTCGGCTCCGTGCTTGCCGTCGGAGAAGAGGAGGTCGTCCCCATTTTGATGCTCTGCGCCGTGATCTTTGCCGTGTACCTTGTCTGTTATCCCGCCTTTTTCGCCCTGACCTTCGACGAGGAGTTTTTTGAGGCGAAGACGCATAAGGCCACGCTGTTTCGCGCCTTGCTCGCCTCCCTTGCCGCCGCCTGCGTCGTCGTGGGCATGCAGAGCGTGGGAGCGCTTCTCATCTCCGCTTTGCTCATCTTCCCGCCGAGCGCGGCAAAGCACCTTGCAAGGTCGTTTCGCGGCACGGTTGTGCTCGCGGGCGTGTTTTCCGTCTTGTGCTTCGTCGTCGGGCTCTTTCTCTCTTACCACCTTTCCCTGCCTGCGGGCGGTGCCGTCGTGCTGACGAACGCCGCGCTCTACCTCGTCTGCCTCCTCTTCGGAAAGCTCAAGAAATAACGCGTCGGATCATGCATAAAAAACGCACCCGTTTCGGGTGCGTTTTCTTGTTTTACAGATTGACTTGGTTTTTGGGCGCGCCGCGGAGGAAGGCGGCGAGGTTGTCCTCCACCACGCCGAGCAGACGGCGGCGGGTTTCGGGCCCTGCCCAGGAGACGTGCGGGGTGATGATGCAGTTCTTCGCGCCGATGAGGGGGCACGTGGGGCTCATGGGCTCTTGGCGGAGTACGTCGATGCCCGCCCCTGCGATCGCGCCGCGGTTTAAGGCGTCGGCGAGGGCGACTTCATCCACCATGCCGCCGCGCGCGGTGTTGATGAAAAAGGCCGTGGGCTTCATCTTGGCAAAGGCGTCGGCGTTCATCATGTTCTCGCTGTCCGCGTTCAAGGGACAGTGCAGGGTGACGACGTCACTCGTGGTCAGCAGGGTGTCAAGATCCACCTCTGTGACGCGCGCGTCGTGGATCTTACTGCGGTTCAAGACCTGTACGCGCATGCCGAAGGCCAAGGCGACGTCTGCCACGCGGCGGCCGATGGCGCCGTAGCCGACGAGGCCCAGCGTTTTGCCGCAGAGTTCCGCGTGCGGGAAGGGGAAATACGCAAAGGTGCGGCTTCTCACCCAATCCCCTGCCTCAACGGTGGCGTTGTACTCGTGCGCGCGGTCGGTCAGGGCGAGCAGCAGGGCAAAGGTGTGCTGTGCGACGGCCTCCGTGGAGTAGCCGGGTGCGTTGGAGACCACGATGCCGCGGCGGCGGGTCTCCTCCAGGTCGATGTTGTTGTAGCCCGTGGCAAACAG
>JAFYLE010000074.1 GCA_017537265.1 Clostridia bacterium | reverse complement strand
CTCCCGCACGCGGGTGACGAGGTTGTGCGCCTCGTCGCAGAGGATCACGTAGTTTTCCTCGCGGCATTGGTAGCGCTTTAAGGATGCGTGCGGGTCGAAGAGGTAGTTGTAGTCGCACACGATCGCGTCGCAGTAGAGCGATGCGGTCAGGGAGAGCTCAAAGGGGCACAGCGAGAATTCGCGCGCCACCGCCTGCACGTCCTGCGGGGTGATGTGGCCGTAGGTCTCAAACAGACGGCGCAGTGCCTGTGCCTCACGGTCGCGGTCAATGAATTTGTTTTCGCACACCGTGTGCTCGCACTTGTGGGAGCAGGTGCAGATGCGCGCCTTGGCGGAGAGGGTGATGGTATGTAGGTAAGCCTCCTCGCCTTGCAAAAAGCGGATGGCTTCTGCCACCTGCGGTTGCAGGGAACCGCGCGGGGTCAGGTAAAACGCCTTGGCAACGTGCCCCTTGGCGATCGCTTTGAAGGTGGGGTAGAGCACGGAGAGCGTCGTGCCGATGCCCGTCGGTGCGAGTGCAAAGAGGTTCTTTTGATCGCGGATGGAGGCGTACACCTCGCGCATGAGGTCTTTTTGGCCCGCGCGCAGACTGCGGTAGGGGAAACGCAGGGCGGAAAGCGATTCTTGGCGGAAGCGGATGGAGTCGGGGGTAATGTAGAGAATGGCCGACAGACTTTCAAAGGCGGCAAGCACCGCACGAAGCGCGTCGTCCGCGGTGATCTTTTGTACGTGCTCCTCAGACAGTCGCAGACCGACCTCCGTCAGACCCTGCGAGTTGCAAAAAACAAAGGCGCAAGCCGCCGCCCAGTCACGTCGGGCGTGCTTGTCGCCGATGGGCGGGATCGCAATGACGGGAAGCCCGTTGAGGTCCTCCACCTCGGGGATGGCGGAAAAGAGGGTCACTTCCATGCCGCCGAAGGAAAATTGCGCGTCAAAAGTCGCCTCGTCGCAAAAGAGCGGGACGCGGGAGATCTCGTGACAGGAGAGGGACACGCAAGGCGTGCCTTGTTCGTTTACGTACAGTTTCACGCGAGTTCTTCCTTGGCTTCTGGATTGGCGAGCGTGCGCACGAAGGCACACGTCAGGTTTCGGTATAAGGAAAGGCTTGTGTCAAAGGGCACTTTTGCTTCCAACGGCTCGTAGAGCACGCCGTCAAAGACAAACGAGCGCATAAGGGTCAGCAGAGCGCGGGGAGGCAAAATGGAGGAGAAGGAGAGCGAGTCGTGCGCACACATTCCGCAGGATACGGCAAAATCCGCTTCCATCTTCGGCAGTTTTACTTGCCTTGTCGCGTCGAACAAGAAGAGCGTACAGTGCTTCGGTAAGGAATGTACCTCGGGAGAAAAGAGCACAATATCCGCGTGCTCTTCTTTTTCGTCTGCTGCCGTTACATCCGGCAGGTGCAAGGGGAGAATGTGGGAAACGTCGCCGAAGATCGTCATGGGAAACCGCCTTTTTTATCAGACAGTTTGCGCACTCTTTGTACTTTTTATTCTTCGCGTGGATCTTTGAAGGCACGCACCGCGGCGCAAATAAGATTTTTCAGCTCTTCTTTTCCCTCACCCGTTTTGGAGGAGAAGAGGATCAGGGGGACTTCTTCGCTTAAGTTTGCGGTTTCTGTAATTTGTTCGCGCTGTTTTTTTGCGGCGGTGGGGGAGAGCTTGTCGGACTTCGTTGCCACGACGGCAAAGGGGATGTTGGTCTGCGTCAAAAAGTCGATCATCATAAGGTCGTCTTTCGTCGGGCCGACTTTCAGGTCCACCAGTTGCAGTACGAGGGTGAGTGCATCGTTCTTCTGGAAGTAGCGGTCGGCAATGCCCGCAAGCGCGCGGCGACCCTCGCCGCTGCGCGCGGCGTAGCCGTAACCGGGCAGATCCACGAGGTAGAATTTCTTTTCGGATTCGTAGAAGTTGACCGTTACCGTCTTGCCGGGTGAGGAAGAGACGCGGGCAAAGTTTTTCACGCCGAGCAGGCGGTTGATGAGGGAGGATTTTCCTACGTTCGAACGGCCGGAGAGCGCGATTTGCGGTTTTCTGTCGCGCGGGAACTGGTCGGCGCGACCGGCTGTCATTTTCAGGATCGTATCGTTTGCGTGCATAAGCTTATTGAGAAAGTCGGGCCTTGTTGGCTTTGGTTTCGGTTAAGGGAATGTGGGGCGGCTCTTCGTCGGCCTTGGTCGCTTTGGGGAAGAGGGCGAGGGCGAGCACCTCGCGAATGTCGCGCACGGG
>JAFYLE010000073.1 GCA_017537265.1 Clostridia bacterium | reverse complement strand
TTGCCCTGCAGGAAGAAGCCGCGCACTTTGTTTTTGGTCAGGTACGCCATGTCACGGCGGAACGCTTCAAAGTTCGGCAGGGGAGTGAAGTAGTTGGAGTAGGAGGTGGTGTAGTACCACATGTACAGCGTTTTCGCCATGTCCTGCCAACGGGCGAGGTTTTCGTTGAAGGTCAGGGATTTGTGTTCGCTGCTGGCGCCCGGGAGGTCCTTTGCGTCTTCCAGGGCGTGGTGGATGCAGCAGAACGCAGTGACGAAGCGAATGACCACGTTGTCGCGCGGCATCATGTATTTCGGAGCCACGGTCGTGAAATTATAAGAGAGGGTATCCACCAGCACGTCGGGGCATTCTTCTGCAATGGCTTCCGCCACGCGGTTTGCCATGTAGAGCGTCGTGCCCATGTACGTGCCTTCGCGCTCGTTGATCTCGCGGCACTTTTCGCATTGGCAAATGGCGTCGGTCTTCGTGCCGTCGTTTTGTGAGACGGAGATGATGTTGTTGCCGGGGAAGTCAACGAAGCGTTTCTTCACGTTTTTGAGCACGGTTTGAAATACGTTCTCATCTGTCAGGCAGGGTTGCTTGTTCATGAAGGGCGGCGTCATTTCTGCCAGCGCACCCATCGTGTGCACGAACCAGCCGAAGTATCCCTTTCCGCCGGCAATGGGCAGGGGACGGTGGTCCTGCGCGTTAATCTTCATGCGTTCACACCACGCAGAGTCCTTGGTCATGGACCAGTTGGTATCGCGAAACTCCACGATCGGTTTGAAGTAGATATCTTTCTTGTGTTCGTAAACGAGCTCGTCAAGACTCGGGTAGATCTCGCAGTCCTTGGTGAAGAAGCGCACGCCGAGCGTTTCGAGGAAGGAGTTGACGGCGTACATCGTTCCGCGAGGGCTTCCGCCGACGAGGTAGAGTGTTTTTTCCTCGACTGCCGTGCGGTAGAATTCCTCGCAATTGCGGCCGGAGAAGCGGAAGGCGCGGCGGTTGGTCACGCCGACGCAAATTTCACAAGCGCTCTTTTTTGCGCTGTCGGTTTTGACGGGGAAGGTCGCGCCGCTGATCTTCTTCAGCGCGCGTGCAAGGTCTGCGGATACGGTTTTTACAGTCTCGCTCGCATTTTTGGAGATGATGATTTGATAAGCTGTCTTCTTCTGTGCGGCAAGGGTCAGACGGGTCATGGCGTCCTCCTGAGATTTAGTTAATGTCGTTATATTTATATATAAATATAATTACAAATTATCATATCATATTTTTAGTCGTAAAGTCAATGAATTTGCGCGCACCCGGACGGAAAAAATAAAGGAAAAAGTCCAATTCACAAATTATTTACATTCAGTTTTTGCCCTGCTCTTGACTTTGGAGGTAAACAGTGGTAAATTATAAGCGTTGGCACTCTCGTGCTTTGAGTGCTAAAGTGATTGGGAGCGTAGATTATGGATTTATCCGAACGCAAAAAACAGATCTTAAAATCTGTCATCGACGCCTATATCCGTACGGGGGATCCGGTGGGCTCCAAGGCCCTGTCGGAACAGCTCGGTTGCTCCAGCGCCACGGTGCGCAGTGAGATGAGCGAGCTTGAGTCCCTCGGTCTTTTGACGCATCCGCACACTTCCGCAGGCCGCGTACCTTCCGATGAGGGCTATCGCGAGTACGTCGCAAACCTTATGGCGCGTTACCGCCTCAGTGTGGACGAGATCGCCATTTTGGACTCCCTTTTGGACGACAAACTTTCCGAGTTTCAGGAAACGCTGGAAGAGGCGTGCCGTCTGCTTTCTCACCTCACAAATTATGCCGCCGTCAGCCTCGCCGCAACGGAGCAGGGCGGTTCTTTGAAGAAGATCGATTGCATATACGTAAGTGAGAACAGTTTTCTCATCGCCGTCATCTTTCAGGACTCTACCACCCGCACGCATCAGGAGCAAGTGGACTTTTCAATTTCGGAAGCAGAACTTTCCTTGGCGTCGGAACTGTGCAACCGTCAGTTCGGCGGCAGAGCCTGCAGGGAAGTGCTCGCGCATCTTTCTTCTCCCAAAGGCGGCAACGTTCCGCCGCTTGTCGGCGCCATTTATCACGCACTGTTCCGCGTGCTTTCCGCGCAGAAGAAGTATCGCGTTGACGTTTCCGGTCTGTCCAATCTTTTGCAGTATCCCGAGTTTTCCGATCTGGAGCGCACCCGTGAGGTGCTTAAGGTTCTGGAAGAGAAGGAGCGCCTCGTGCGCCACTTGACGGGATTGCATCAGGGTGAAACGTCCATTTCCATCGGCGCTTTGGGCGCAGAGAGCATGTGTGACACCAGTATGATCGTTCGCACCTTCCGCATCGGAGACGATGTGGTCGGCGCATTGGGCATCATCGGCCCCAAACGCATGGAGTATTCCGGCACTTTAGCAAGACTTGAGTACCTCGCACGGCGCATCCTGCCCGAGGGAGTCAGAGAGGAAGAATAATATGAGCGAAAAGAAAGACAAGAAAGTCAAAGAGACTGCAGTGGAAGAAGAAAAGGTCGAAACTGTAGAAACCGCCCCCGAGGAAAACGGTGGGACAAACGAACTTGAAGCAAAACTTGCCGAGGCACAGGAGCACATTCTGCGCATTCACGCCGAGTTTGAAAATTACAAAAAGCGCACCGTGCGCGAAAAAGGCGAACTGTATTCTGCTGCCGCCGCCGAGGTCATCACCAAGCTGCTTCCCGTGTTTGACAACCTTGAGCGCGCGGGCGCCTGCACGGATTTTGAATCGTTGAAGCAGGGTGTGGATATGATCCTCGCCTCTTTCCACTCTTGCCTGGAGTCCTGCGGCGTAAAGGAAGTGGAGGCTTTGGGGAAGGAATTCGACCCCAACCTGCACAACGCCGTATTGCAGGAAGAAGGTACGGAGTATGAACCGAATACCGTCTGCGACGTATTGCAGAAAGGTTATATTTTAGGCGAACGTCTTGTTCGCCCCGCCATGGTCAAAGTGGCACAGTAAAAAGTTAAATACACGTTTAGAAAACGGAGGAACATTACAATGGCAAAAATTATCGGCATCGACTTAGGTACCACCAACTCTTGCGTTGCGGTCTATGAAGGCGGCGAACCCGTCGTTATCCCCAATCCCGAGGGAAGCCGCACCACCCCGAGTGTCATCGGCTTTTCCAAGACCGGTGAGCGTATGGTCGGTCAGATCGCAAAGCGTCAGGCGATCATCAATCCGGATCGTACCATCAGCTCCATCAAGCGCGAGATGGGTTCCGATTATAAAGTGGAGATCGACGGCAGAAAGTACACCCCTCAAGAGATCTCTGCCATGACTCTGCAGAAGCTTAAGGAAGACGCGGAGAGCTACCTCGGCACCAAGATCACACAGGCCGTCATCACCGTTCCCGCATACTTCTCCGACTCCCAGCGTCAGGCTACCAAGGACGCGGGCAAGATCGCAGGTCTGGAAGTTCTGCGCATCATCAACGAGCCGACCGCGGCCGCACTTGCTTACGGCGTGGACAAAGAAGGCAACGACCAGAAGATCATGGTCTTCGACTTGGGCGGCGGTACGTTCGACGTCTCCATTCTGGAGATCTCCGACGGCGTGTTCGAAGTGCTTGCCACCGCAGGTAACAACCGTCTCGGCGGTGACGATTTCGACGCCCGTCTGATCGATTGGATGGCAGATTCCTTCAAGAACGAGCACGGCATTGACCTTCGCACGGACAAGACCGCGCATCAGCGCCTGAAGGAAGCGGCGGAAAAAGCAAAGATCGAACTTTCCGGCATGCAGTCCACCATGATCTCTCTGCCCTTCATTTACGCAGACGCCTCCGGCGCAAAGAACCTAGATATGACGCTCTCCCGCGCCAAGTTCAACGAACTGACCGCCGACCTCGTGGAAAAATCCATGGCACCCTGCCGTCAGGCTCTCAAAGATGCGGGCCTTGCCCCCTCCGAGATCGACAAAGTGTTGCTCGTCGGTGGTTCCACCCGTATTCCCGCCGTGCAGGACGCCGTTCAGCGCCTTGTCGGCAAGGAGCCGTTCAAAGGCATCAACCCCGACGAATGCGTTGCAGTCGGCGCCGCCATTCAGGCAGGCGTTCTCGGCGGCGACGTGAAGGACATCGTCCTTCTTGACGTCACGCCTCTGTCCCTCGGTCTGGAGACCCTGGGTGGCGTCTTCTCCAAACTCATTGACCGCAACACCACCATTCCGGTCAAGAAGAGTCAGATCTTCTCCACTGCGGCAAATAACCAGACCTCCGTTGAGATCCACGTGCTGCAGGGCGAGCGTGAAATGGCGCGCGACAATAAGACTCTGGGCCGCTTCAACCTCGACGGTATCCCCATGGCACCCCGCGGCGTTCCGCAGATCGAAGTCACCTTCGACATCGACGCCAACGGTATCGTGAATGTCACCGCCACCGATAAGGGCACCGGCAAGGAACAGCACATCACCATCACCTCTTCTACCAATATGTCCCAGGAAGAGATCGATCGCGCCGTCAAGGAAGCGGAAATGCATGCCGCAGAGGACAAGGCCCTTAAGGAAAAGATCGAACTGAAGAATAATGCGGAAAACACCGTGTATCAGTGCGAAAAGGCCATGGCAGATGCCGGCGACAAACTGACTGATGCGGACAAAGCGCCCATCAACGCCGCCATCGAGAAGCTCAAAGCCTCCGCAGCGGGTGAAGACGTGGAAGCCATCAAGGCCGATATGCAGGCGCTTGAGCAGGCGATGTACGCCATCAGCGAGAAGCTGTATCAGGCGGCGAACCCCGGCGCGGAAGCTGCCGGCGCGGATCCCAACGCGGCCGCAGGCGGCGAGGGCTACTACGACGCCTCC
>JAFYLE010000072.1 GCA_017537265.1 Clostridia bacterium | reverse complement strand
TCGGGATGAGCGTGTTGCGGAAAGCGTGCTTGTAGATGACGTCGTGCTCGCTCACACCCTTGGCACGTGCGGTGCGGATGTAGTCGGCGTTGAGAACTTCCAGCATGTTGGTGCGAGTGTAACGCATCAAAGAACCGACGCTGATGACGACCAAGGTCACGACCGGCATGACCAAGTGGTTTGCCATGTCCAGAAGTTGACCGAACGCGTCAAGCTGCGAGTGGTTGCGGCCGATAAGACCGTATAATTCAAACCATCCGAGGTGGACGGAGAAGACGAGTTTCATGAGCGAGGCAAAGAAGAAGGTTGGTAGCGAGATGCCTGCGAGCGCGAAAATGGACACCGCGTAGTCGGTCTTGCTGTACTGCTTGGTCGCAGCAATGACGCCGAGCGGAATGGCGATCAGAAGCTCAAGGACGAATGAGACGGCACCCATTGTGAAGGAGACCCAGACCGTGCTGTGGAATTTTTCCACAACGGGAACGGTCCATTGCCAGCTGTCGCCGAAGTTGCCTTGAAAGATGCTGCCGAGCCAGCCGATGTAGCCACCGACAATGCCCTTGTCCATGCCGTACATGGCAGAGAGCTGCGCCATCCACTCTTCGTAGGACTTGGCGCCGGGCTGCAGGGACTTCTGACGAGCCACCGCTTCAATGTAAGTGGTAGGCATACAGCGCATGAGAGTGTAAATGATGAATGTAACGAAAAACAGGATCACAATGGAGATCAGAATTCGTTTGAGTATGTATTTTCGCACGGGAATGTTCCTCCGGTGGTACAATTAAAGCACAAAATTGTGCTGAATTTTCGAATTTAACAGAGAATTTGCAATAAATGTCGAGTTTTCGTAGAGTTGAGCGGGGGATTATTCAGTCTTTATGACGCGGGCATGGCTGCCCCGCACGAGGCAGGGCAGCCATGCAAACCGGATATTAAAACTAATTCAGTTTTGGGTGATATCGGTTATGCAGCGGTCTTGGGCATCATGTTCACGCAGCCGTTCATCCAGCCGTAGAAGGTGGTGATATCAGGCAGAATGGTGGAGATATCAAGACGTTCGGTGCTGAAGATGATGGCGTTCTGACGCTGGTAGGTGGGGATTTCAACAGCCCAGTCAACAACGATGTCAAGGCATTCCTTGTACATCAGCTTGCGGCTTTCGGTGTTGAGGGACTTGCGGGCATCAAGGATGAGCTGGGTGAGTTCATCGTCGTTGATGTCGTACATGTAGTTGGAGCCTCCGTCCGGATGGTAGATCTGGAACATATCCGGGTCAACAGTGGCGCCCCAAGCAGCGGCCCAAATAGCGGCCTTTTCTGCTTCGATGGCAGTCCAGAGGTCAGAGGAGTTGGTAAGGTCGGTGACGATCAGCTTGAAGCCGATGGTTTCCAGAGCCTTGGCAGCTTCGGTGCAGGTCATGAAGACCGGGTGGTCAGCAGCACCGTCGCCGGGGATGAGGACTTCGTACTCGAGGGCAGCACCTTCGGGAGCAGCGGTGAGTTTGCCGTCAGTGACGGTGAAGCCGGCAGCTTCGAAGTAGCCCAGAGCTGCGGTCAGAGCAGCGGCGTACTTGTCTTCAGCGGTCATGTCGGAGGTGTAGATGGGGTTGCCGTTCACGTCCTTGGAGAAGGCGATTTCGTAACCGTCATCGGATGCCTGCGGGGCAGCCCAAGAGGTGTCGGAGATCGGGTAGTTGATAACGGAAGCGCGTTCGCCGTAGTAGGAGTCGATGGAGACGTCACGGTAGACGGCGAGGACGGTAGCAAGAGCTTTGCGGAGGTTCTTGGAAGCATCGGAACCGGGTTGGCCACCAACGTTGACGACGTTGGCGCTCATGCCGATGTAACCGTAGCCGAGGTTGTTGACGGTGTTAACGGTGATCTTGTTGCCGTTGAGTTCGCCGCCATTTTCCTTCTTGATGGCTTCGACGGTAGCAGTGTCGAAGGAAGGATCGGACAGGTCGATGGTGCCGGTGACGACGCCATTGAGTTTGTCAGCTTCTTGGGTTTCTTTGAACTGGAAGTACTTGGTCTTCGGGCATCCTTCGAAGTAGTAGCCGTTGGCTTCGAATTCGACGACGCCGTTTTCGAACTTCACGAACTTGTAGGGGCCGGCACCCATCGGCTGGGTGGTCTTGGCACGGACGCTGGAGAGGTCGCCCTTCGGGAAACCGAACTTGTTGGCGTCGTAGTCGTAGAGTTCATCGCTGCCGTAGTAGTGCATAGGAGTGACGGCAAGGCCGAGTTGGTAGATAGCGGGAGCGTTGACTTCGGTCAGAGTGACACGGAGGGTGTTGGCACCGGTCTTTTCGATGCCTGCGATCTTGTCGGCGGACTCACCGGTCTTAACACCGGCAAGCAGAGAACCGTCGAGTTTCGCGGTCAGAAGGCCGGTGATGGAGGAACCGGCGGACTCGTAGTTGATACCGTTGTCGGAGAGGTCGTAACCCTTCGCGTCAACGATGGCATCAAAGAAGTCTTTTTCGGTTGCATCTTCGGCAAGGCCGGCGTAGCCCCAAAGTTCAGCAGCCTGAGCAACGTTGGTAGCACCGTAGGGAGCGCAGTAAGCAACGATTTCTTTGACGAATTCGACACCGGCTTCGTCGAATGCCTTCCAGAAGGCGGCGACATCGTCGGCAGTGTAGTTATCAGTGGCGGCGGCATCGCGGCCGGCGTCAAAGATCAGGGTCCATTTTGCAGCCATACCTGCGCGGTATTCTTCGATACCCTTGATCGGCAAGGAGTAGAGGGAAGAGTTTCCGTCGTAGGTCGGGTCGCAGAGGACGTACATGGAGAAGATGACGTCATCAACGGTGAGGGCTTCGCCGTCGGAGAATTTCACGTCTTCACGGAGAACGAAATCGTAGTACACGGTGCCGTCTTCGTTTTCGGTGATTTTGCAGTTGGCGATACCGTAGTAGGTGTAATCAGTGCCGTTGTAGGACTTGGTTTCACCTTCGATACCGTTCATGATGATAGCGCCCTGGCGGTCAGAAGTCAGAAGACCGACCTGGGTCATGGCCTGAACGTCCTGGTCGTAAGCAGTCTCAGAGAAGAAGGGAGAGAACTTGCTGGAGAAGGGCGCGTAGCCAACAACGATCGGACCATCCACCACAGGTTCAGTGGGGAGCTTAGGACCGTTGTTTTCTGCAGGCTGATTGGTGCAAGCGGCAAACATAGCGGCAAGCATGACAACAGCCAGGAGCAGAGCAAGGACTTTGCTGATTTTGCGTAAGGTCATGGTTTTTTCCTCCTAAAATATTTGAGCAACCGGTCACTCCGGCTGTTCTACAAAGTTGGGGGATGACTCAGTCATCCAAAACGGAACGGCGAGCGGGTTCCACTTTTTGCCACGTGATTTTCTTCACCGCTTTAGCGCAGTAAACACCGCATGCGAGCGAAATCAAGGTGCAGAGCAGGAACAGTGCCGTCCAAAGTACGTTTGACACCCCGTATAACGTCAAAAAAATGACGGAAGTGACAACGCACAGGGAAGAGAAGACGGTCAGCGCGATACAAAAGGGGTGCACGCGCACGACGCTTTTCTTATAGATGTATTCGCGCAGGGTCTCACGGTGTGAGACGGCGCGACTGACGTTCCAGACGAGACAGACGGAGCAGATGATCTCTCCGAGGAAAGGAAGAATGACGTAGAAGGTGTTGAGCATCGGCTCAAACGGGATCAGTCCGGAGACGATCGCCGCAATCGCCGCTCCCACCGAAAAGAGCAGGGTGGAAGTTAAACTTCCTTCTCTTTTATAATGCACCCCTTCGTAGGAGTAGGTGCCGTCATCGGTCAGACGAAAATCGTTTAAGTATGCGCGCCTGGATGTTCTTTTTTGTTTTTTGCTCATTTGATGTTGGAAAGGTCGAATTCACTCAGCCATTTTGCGGCGGCCTTGGCAACGCCGTTCAAGCAGGCGTCTTCAAAGGGAGTGTCCAGACCGGCATTCTTGAGCAGATCGACGAAGGTCGCGCTGCCGCCTTGTTTGGTGTAGGCCATGTAGCGGTTCCAAGCTTCCTTGGCGTCCGCCTGAATGCGAGCCCAAAATCGGAGTGCCACGGTCTGCGCGAGGCAGTAGTCAATGTAGTAGAAGGGGGAGGAGTAGATGTGGTGCTGTCTTTGCCAGCCCTCGCCCTCGCTGTAGAAGGGGATCTCGCCGTCCAACTTCATCCAAGGCATGTAGATGCCGAGCAAACGCTTCCACTCTGCGTGGCGCTCTGCGGGAGTGAGGTCGGGCTTCTCGTACACAATGTGCTGGAAGTGGTCGACCATCGTGCCGTAGGGGATGAAGGTCAGCGCGCCGGAAAGGTGGCTGTAGCGGAATTTGTCGGCCTCTTCGCCGAAGAAGTTTTCAGCCCAGGGCCATGCGAAGAATTCCATGGACATGGAGTGCACCTCGCAGGATTCCATGCTCGGCCAGATGTAGTCCATGGGGACTCTCTTGCGGTTGACCCAGTTGGCAAAGGCGTGACCTGCTTCGTGGGTGACGACTTCGACGTCGTGCTGGGTGCCGTTGAAGTTGGCGAAGATGAAAGGCACTTCATAGTCGGCAATGCCGGTGCAGTAACCGCCGCCTTCTTTGCCTTCCTTGGAGTAGACGTCCAGAAGGTTTGCATCCATCATGGTCTGGAAGAAGATCGCGGTTTCTTCAGAGAGCTCCTTGTAGAAGGCAAGGCCTGCGTCAAGGATTTCTTCGGGAGTGCCCTTGGGGCAGGGGTTTCCGCTGCGGAAGGTCAGTGCCACGTCGGCAAAGCTCATGGGGTAGCTCTTGCCGAGGCGTTCGGCCTGGTCGCGGTAGACTTTCTCTGCCAGGGGAACGATGTATTTGATAACGGAAGCGCGGAACTTTTCCACGTCTTCTTTGGTATAGCAGTTTCTGCCCATGCGGTAGTAACCGAGGGTAGTGTAGCCTTCGTAGCCCAGCTTTTTGCCCATCTTGTCGCGCAGGTGGGTCAGTTTGTCGTACAACTCGTCCAGTTTTTCCTGGTTGTCCTTGTACCATTGGCCCTCAGCCTTCCACGCCGCAAGACGGCGATCATCGTCGGGATCCTGCTTGAAGGGGCTCATTTGAGAGATGGTGTATTCCTTGCCCTCAAAGGGGATGGAGGCGGAGGCGAGCAGCTTCTCGTATTCTTGGCTGAGGTCGTTCTCTTCCTGCATCTCGGCGATGATCTCGGGGGAGAATGCTTTCAGGTCGATCTCGGCGTTCTTGAACAGCAGGTCACCCCATTCGGCCTCAAAGTCGGCACGGAAGGGGCTCTGCAGAAGGATCATGGTGAAGTTGAGGAGGTATTCCTGCAGTTCCGGCATCGCGGCGTTGTGGAATTTCTTTTCCTCGTCGTAGAAGGTGTCGCGCGTGTCAATGGAGTGACGGATGTTGGCGAGGGTGGCGGCGGTCATGTAGTGCTTGACCTCTTCCTCCTTGGCGAGGAAGACCGCTTTCGCCTCGTCGTAGGACGCGGCATTCTTGAGCTTTTCGCAGAGGGAGGAAAGTGTTTCCTTGAGTGCCTCTTTGTCGGGACGCTGATATTTCATTTCTTCAAAACGAATCATGGAAAAAACTCTCCCTCCGACAGCCCTCAGAGACGGACTGTTTACAATAATTTCATATATTATAATATATGGCGCGCTCTGTGTCAAGTCAAATGGACGAAAAGTATGGATTTTTTTGCCCAAAAATCAGATATTTTTTGCAAACAAATGAAGGCCAAATCTTGTAGTAAAGTTGCCCAAATCACAAAAAACGACACACTCTGTTGAGGAGTGTGCCGTTCTGCATCCGGACGTGAATTATTCTTCGTTTTCGGTTTTTGCCTGCGCGTTTTCGATTTCTTCAATGGTTTCTTGCGGCAGAGAAACGGGTGCGATTTCTTCTTGTGCTTCGGTTTCGGGTTCGGTTTCGGGTTCAGCTTGAACCGTCTCTTCGCCAAGGATCTCCAGGTACTCTTCGTAGTCCTGCGTATTGTCGGGAAGGGCGGACTCTTCGCCTTCCTCTTCCGGGAGGTCCTCCTCGTATTCTTCCTCGTAGTCAGCGCTGCGGGCGCGAAGCACGAAGAACAGGACCACGCCGAGGATCAAGAGAAGGACGGCCGCGGCAATGATGATGATCATCCACAGCATACCGCCGTCGTTTCTTTGCATTTCGGGCGTGTAACCCACGGGGTGTACGATGAGTTTGCCCGCAAGGTAGGTGATGTCGTAGTTCTTCGTCACGTCCTTGCCGCCGGATGTGATCACGGCGCGCATGGCGGAGATCTCAAATTCACCTACGGCACCGCGCGCGTCGGCGGGGTTGAATTCCAGGGCGGTGATGACGTCGCCGGCCAGCAGGCCTTGCACTTCACCGAGCTCCTGCAGGAGGAAGGTGGCACCTTCTTCGTAGATGACCTCACGGTCGGCAGGACGAATGGTGATGGGGCGCGGCAGGATTTCAAAGAGCGTCTCTTCCAGCGTCACAAGGTAGTTTGCGTCCGTCTGTTGGAAGGAGAAGCCGTAGGTTCCCACGTCCGTGCCTTCCGCGCGGTTTAAGGTCAGGCGCAGTTCCACGCCGGTGGGCAGGGGATTGGGGCCTTTTACGATCTCGTAGCCGAAGATGGGTTCGGTGTCGCCGTAGTACTTTTGCGTCACGTTCGGACGGATGGTCAGCGGAATGCGTCCCGCACGTGCCGCACCGGAGAGCTCGCTCGGCTCACTGTCGAGGTACTTCATGGAGTCGGCGGAGCAGGCCTTGACGGTGGCGCGGTAGGTCGCCTCCCCCTTCAGACCGGCAGAGAGGTTGATGATCCCGCTCTTTTCCGCGGCGTTGACGTTGTAGTCGGTCACGACCGCCTGGTCGTTTAAGGTGTCGTAGATGGAGATCTTGTAACTTTGAATGACCTCTGCCTGTGCCGCAGTGCCGGTGTTGGTGATCTGGTAGGCAAGGCCGCCCGCTTCCGAGGTCGCAATGGTGATCTTCGGAGTGGAGAGCTTGCCGGAAGAGGAGATCACACCCTTGAGCGGGGAGGTGACAGTGGAAGCGTATGTGTTTTCACCGGGCATTCCCAGAGAGAGGGAGACGGTGAATTGGAAGGAGCCCACCTGCGTCAGTTGCGCCGCCTCAAAGGAGGAGATGTTGATGGTCGCACTCACCTCGGCGCTGATCTCGGCGATCTGCCGTTCCAAGAAGCGCTTGAGCGCCTCGGGCGTGGTGGCCTCCTGCAACGTTGCGGAGAAGGACGCCTGCTCCACGCGGTCACGTACGCGGGCAACCTCAATGTGGTTCTGGTGGAGAAGGGTTTTGTAAACGACGGTCTCCCGGCTTTCGCCAAGCTCGTTGACCGCCTTGATGCGGAAGGTGTATTCCGTGCCGTAGGTGTCCAGACTCGGCGTGGTGTATTCGGTGGAGGGTGCGTAGACCGTGTCCTCAAACTTTACTTCGCTGTTGTTGGAGGCGTGGTAGCTGATAAGGTATTTTTCGATCGCACTTCCGCCGTTGTTCGGCACACTCCAGGAGAGGGCGAAGCGTCCCGCCAACTGCGTGACCGTCAGTTCCGGTGCGCCGGGAACCTCGGTGGCAAAGACCGAGAAGGGCAACAGCAACAGGCAGAGGACGAGGGCAAGAATGCGAATGAATTTCATGAGGGAAGTACCTTTCTTGTAAACGCGCACGGCGCGTGTAAGCACGTTAAAACTATATTTATAATAATCATAATACAATATCGCTTTTTTGGCAAGAGGAAAAGAAGTCCTTTTTTGTCGAAATTGTAAATTCGGCAAAGCAAAAAACGGAATCGTTTTACGATTCCGTTTTTTCGTTTTGTTCTTCTTCGGTGCACGGCGTGCAGTCTTCCTCCACGCGTTTTAAAAAGCCCGTCAGGGTGTAAAGCGTAATGCCGTCCAGATCATCTCCATCGTAGGGTTGGCGTTTGTCGTTGGAGTGCTTTTTTGCGTAGTACAGCGTGCGCGGACAGGGGTTCATGAGGTAAACGGGCGTAATATCCTCGGTGCGCACGCGTCCGTCGTTTACAAAGAAGCGGTGCGGTGCGATCTCGTGCATCACGGGCGCTTTGTCATTCAGGCGGGTACGGCGCATAATGCTGGGCTTTTGCGTGTAGTAAACGTCGTGATCGGTCAGGTAAATGTTCAGGTGTCGGTTGGGCATGCCGATGAGTTTGACCGCGTAACGCGCCTTCGGCGTCACGAGGGAGAATTCACAGTCCACGTTTTCCAGTCGCCCATAGTAGTAGCCCTCGCGGTGGCGGTAGAATTCCAGACCGTAGTGTTTGGAGATCTTCTCCAGTTTTGCGGCAAGTCGCATCCGTCCGATGTAAAAACGAGGGAAGTACGACACGTACTGCACAAAGAATGCCATCGGAATGATGACAATGGGTGACAGCATGAGCATAAAGACGATCGCCAGAAAAAATTCTTGCATGATCGCGCCTATGAATTCGAGCATACTACCTCCTTTTGAAAACAGGGTGCGTTTAACCGTTTTTCGGTACGAACTCTCCGGGGGTAAAGATGCGAATGGAACTGGTCACCGTCAGTTCGGGGATCATCTTAAGGATGACGGCAAATTCATCGTCGGTCATCGGCGGCAGGAAGAAGGCCGTCTCGTCTTCGTGGGAAACGGCGCGTACGGCGCATTCCGCAAGCGTGGTCAGGGAGTCGGCGCGCGTGCCCTTCACGCGCAGGTAGCGGGCAAAGGGGCAAGTCGTTACGTCTTTGATGTATCCCTCGGGAGCCTTCTCTTCCCACAGCACGGGGGAGGAGGACACCTCGCAGGCTTCAATGATGTCACCCACCATGGCAGATGCCGTCGGAGCACTGCCGGCACCGTGGCCGTAGAACATGGTCTCGCCCACCATGTTGCCCACCACGCCGATTCCGTTGAATACGCCGGAAACGCCGGAGAGAATGTGTGTGTTGGCAAGCAGGAAGGGCGCGACGATGGGGGTAATGCCTTCCTCGTCCACGCGGGCGTGTCCCAAGAGCTTGATGCAGTAACCTGCCTCAGTGGCATCGGAGATGTCGCGCGGGGAAATGTTGCGGATCCCCTCGCAGTAGATCTCGTTCGGGTCCACCTGGTAGCCGAATGCAATGTCGGCAAGAATGGACAGTTTGCGGCAGGTGTCTTTTCCGTCGATATCGGCGGAGGGGTCGCGTTCGGCAAAGCCGCGTGCCTGCGCGTCGGAGAGCGCATCGGCAAAGGGCGTGCCGTTTTCCTTCATTTGAGTGAGGATGTAGTTGGTCGTGCCGTTCATAATGCCCGTCACGGACGAGATTTTGTTTGCGGCAAGGCAGTCGGAGAGGGGACGGATGATCGGAATGCCGCCGCCCACACTCGCTTCAAAGAGGTAACGCACGCCGGCCTTCTTGGCTTCAACCAAGAGCTCGCGGCCGTGCAGGGAGACGAGTTCTTTGTTGGAGGTCACCACGCTCTTGTGAGCGCGGATGGCCTTCAGGGAGTAGTCGTAGGCGGGATGTACGCCACCCATCGCCTCCACGACCACCTTCACGTCGGGATCGTGTTCAATTACGGCAAAGTCGCGCACCACGCGACCCGCCATTGCATGACCGGTAAAGTCGCGGATGTCGAGGATGTATTTTACGTTGACTTCTTCACCGAGGCGCGTCTTTAAAAGCGCGGCGTTTTCTTCAATGATCTTGGCAACGCCGCTGCCGACGACGCCAAAACCCATGATTGCAACTTGGATCATTGCTTCCTCCAAAGGGTCTTATGTAGATTAGAAGTAATTATAGCACTTTTTTCTTGTCTTTGCAAGCAGAATGGGGCATCAGTATCCGAACTTTTTGCGTTCTTTGATGAAAAAGATCGTGCTGATGACGAGGGCAACGAGGTTGGCAACGCCGTCGGCAAGCCAGATTCCGTCAAGGTTCAGCCACAAGGGAAGAATGAGCACCGTCGCGGCCTGCAAGAGGAACGTGCGCAAAAAGGAGATGATGGCACTCGTTTTTCCGTCGCCGAGCGCGGTGAAAAACGCAGAGCCGAAAATGTCCACTCCGACGCTTAGGTAGGACAGACAGAAGAGGCGCATCGCGTGCACTGTCATGTCCAGAAGCCGCCCGTCGTAAGACACGAAGATGGCGGAGAGGGGGCCTGCCAGGAGTTCACCCGCGGCAAGCATGAACGCCGAGAGGGAGAAGAGGATGACCAGACTCTTTTTGAAGATGTTTTTTACTTCGTCGAGGTTTTTTGCACCGAGGTGGTAACTGATGATGGGACATACGCCCGTGGAGTAGCCGATGAAGGCGGAGATAAAGATGAAGTTCAAGTACATCAAAATGCCGTAGACCGCCACGCCATCCTCACCCGCGTAACTTAAAAGTTGGATGTTGAACAGCATTCCGACGAAGGAGAGGGAAAAGTGTGTGACGAGTTCCGAGGCGCCGTTGGTGACCGTCTTCCAAAGCGTTTTCAGATCCCACACGGGTTTTGTAAAACGCAAAAGACTCGTGTTTTTGCGACTGAAGTAGAAGAGGGGCAAAAGCCCGCCCGCCACTTGGCTGGCGGCCGTTGCACACGCGGCACCGACGATGCCCCAGTTAAAGGCGACGATAAATAAAGCGTCCAGCGCGATGTTGGTAAAGCCCGCAATCAGCGTTGCACACAGACCGAGCTTCGGTTTTTCCGCCGTGACGAAGAAGGTCTCAAACTCAAATTGCACCATCAAAAAGGGCAGTCCCAGAAGCACGATCCGACCGTAGGTGACCGCGTTTTCGAGCATCTCTCCCTCTGCGCCGAGCAGGGAGGCGATCTGCGGCAAAAAGACGATGCCGAGCGCGCCGAAAAACAAGCTCAGACCGACGGTGATGCATACCAACATGGAGAAGACGCGGTTTGCTTCTTCGCGCTTTTTTTCGCCGAGCAGTTTTGCCACAATGGCGCTTCCGCCCGCACCGAAGAGAAAGCCGATCGGGCCGAACAACTGCAGAAACGGCATAATGAAGTTGACGGCCGCAAAGGGGGTCTTGCCGACGAAATTGGATACGAAAAATCCGTCCACCACGCCGTAGAGCGAGGCGAAGATCATCATGACGACGGGCGGCAGAGTGAAGCGCAACAGTCGTCGGTAATTAAAGTGGTCGGAGAGTTTGATGTCCATAAAAACCCCTTAAAAGTTCGTAAGTTCCTTCGTGCAAAACTTTCTCGCACAAGGATTATTCAGTATAACATAAAAGTAGATCAAATTCAAGGTCAAATGCAGAGGACTGAATGGATGACCGCGCAAAAAAGAAGGACGGAGTGGACAAAAAAACGACAGGCTAAAACCTGTCGTTTTTTTGGAGCTGGTAGTGGGATTTGAACCCACGGCCTATTGATTACGAATCAATTGCGCTACCACTGCGCCATACCAGCGCGCGGGGATTATTTTAACATAAGAAGCTTGCTCTGTCAAGGCGTTTTTAGGGGTGCAGTTCCACGAGGAAAGACAACTCGCCCGTTTCGGTTTTTTCACCGTAGAGCAGGTAGGATCCGTCGTCGTTTTCGCTTTTGTAAATGGCGAGTTGTTCGCCTTCTTTTACTTCTTTTCGGTATTCGATGTGCATCTCGGAAAACGCCAGGTCGGCGTCCACGTTCAGGCACAGGTCCAGGTAGGCGGCGTTGTTCAAATGGGCGTTTGCGTCCGTCATGCAACGCGGCACCGTCACGCATCCGAGAAGAGCGGCGTTCTCGGACTTTGCGGCGGCAAGACGCGGCGGTTCAAAGCCCACCCAAAGTTCGCTTTCGCCGGGGATGGGGCGGGGAAGCTCACTCGGGCGCACCAGACGGCGCGTATTCAGATTTAGAATGCCCCAGCGCGTCGTCGCGCGGGCAACGACCTCGCCGTTTTGACTGAAGACGAAGTCGCGCATAAAGCTTGCACCCGTGGTCTGGCGCGGGTAGGTCTTCAGGGTCAGCTCGGCGGAGGGCAGGTTTGTTTTTTCCACTACGAGGGAGGTTTTCGACAGGATGAAGGCAATGCCCATTTCGTGCAAAAGCTCGGGCGTCAAATCAAAGTTGTTCAGGTCCAGGCAGGCCGCCTTTTGCATTTCGCGCAGGTACGCCGCAAGGCGGATGTGTCCCTTGTCGCACAGGTCGCAACCGGCAAGGTAAACGGGAGTTTCGTACATAGTGTTCATCCTTCGCTTTTGTTGGAAATTTACTTGGAAAGTATAGCACGAAAACACAAATTCTGCAAGCGTTTTACGTCTTGAAATATTCATAAATTTAGGATATACTAACATCGTATATTTAATAAAACATAAACCCGCGCGTGAAAGGAGGCGAAGAAAACGTGAAAAAAACGCTTTTGTTTTTTGTATTCGTGCTTGCGTTTTTCTGCTTGTTTTCCGTCGTCGCCTTCGCTGACGGTGGGATCGATCTGACCGATGTTGCGTCGGACGTTTCCGGTGCCAACTGGTATTGGAGTTATAAGGATCGCACCCTGCAACTGCGTTCGTTTACCTTGACCGTTGAGGAAGGGGATGCCATTCGCCTGCCTGAGAACAGCCGCGTGTATTACGCGGGCGTTTGCAGCATCACCTCAACCGGCGGCAGCGGAATCTATTGCGAAGAGGGTCTTTTGTCCATCAACGGCGGTTCAGGCAAACTTGATGTTGTCGGTTCCGTTTACGGTGTGCAGGCGCAGGAGTGCGTGCTCTTTTGCGAGGACATCACCGTGCAGGGGCGCATCTCGGCTGCCAGCGGTTACATTGAGGCAGACGCGGGGCGTGTCATGACCGTCTCCAATGGCGGTGAGTTCGAGACCGTGCCCTACGAGGGGCATAAGATCGTGCGCACCGGCCTTCTGTATCCGGTTTACGTCACGGTCAACCACGGCGGCGGCGCTTCCGTTTATACGGGCATGTACGCTCCGGGGCAGACCGTCGTTATCACTGCGCGTCCGCAGTACGGTTTCGGGCTGAAAAATTGGCAGAGCAATATGGTGAAGATCGAGAATCCCTTGGACGAGACCATCCGCTTTACCATGCCGGAGAAGGCCGTGCGTGTTTACGGCATTTTCCAGCGCGTCTACACCCTTACCATTCCCGAGGTGGAAGGCGGGCACGTGGACCGCATCACCGTGGGTACCGCGCATCCCGCGGGCAAGCAGGTCATTCTGTACGCCGTGCCGGATCACGGGTATTATTTCTCGCACTGGACTTCGGATTACGGCCGTTTTCGCGATCCTTTGCAGTCTTATGCCGCTATTACCATGCCGAGCGTCAACGCCACCGTCACTCCCGTATTCGTCAAGGGTGAGTCGTATTATTTGAAGGTGGAAAAGATCGGCGAGGGCGAGACCAATATCACCATCGGTAACTTTGCGGAGAATAAGAGTATTCTCCTGCGTGCCACCCCCGCAGAGGGTTACGTTTTTTCGGGCTGGATGAGTGAATCGGGCCGTTTCCTTTCTTCATCGGAGATGCAGACGTACTTTACCATGCCGGGAGAAAACGTCGTCGTCACTGCGGTTTTCTCTCTGCTGGACGAGTACAAAAAGACGCTTACCGTTGCACCCTTGGTCGGTGGCACCGTGAACGTGACGGGTGGTTTGTACGCCCCGGGCATGCCCATTACTTTGAAAGCGGAGCCCAAGACCGGCTACGAGTTTTTGGGCTGGACGATCGAACCGTCTAAGTACAAAGACGCCTTTTTGGATGGCAATTTTGCCGAGACGGATTTTCTGATGCCCTCGGAGGACGTCACCATCTCCGCGCGCTTTGCCTTGCTCGATCCGCAGGCGGTCACGTTCTACCTCTCCGTGGGGGAGAGTGCGGGCGGCACCGTTATTTCCGACGGTTCGGGCGAGTATCTCGCAGGCTATGAGATCACCCTTTCCGCCACGCCGGAGGAGGGGTATTATTTCGCAGGGTGGAAGAGTGCCGTCGGCGGCAAGTTTGAGAACGCCATGGACCCCAACACCATTTTCTATATGCCCGCAAACGATACCAAGATCACCGCGAAGTTTTCCAAGATCATCGATCCCAATGCTTCGCTGTCCGGCGACACTCCGCCGCCGATCGACGGTGCGGATCTTGAAAGCGGTTTCGGTGGGGAGTATCTCTCCTTCGGCCTCTCTCTCGTGCTTTGCGGATCCATTGCCGCGGGCGGTACCGTTTACGCAGACGTCGCACGAAAGGCGTGGGGCATCCCACCGCTTCGTCTTTTCCGCCGCCGTCGCAAATACGACAGACGTAAGATGAAGCCCGTTCGCCGCATTGAGTTCAAGAAAAAATAAAAACGCGCCATAAGAGTCATACTCTGAAGGACAGTAAAAAAGGAAGCACGAAATTCGCGCTTCCTTTTGTCTTATACTGCAACAAGCAGAACCTTTGGGTACCCACGTACTGATTGTTAGGAGAACTTATTACCCTTTTATAAATTACCGCTGTTCGATAAATTCAAGTTTATCGGTTCGTTGCAATATATAACAAATTGGCTAATAAATGAAGAGAAAATTAAAAACACTCACAGTATTAAACTGTGAGTGTTTTGTTATACTATCCGCCGGAGTACAGTGCCATACGGCGCGTTTTTTGTGCTTACAGTACTTTGGAAAGGAAGTCTTGGAGTCGGGGAGATTTGGGGGAAGAGAAGAATTCTTCCGGCGGTGCTTCTTCCACGATCTTGCCTCCGTCGAGGAACAGAATGCGGTCTGCGACCTCGCGCGCAAAGCCCATTTCGTGCGTGACGACGACCATCGTCATTTTGGCTTTGGCAAGGTCCTTCATAACGGCAAGCACCTCGCCGACCATTTCGGGATCCAGCGCGGAGGTGGGCTCGTCAAAGAGCATCACTTCGGGGTCCATTGCCAGCGCACGGACGATGGCAATGCGTTGCTTTTGACCGCCGGAGAGTTGGATGGGGTAGGCGTTGGCCTTTTCTTTGAGACCGATCCTTTCGAGCAGTTCCAGGGCGCGCTCATCTGCCTCTTCTTGGGTCATGCGACCGAGCTTGACGGGCGCAAGCGTGATGTTCTGTTGCACCGTTAAGTGGGGGAAGAGGTTGAACTGTTGGAACACCATGCCCATTTTGGTGCGCACTTGGTTGATGTCGCATTTTTTGGTGTTGATCTGTTCATTCTTGAAGTAGATCTCACCGGAGGTGGGCTCTTCCAAAAGGTTCAGACAGCGCAGGAAGGTGGATTTTCCGCTGCCGGAGGGGCCGACGACGGCAATGACCTCGCCTGCGTGGATCTCGTAATCGATTCCGCAAAGGACGTTGATCTTTCCAAAGGATTTCGTCAGGTTTTTAACGCTGATCACTTTGACGCATCCTCCTTTCCAGAATTCCGACAAGCCACGTGGCAAAGAGCACGATGACCAGGTAGATCAGTGCCAAAAAGAGGTAGGGAACGAAGGGCTCGTAGGTCTTGGCAATGATGTTGCCTGCCACCTTGGTGATGTCCACCACGGTGATGAAACTCACGACGGAGGTTTCCTTGATGAGCGCGATGAGCTCGTTGCCGAGTGCGGGCAGAATGTTTTTGATCGCCTGCGGCAGAACGATGCGGATCAGGGTGGTGGAATAGGTCAGACCGAGGGAACGACCCGCTTCCATCTGGCCGTGATCCACGGCAAGAATGCCGCTGCGGATGATCTCCGCGACGTAGGCACCGGAGTTCATACCGAGGCAAATGACCGCGGCAAGCACGGGATCAATGTCAATTTTTGCGCAAATGCCGAAGTAGAAGAGAAGCAGCTGGACAACGACCGGCGTGCCTCTGAACACGGCGATGTAAACGTTGGCGATTCCCGCGAGGATCTTGTTAAAGATGTTCTTTGTGGGGAGCACCTTTGCGACGGCCAGAATAGTACCTAAGATCACGCCCAGCAGCAGAGCGCCGAGCGTGATCAGAATGGTATTTTTCAGACCGTCGGCCATCAGGCGCAGCCCGCTGAAGTTATTCTCCAGAAACGCGCGCGAGAATTTGCCGAAAAAGTCGTCAAACATATTTGGTTTTCCTTAAAAGTGAGATTACAGATCCCAGTCGGAGATCAGCTGGTCAAGAGTACCGTTGTCTTTGATGGCCTTCAAGCCGGCGTTGAGTTTGGAAAGCAGTTCGGTGTTGCCCTTTTCCACGGCGATGGCGTAGTGTTCTTCGGTGAGGACGATGGGGATGATCTTGACTTGACCCTGGTTGTCGTCTGCGGCAACCAGCTTTTCGGCGACGGCGTCGTCGAGGATGAAGGCGGCAAGCTTGCCGTTCTTCAGGTCGTTGATGCCGACTGCAGCGGAGTCGTAACCGACGGAGGTCAGACCTTCAATGGCAGTGTAGCCGAAGTCTTCGTCGCCTTCGATGAAGGCCTTGCCGGTGTAGCCGTTGCAGGCGCCGACGGTTTTGCCCTTGAGCTGTTCGACGATGGCGGCGGCATCGGTGCCGGTGAAGACGGTGTCGTCAGCCTTGACGATGAGGACCTGACCGACAATGTAGTAGGGATCGGTGAAATCAACGGCTTGCTTTCTCTTGTCGTTGATGGTCAGACCGGAGAGGCCGGCGTCGCATTTGCCGGAGCTGACGGAAGCGAGAACGGACTCGAATTTCATGTCGGAGAATTCAAAGTTCATGTTCTGGTTTTCGCTGATGGCCTTGATGAGGTCCACGTCGAAACCGATGATGTTTCCGTCGGCGTCGAGGAATTCAAAGGGTTCGAATTCTGCGTTGGTCGCGATCTTCAGGGTGAGTTTTCCGTCGTTGTTTTCGGCGGGGGTGGAGGTGCAGGATGCCATGGCGAAGAGGCACATGGCGGCGGCAAGCAGGGCCGCGAGGATCTTGGTAAATTTCATGGTGTTGTTCCTTTCGTAAGCAAGAGCGTCTTGAGAGACGGTGTGTGGTGGATGGCGTTTGCTTGATCGATGCTTGGATTATAATACACTCCCATACACTTGTCAATAGAAAATTTCATAAAAATTTAATATTTTTCGCAATTTTATGCAAATACACGCTTTTTATGCAATTTTTAGCGCATATATCGAATTTTATGCAAAAAAACAACGGGTGAAGAGCACCCGTTGTTTTGCGTTTATTTGGTTTCGTTGAGTTTTCTTGCGCTGGTACGGCCCTCGGGTTTGATTTCGCCGACGGCGATCAGGCTGCGTTTGGTCAGCACCGGACCGACGAGTTCATAGATCAGAACGGCAAAGAGGACCACGTTTCGAATGAGGGTACCGCCGGGCATGGTGGCAGCGGTCAGTGCCATGCCGAGTGCAACGCCGGCCTGCGGGAGCAGGGTAATGCCGAGGTTCTTTTCAATGGGCTTGTCTTCGTGCGTGAGGTGGCAGGAGAACTTGGAACCGTAGTATTTGCCCAAGCTTCGGGCAATGATGTAGATGATGCCTACGAGAAGTGTTGCGGGTTGAACGAGTACGTTCAAATCCAGTTCCGCGCCGGAGAGCACGAAGAAGAGAACGTTGAGCGGCATCGTCCAGCCTTCCACGCGGTTCATCAGTTCTTCGGAGGTGTCGCAGATGTTGCAGAAGACGGTGCCGGTCATCATGCAGACGAGCAGGAGAGAGAAGGAGATGTGCACTCCGCCGATGTCAAAGGAAAGGGAGGAGAGACCGACCGTCAGCAGCACGAACGCTACGGAAAGGGTCATACGGCGGGAGCGGGAGTGGAAGAGGTGTTCCACGAGATCTAAAAGCCAACCCATAACAGAGCCGAGCGCGAGGGAGAGCACGATCTCAAGAATCGGTTCGACCAACACGCCGATCACGCTTACTTTTCCCGCGCTGATGGCCGTTGCCACGCCGTAGGAGGCGGAGAAGAGCAACAGGCCCACCGCGTCGTCAATGGCAACGACGAGCAGCAAGAGGCGGGTCAGCGGGCCGTCCGCTTTGTATTGGCGCACGACCATGAGGGTCGCGGCGGGCGCGGTCGCGCTGGCGATCGCACCGAGGATGATGGCGGCAGGCAGGCTGAGAATGTCGGGGAAGGCAAAGTGCACGGCAATGAGGATGACGTCCACCGTGACCGTGGTGAGGACCGCCTGAAGAATGCCGATGGTGATGGCACTCTTGCCGATGGCCTTGAGCTGAGATACGCGGAATTCGTTGCCGATGGTAAAGGCAATGAAGCCGAGCGCCACTTGCGTGATGATGGAAAAACCTTCCACCGTTTCAATGGTGTCGAAACCCAGACCGGGCAAGCGGATCGCGCCGAGGCAGAACGGGCCGATGAGAAGCCCTGCCACGAGATATGCCGTGACGGCGGGCAGGTGAATGAGCTTGGTCAGGCGCGACAGCATCAGACCTGCAATGAGCGCAAATGCAAGACAAATAAGTTGGATGTGCATAGGATGCCTCTATATAATATAACAAAGTAGAAAAGCGGACGTGCGAAAAACGCACCTTGCTATCATAGCACTATCATATAAAATATTCAATAGGTAAGCAGAAGAAAATTCTGTATTTTTGCAAAAAGAAACGGCACTTGCAAACGCAAGTGCCGTTTTTGGTGACCCCTGGGGGAATCGAACCCCCGTTTTCGCCGTGAGAGGGCGATGTCTTAGCCGCTTGACCAAGGGGCCGTGCACTGTATTGTAACAGATACTGCCCTTACTGTCAAGCGTTTTTTATAAGTTTTTTGCGTTGATCTTTGTGTTATCTGCACGTCGCGCAGGTGCACTCGTTCTCGTCGGTTTCAATGGTCGCGCAGACTACGCCGAAGTCGTGCAGGATCTCTCGCACGCGGGCTTTCGCTTCGTTGCAGTTTCCTTCGCACACCAGATGCAGGGTTGCAAAACGGCGTCTTTCATCCAGCGCCCAAAAGTGCAGATGGTGTACGTTTTTCACACCGTCGAGCGCGCAAAGCTTCTTTTTGAGCTCTTCGGTATCTACCTCTTCGGGCGCGCGCTCCAGGAAGATGTTGAGCATTTGTTTTAAGGTTTTTATCGCATGGATGAGAATGAAGACGCTCATGCAGATCGAGAGCAGGGGATCCAGCAGGTAGAAGGAGGTAAAGTGCATCACGACCGCTCCGACGAGTACCACAGCCCAACCGAGCACGTCTTCAAGCAAGTGCAGGGTAACCGCTTTTTCGTTCAAGGAATCGCCGCCGTGCGTTAGTCGTGCCGCGATCAGGTTTGTTACAAAGCCCAAGACCGCAATACCGATCATGCGCGCGGAATGTATTTCGGTAGGTGAGAAGAGGCGCTGAACGGAATGGTAGAGCATGAAAAGACTGCCGAGGATCAAGATCACCGTGGTGAACGTGCCCCCGAGCAGGGAATAGCGCGCGTAACCATAGGTATAGACGGAGTCTGCTTTCTTCTGACTTTTCTTTTGACAGAAGTAGGAAACGCTGATGCTCGCCGCATCGCTCAGATCGTGCAGTGCGTCGGAGAGAATGGCAACGCTGCCGGAAAACAGACCGCCTAAGAACTCAAATATGCAGAAAAACAGATTTAGGAGAAACGCCGCCAACATTCTTTTTTCGCCGTGGGCGTGGTTGTGGTGTTCGTGATTCATCAGGCTTCCTCCGAAAGGTGCTCGGCACTCATTTGCAGAATGTCGGATACGTGGCTGTCCGCAAGGGAATACAGGCGCGTTTTTCCGACTTGGGAGAATTTGATCAGGCATTTTTCGCGCAGGATCTTCAGCTGGTGACTTACCGCGCTCTGCTCCATGCCGACCAGTTCGCAGATTGCCCCCACGCACAGTTCTTCGTCTTTGAGCGCAAAAAGGATCTTTATGCGCGTACTGTCGGCAAACAGACGGAAGATGTCCGCAAGTTCAAACAATACCTCGTCCTTTGGCAACTTTTCGCGTACCGACTTGAGGGAATCAATGTGTTTTTGCGAGTGTTTCATAATATGAATTCCTTTTCATATGAATGTTTGTTCATATGATAACACGACTCGGCCTTCCTGTCAAGCCTTTTTTGCACAAAATACATTCTATGAATTATGGACCTTTTTCGGGGGTATTACTTTATTTTATTCAAGTTGTTTTCAAATGTTTCAATGTGATTTTTTTCGGCGGTTATGTGAAACGCATGTTTTTGTGTTTTTGCACTCGTTTGTTTTCGTCTCCCGCACCCGTGCCGCGCAAAATAAAAAGCACTTGCAGTATCGCAAGTGCTTTTTTCTTTATTTTTTGTCAAACAGGGCGCGCCTTGCGGTGGATTGGCGCATCATGTCTTGCATTCCGTGCACGTCCTCGTTCTCCAGCATGGTTTTCAGCTCGTTGAATTTGTCGAGGAAGAGATTCATTTGGTCGAGGAGTGCCTTTTTGTTTTCCAGAAACAGTTCACTCCACATTTGCTCGTTGATGCGTGCGATGCGCGTCAGATCGCGGAAAGAGTCGCCGGTGAATTTTTCCATATCCGCCTTGTCGTTGCAGGTCATCAGCGTGATGGCGATGCAGTGCGTGAGCTGGGAGAGAAAGCCGATCATTTCGTCGTGCTCGTTTGGTGAAAGAGTCGTCACGTTGGAGAAGCCGAGCAGTCGGCCGAGCTCCATGCAGGTCTGAATGGCTTGCGGCGTGTTCTTCTCGGTGGGCGTAACGATGTAGTTTGCCCCGATAAAGAGCTTATCCGTGCTGTTTTCCACACCGGAGACTTCACGGCCGGCCATGGGGTGCGCTGCGATGAATTCCACGTCCTCGCGCAGCATATCCTGAATTTTATAAACGATATTGCCTTTCACACCGGTCACGTCGGTGATGAGCGCACCGCTTTTCAGGAGTGATTGGTTTTGTTCGATCCATTCTACAAACACGTGCGGATAGAGCGCAAAAATGACCAGATCCGCCTCACCGATGAGGGTTTTGTCCGGCGCGGTGGAGCCCTCGTCGATGATGCCTTCGCATAAGGCATAGTCAACGGAACTTTGTTCTTTGGTAATGGCGCTGATGTGAAAGCCGAAGCGCTTGAGTACTCTTGCATAACTGCCGCCAAGCAATCCGAGACCCACGATGAGTATTTTTTTGCTGACGTCTACGAACATATCAGTTCCACCTTTGCCCCAAGGGTTTTGATCTCTTCAAAGAAGGAGGGATAGCTTTTTTTGACCGCCTCGGCGCCCTCGATCACCCCGCCCGTCTGACAGAGGATGAGAGAAAGAGCCATGACGATGCGGTGATCGCTGTGCGAGTACAAGGGCTGTTCTCGGTAGCGGAGCGTTTTTTTGGGCACGGTAATGCTGTCGTCGGAAACCTGCAGGCTTACACCGAGTTTTTCCAGTTCTTCTTGCATTGCCGCGCCGCGGTCGCTTTCTTTTGCACGCAGTCTTTTCGTGCCGGTGAAGGTTGCGCCGTTCTTCAGTGCGGCAAGGGCGATCAGTACGGGGGTAAGATCGGGGCAGTCGCGCACGTCAAGCGTCGGGCAAGAGGTGTCGAGAAGTGCAAAGTATTCGCGGTAGACGCGGTCGCCCTGCGCGCTGTTTTCTTTCAGACCTTCCACCGCAACGCTTGAGCCCGTGAGGTTAAAAGCGTCGAGAAAAGCCGCGTTTGAGTAATCGCCTTCCACGCGCAAGGGTTTGCCGTCCAATTCTGCGGCTTTGACGGAGATCGCGTATTCCTTTTCAAACGTTACGTTTGCGCCGAAGGCAGAGAGTGCTTCCAGCGTCAAATCCACGTAGCCGCGGCTTTCAAAGGGTGGTAAAATCTCGATCAATGCGTCTTTTTTTAAGAATACGAGCGCAAAGAGAAGACCGGAGATGAATTGACTGGAGATATCTCCGCGTACGCAGTAGTGCTTCGCTTTGAGTTTTCCGCATACGGTAAGGCTGTTTTGCCCTTTTTCAAAGAGAAATCCGTTTTCGCGGCAAAGATCATCGTACACGTCAAGCGGGCGGGCAAACAGGCGTTCGCTTCCGAGAAACGTGATTTTTTTGCCGCTTGCGAGTGCACGGGGGATCAAAAACCGCAGGGTGCTTCCGCTTTCTCTGCAAGGCAAAACCGCCGTCTCTATTTGAAGAAAAGAGGCGGGGTCGACCGTAACGCGATCGGCGTCGCGGGTGATCTTGGCACCCAACGCACAAAGACAGTCGAGGGTGGCAAGCACGTCTTCGCTGTATTCCACGCCCGAAAGAAGGGAAGTCCCTTTTGCAAGTGCGGCACCGATGAGAAGTCGGTGCGCCATGCTTTTGGAGGGCGGTGCTTTGGCGGAACCGTTTAAAACACAAGGGGTAAAGCGCGCGCGCATCTTATTCTCCTTCGCTCAGAAAGTCGATCGCTTCCAGGTATCCGTCAGTCCCGTGTCCACTGACAGTCTTTACGCAGGCTTCTCTTACGTAGCTTTTTTTGCGGAACTCTTCGCGCGCATTGACGTCGGAAATGTGCACTTCCACCGTCGGGATACCGACGGCCTTGAGCGCGTCGAGGAGGGCAATGCTTGTGTGCGTGTAAGCGGCGGGATTTAGGACGATGGCGTCAAATTTACCGTGCGCCTCTTGGATCGCATCTACCAGAGCGCCCTCGTGGTTGGATTGGAAGACGGAGACCGAGATCCCCTTTTTTTCGCAGTGTGCCTGAATTTTTGCAACAAGCTGTGCGTAAGTTTCGCGCCCGTAGTGTTCCGGTTCGCGAAGACCGAGCAGGTTGATGTTCGGCCCGTTGAGGATGAGAATGTTCAAAGTAATGTCTCCGTTCGTTTGGATAGAATGTAGTCGGCCGTCTCTTTTGGGGTGGCAAAGTCGGGGACGGTTACGTCGGCGCATGCAAGATAGACGGGGCGTCTTTGTTCGTAGAGCTTGGCAAGCTTTTCGCTTGTGTCGGAAAGGGGTCTGTCGGAGGTTGCCTGCAGGCGCGAGAGGGGCGCGTCAAGGAAAAACAGACGCCCGTTTTGTTTTAGCGCTCGCACGTTTTCTTCGCGCAAGATTGCACCGCCGCCCGTGGAGATGATATGTGCGCTTTGTGCACCGACCTCGCGAATGACGTCGCTTTCCAGATTGCGAAAAACGTCCTCGCCCTTCGTTTTGATGAGTTCGGATATGCTGCATCCACAGCGTTTTTCCACTTCCGTATCGGTGTCGACAAAACGGAATCCGTTCAGATCAAGAAGCCGTCCGACCGTGCTTTTTCCGCATCCGGGCATGCCGATGAGCACCACGTTTTCCTTGGAGGCGAGCAGGGCGGCGAATACGTTTTCCGCGACGCATGCTTCAAAGTTTGTGCCGAGGAACAGTTCTGCCGCACGCACCGCCTGAGCTACGAGCATGAAAAGCCCGCACTCGGCTTTTATGCCGTGCGCTTTTGCCGTGCTGACCAATCTTGTGGAGAGCGGATTATACACCGCGTCAACCACCCCTTCAAGGCGGGGGAAGTCGTCGATATCAACAGGGCACGCGTTGATGTTCGGGTACATGCCGACGGGCGTGGTGTTGATGAGAAACGCGGCGTCAGCATGGTGCGTTTTCGCTTCTATGTAGGTGATGCAGCCTTCTTTTTTCGTGCGGCTGAGTGTCAGAATGTCTTTTGCGCCGAGATCTTCTGCAACCGCGCGCGCACATTTGGCTGTACCGCCGCTGCCCAAGATCAGCACCTTTTTGCCGCGAAAATTGAGCCCCATGCGCAAAATGAGCGCGGTCATTCCGTAGTAGTCGGTGTTGTAGCCTGTCAGTTTTCCGTTGCGGTTTACGACGGTGTTTACCGCGCCCACTCGCACGGCAAATTCGTCGATCTCGTTTAAGAAGGGGATCACGCGTTCTTTGTAGGGGATCGTTACGTTGATCGCCGCAAAATCGCGTGCTGCGAAGAATGTGGGCAGTTCGTCCTCGCTCAATTCCATGAGTTCGTAATCGTAATCGGCAAGGCGCGCGTGGATCTCTTTGGAAAAACTGTGCACAAGCACCTTTCCGATGCAACCGTAGCGTTTCATGCGTTCAGCGCGTCCGTTCCGAGGTGAGTGGCGATCATATCGCACAGACCGAGGGCGGTCACCGCATCCTGCACTACGCGTGCGCGGTGTACGATGGCGGGATCGTGTCTGCCGCGCGCTTCCAATACCGTGTCGGTCAAAGTGTCCAGATCCACGGTGTTTTGCGCGCGAGCGATCGTGGGCGTCGGCTTGATTGCCGTAGAAAAGATGAGCGGCATACCGTTTGTAATGCCGCCGCAGATCCCGCCTGCGTGGTTGGTCGTGGTTACGACCTTGCCGTTTTCTGCCTGCATGGGATCGTTTGACTCACTGCCTCGCATGTCGCAGAGGGAAAAGCCTGCGCCGAACTCCACGCCCTTGAGGGCGGGAATGGAAAAGAGCGCGTGGGAAAGCATGCTTTCCATCGTGTCAAAGTACGGTTCGCCGATGCCGGCAGGCATGCCGAGAACGACTGTCTCCAAAATTCCGCCGACGCTGTCGCCGTTGCTTTTTGCGTCAAGGATCGCCGCTTTCATCTCTTCTGCCTTTGCGTCGTCAAGGGTGGCGAAGGTCTTTTGGTTCAGCGTGTCAAGGTCTGCTTTCAACTCGCCCCATTCACGGTCGCTGATTTTCGCACAGCGTTTGATCCGTGTGCCGATGGTGATGCCTTTTTTCTCGAGTGCCTGTTTGCAGATCGCGCCTGCCGCAACCACCGCGGCCGTCAGCCGACCGCTGAAGTGCCCGCCTCCGCGCGCATCCTGAAAACCGTGGTATTTCATTTCGGCGGTGTAGTCTGCGTGAGAAGGACGCGCGGCGCGCGCCATGTCGGTGTAGGGGGCGCTTTGCACGTTTTCGTTGGGAATGAGAATGGTCAGCGGTGTGCCGGTCGTCTTGCCGTTTAAAATTCCGCTTACGATCTTGAAGTCGTCCTTCTCCACACGTGGCGTGGAGAAATCTCCCTGCGGTCTGCGTAAGGAGAGCATGTGTCTAATGTAATCGTTATCCACACACATTCCGGGGGCGAGCCCGTCAATGACCGCGCCGATGCACTCTCCGTGGCTTTCACCGAAGAGGGTGACGGCAACATTGTTTCCAAAGGTGTTTTTCATGATTTAACCTTTCAGGTGGTCTTTTGCAAGCTTTAGAACGTCAATCGTTTTCATGCTTTGCAGTTTGTAAGTGCCGATCTCTTCCACCGTCGTGACACATACCGTATCTCCGTCGGCTTTTTTGTCGTGGAAGGCGGCATCTTGTATCTTTTCCCAGTTGAGGGCGGGAAGGTTGTATAAGTCGTATTTTTTCAGAAGTGCAACCGCGCGTTCTCGCACCTTTGGTGCACACATCGGCAAGAGGCCGAGTGCCACGCATTCTCCGTGGAGCAAGTCGGTCGTGCTTTCGATCCCGTGGCCAATGGTGTGTCCGAAGTTTAGGATTTTTCGCACGCCCTGCTCTTTTTCGTCTTCGTCCACCACGCGCGCTTTGATCTTCAATGCGCGAAGTATCACTTCGTCAAGGTTTGCGTCAAGTTCTTCGCGCTCCAAAAGCTCAAAGAGTTCTTTTTCGCTTGTCAGCGCCATTTTGATCACTTCCGCAAGCCCACAGGCAAACTGTCTCTTGTCGAGTGTTTTCAGAAGGTCCGGATCAATGAGCACCGCTTTGGGCTGGTGGAAGGCCCCCACGATATTCTTCACTCCGCACAGGTTGACGGCGCACTTGCCGCCGATGGAAGAGTCCACTTGGGAAAGAAGGGTTGTGGGAACGTTGTAAAAGTCGATCCCGCGCATATAGCTTGCCGCGGCAAAGGCGCTGATGTCGCCCACCATTCCGCCGCCGACGGCAACGACGCAGTCCTTGCGGGAGAAGTCGTGTTGCAGCATGACGGAAAGCAGTTTTTCCAGCATTGCAAAGCATTTGGAGTCCTCGCCTTGGTTGAGCACGAAAAGTACGCCGTCTTTGCACCGAGGGAGCAGCGTCTCGGCATACTCTTTCGGCACGCCGGAGTCCGTGACGATGAGCACACGCCGCGCAAGGTTCATGTGCTCGTCCGCCTTTTTGAGTGCGCCCCGCTTTACGAGGATGTCGTAGCCGTTTTCGCCTAAATTGATGTGTAGTTTCATGGGTGATCCTTATAATTCCACGTGGGGTGAGAAAGTGCCGCACACCTTCAGCTTGTCGCAGACGCGTGCGAGCTCTTCGAGCATCTTTCGGCCGTTTTCGTTTTCGGTCGTGCCGTCGAGTTCAATGTAGAAGTAGTATTGCCAGGAGTGTTTTTTCATCGGTCTGCTGCGCAGTGCACTCATGTTGAATCCGTGAGAGGCGATGATGCTGACAGCGTTTGCCAAACTGCCCGCCTCGTGTTTGACGGTCAGCATGAGCACGGTACTGGAGAGGGGAGCGCAGTCGGCACGAACTTTGGAGAGAACGGCAAAGCGGGTGGTGTTCTCGCCGCTTTTGTTAATGCCGCTTTCCAGAATTTTCAGCCCGTAGAGTTCGGCAGTCTCTTCGCTGGCAATGGCTGCATAAGACTTGTCACCGGCGGAGGCCACGGACTTTGCGGCAAGTGCCGTGTTGTTCGTTTCCTCGGTCGTGAAGCGGTGCTTTTTGAGGAAGTCGTGGCATTGGCTGAGCGCCTGCGGGTGACTTGCCACTTTGCGAATGTCCTCAAGTGTCGCTTCGGGCAGGCCGAGCAGGTTTTGTTTGACTTCCAGTTCGTAAATACCGTTGATGAATAAGCTTCCGGAGAAGATGAGATCCAGCGTTTGTCCCACCTCACCGGCATAGCTGTTTTCGATCGGGAGCACCACCACGTCGCTTTCGCCGTTTTCCACCGCGCGGTACGCGGCTTTAAAATCGGAGAAGGGAACGCATCTTGCCTGCGGAAAGACGCGTCCGGCAGCAATATGTGCAAAGGCGCCTTCCACTCCGCTGTAGGCTACGTTCAATCCGTTTTGCATGCGGGCCTGATAGGCACGAGAGGTTTTCATCACGTGGCGCAGGAAGTCGATGTAGTAATTCTTCAAAACCGGATCTTGGATGTAGGCGGCGTTTTTTTGGATCAATTCGTCCTCTCGTTTTTGGTCGAGGATGGGCAATCCGTGTTTCTTTTTGTGTTCAAAAACAGTTTCCACGGCGTGCATACGCTTCTCAAAGAGCGTTGCCATTTGCCCGTCGATTTCTTCGATGACGCGTCTTGCTTCTTCCAGTTTGTTTGTCATGTTTGTTTCCTTACAGTTTGTCTGCAATGTCGAAAATAAGTTGTTCGGTTTTTTCCCAGCCGAGGCACGGGTCGGTGATGGATTTGCCGAAGACGTGTTCGCCGGTACTCTGTGCGCCGTCCTCCAGGTAACTTTCGATCATAAGACCTTTGACCAGGCGTTTGATATCCGGATTTTGATTTCTGCTGTGTACGATGTCTTTTGCAATACGGATCTGTTCAAGGTATTGTTTGCCGGAGTTGTTGTGGTTGGTGTCCACAATGACGGCGGGGTTCAACAGGCCCATTTTGTTGTAGAGGTCTTGCACACGCATGAGATCCTCGTAGTGGTAGTTGGAGGCGCTTTTGCCGGCGTAGTCTATGTATCCGCGCAAAATAGCGTGCGAGAGGGGGTTTCCGTCGCTCGTGACCTCCCAACCGCGGTAGAGGAAGGTGTGGGAGGACTGCGCGGCAACGATGGAGTTCATCATTACGGAAAGGTCGCCGCCCGTGGGATTTTTCATGCCGACGGGCACCTCAATGCCGCTTGCGGTCAGGCGGTGCTGCTGGTTTTCCACGGAGCGCGCGCCGATCGCCACGTAGGAGAGGAGGTCGGAGAGGTAGCGGTAGTTTTCGGGGTACAGCATTTCGTCCGCGCAGGTGAAGTCGTAGTCGCGCAGAGCGCACAGGTGCAGGTCGCGGATGGCAACGATGCCCTTGTACATGTCCGGCTTTGCTTCGGGGTCGGGCTGGTGCAGCATGCCCTTGTAGCCTTGTCCGGTGGTTCTCGGTTTGTTGGTGTAGATACGCGGGATGATGAGGATCTTGTCCTGTACCTGTTCTTGCAGTCTGCGCAGACGGCAGATGTACTCCAATACGGGCTCTTTGTGGTCGGCGGAGCAGGGCCCGATGACCAGAATAAACTTGTCCTCTTTTTCTTCGAAGACGGCGGCGATCTTTTCGTCACGCTCGCGTTTGATCCCTTGCATCCGCTCGGTCAGGGCGAATTCTTTTTTGACTTCTTGCGGGATGGGGAGTTTTCGGTGGAAATTCATGGACATAGCGGTTACCTCTT
>JAFYLE010000071.1 GCA_017537265.1 Clostridia bacterium | reverse complement strand
TCGAGGCAACGACGTAGCCGGCAAGAATGCCGATGACGAAGGGGATGAGCTTGATGGTCTTCTTACCGTAGGTAGAGCAGATGGTGACGACGGCCAGAGTGACCAGTCCGCAGATGAGGGAGACGTAGGGGCTGGTTGCAGCCTTCAGGGTCGCTTCGCTGCCGGTGAGGTCGCCGACGGCATTGCCGGCAAGGGACAGACCGATGATCGCGACGGTCGGGCCGATGACGACGGCAGGCATGAGCTTGTTGATCCAAGCGGTGCCCGCGAACTTAACGATGATAGCGATCACGACGTAAACGAGACCGGCAAAGGCCGCGCCGAGGATGAGGCCGAGGTAACCGAGTGCTACGCTGGAAGCACCGGCAAAAGCGGCAGCCATGGAGCCGAGGAAGGCAAAGGAGCTTCCGAGGAACACAGGGCTCTTAAATTTGGTGAAGAGAAGATAAACAAGGGTACCCATACCGGCACCGAAAAGGGCCGCGTTGGGTTGCATGCCGTTACCGATGATGATCGGAACAACGAGGGTCGCTGCCATGATGGCGAGCAGTTGTTGGATGGCGAAGACGATCAGCTGACCGAACTTCGGACGATCCTTGATTTGGTAAATGAGTTTCATGGACATCCTCCTTCAGAAAAGTGTAAAAATGTATTTCCCGCCCACGGTCGTGGGGTTAAGGACAAAGGGAAAAGGGCAAAAAAAATCGCCGTTTCAAAAACGAAATGGCGAATTAAGAAACAAGGGGAAAAGGGAAAAGAGAAAAGGAGGAAATAGGCAAACAAGACGAGGTGACGTGGCTTCTCGTGCAGTCGTACATCTTGTGCTCCTCCTTTATTTGTTTTCGTGATTGTACCACATTTTGTGACCCAATGCAAGAGTAAAATGCAAAAATGTAAAATTTTTTTGAAGATTATGAAAAAAGGTGCCGATCAGTGTGAAAAAAGCACGATTTTTTTGTAAAAAAACGCGTTTCCGCCCTTGTTTTTTGGGTTTGTATTCGTTATAATATAGAAAAGATAAAAGATTCCCTTGGAGGATGAGTGCCATGCCCCTTCGTTTTGACTTGCAAAATGCCCATCAGTTTTTGCCGCCCGTGGCCGACCTTGAGTGCGCCCGCGCGGCATTTTTACGTTTAAAGGAGTATGAGGCGGCGGGAGAACCGCTTGGTTGGAGCACCCTCCCCAAGGATTATGATAAAGAAGAGTTTGACCGCATTTTGAAGGCTGCCAAGCGCATCCGCACGTCTTGTGACGTGTTCGTGGTCATCGGCATCGGCGGTTCTTACCTCGGTGCGCGCGCCGCAATCGAGTTCTTGTTCGGCCAGAACTACAACCATAGAAAAGACGTGCCTGAGGTTTATTTCTCCGGTAACAGTCTGGATGCCGATGCCATCAGCGATCTTCTGCAGTATTGTAAGAATAAGGACGTTTGCATCAACGTCATTTCCAAGTCCGGTACCACGACCGAGCCCGCCGTTGCTTTCCGCATCTGGCGTGCCTTCTTGGAAGAGAAGTACGGCAAAGAAAAAGCGCGTGAGCGCATTTTCGTTACTACGGATAAGAACCCGCGCCCCGGCACCCTTAAGGAACTTTCCGATCGTGAGGGCTATGAGAGCTTCGTGGTTCCCGGCGACGTCGGCGGCCGCTACTCCGTTTTGACCGCAGTCGGTCTTCTGCCCATCGCCGTGGCAGGCGGCAACATCACGCAGATGATGCAAGGCGCCTCCATTGCCCGCAAGGAATACGCCGAGTGCGTCCTTGAGAATCCTTGCGTTCAGTATGCGCTTGCTCGCAAGGCTTTGTATGAAGGCGGCAAGTCCATCGAACTGTTTGCGTCCTTCTGTACCCGCTTGCAGTATTTCGGCGAGTGGCTCAAGCAACTCTTTGGCGAGAGCGAGGGCAAGGACGGCAAAGGCCTTTTCCCCGCGAGCGTCATTTATTCTACGGATCTGCATAGCATGGGACAGTACGTGCAGGAAGGCCAGCGCATCTTCTTCGAGACCTTTATCGACATTGAAGAACCCAACGTTCCCATCCGCATTCCGCACGACGCATCGGACGTGGACGGGCTCAACTTTTTGGCAGGCAAAGAGCTTGACGAGGTCAACGACAAGGCTGAGCAGGGGACTATCGACGCCCACGTCGAGGGCAACGTTCCCGTCATTAAGGTGGCTTTGGAACGCGCGGATGAAGAGAGCTTCGGCAGACTTGTGTATTTCTTTGAACTCTCCTGCGCGCTTTCCGGTTGTCTGATCGGGATCAATCCGTTCAATCAACCGGGCGTGGAACTGTATAAGAGAAACATGTTCTGCCTGCTCGGCAAGCCCGGCTACACCAAGTAAAAACAAAAAGTTTTTAAAAATTGAAAAGAAATTCTTGCAAAATTCACAAATTACAGTTAAACTATAAGTAATAATTTTGAAGGGAGATTCCAATGGTACGACTCATTATCGGACTCAAAGGAAGCGGCAAAACCAAGCAACTCATCGAAATGACCAACAAAGCGGTCGACTCCACCAAGGGCAACGTCGTCTGCGTGGAAAAAGGCGAAAAACTCCGTCATGAGATCCGTCGCGAGGTGCGCCTGATCGACACCAAACTTTACGGCATTAACGGTGCTGCCGAGCTTTACGGCCTCGTCAGCGGCATCCTTGCCTCCAACTACGACGTCAAGGATCTGTTCATCGATTCTTCTTTGAAGATCTGCGGCGACGATATGGTCGCTTTCGTCGCATTCATCCGCCGTCTGGATGAACTCTGCGCCAAGCTTGAGGTCAACTGTGTCACTACCGTTTCCATCGCACCCGAAAGCTTCCCGGAAGAGCTTTCCCCCTACCTGTTCTGATCTATGAAATATCGGAAATTGACGCTCACACTGCCTCACGGTTCTACCGACGAGGTAGCGGGGCGTCTTTCTCTTTTGGGTTTCACCGCTTTTGAGATCGAGGACTACTCGGATCTGGAAAGCGAAGAGGCACGCCGTTTTTATGATTACATCGACGACGAACTCTTGCAAAAGCAGAACGACGCACCGAAGATCCATTTTTATTTTTACTGCGACGATGAGTCGGAGAAGCTTTATCGTGCTTTCCTTGACTTGATGCAGACTGCGGAGTTTTCCGTTTATCCTCTCGACCAAAGCGAGGGTGATGACGACGAGTGGAAGGATAAGTGGAAGGAGTTCTTCCGACCCTTTGCCGTTGGCGAAAAGCTTTTCGTTTACCCGCCGTGGGAGGAGGACGTTGTCGTTCCCGAGGGGCGCCACGGCCTTCTCATGGATCCTTCCGCCGCGTTTGGCAGCGGTACGCACGCCACTACGAAACTTTGCATGGAGTGTGCGGAAACGTATTTGAACGAGCAGGATGAGGTTTTGGATCTTGGTTGCGGTTCGGGCATTTTGGCACTTGCTGCTTTACGCCTCGGCGCCGCCCACGCGGACGCC
>JAFYLE010000070.1 GCA_017537265.1 Clostridia bacterium | reverse complement strand
CGTCGCGGTCGGCTCCGGCAGTGCCGCCGCCATGCGGAGCGCCGGGGTGGTCCTCGTCGGAGACGATCCGCGCGGCGCGGTCGATGCGTTCGACCTGAGCGTCCGCACCATGAGGATAGTCCGCGAGAATCTTTTCTGGGCGTTCTTCTACAACGCGGTCGGCATCCCTCTGGCGGCGGGAGTGTTCTACCCGTGGTTCCACTGGCGGCTGCCGCCGGTGTTCGGCGCGCTCGCGATGGCCTGCAGCTCGGTTTGCGTGGTCCTGAACGCGCTGCGTCTCGCCGGATTTTCTCCGCGGCGCGATCGAATTTCTCATGACGGTTTTTCGCGGGAGAAAATCAGATGACGGCGGCGGAAATGCTTTTTTTTGCCGGAATTTTGCCCATTTTAATGAAAAAACATTTGAAAAAGGCGTTTTAAGTGCTAATGTGTATCCGGTGCACTTGAACTATGCATTTTTGAAAAATGCGGCGGTGTGCTTTTTATGTGGGTTGACAACTTTTAACAGGCCTTAAAAATAAAGAAAGAAAAACAACAGCTTAGCTGGGGGTTGCCTAAATGAAAGTAATGAATGTCATTCTGAGTATCCTGATCCTGATCTTGGCGCTGGCGAGTGCGACGTTCTCGTATTTTCTCTTCGAGAAACGCGACTCGATGATAAAGGGGTGGGGCAAACTCGCCGCCACGATCCACAACGCCAGTACCGCGCTCGACAGCCACAGCAGCACCAAGGTCGCGGCTCAGTTGACTCCCGCGGAGCTTTCCCATGAGAAGTATGCCGAGCTGGACGCCAAACTTCAGAAGCTCGTCGCTCAGAGCCGTCAGATCGTCGCCGAACGCGATGAATTGGCCGATGCCCTGCGCCGGATCGGCGCGGCGGTCGAGGTGAAGGACCTCGGCTCCGAAGAGGCGTTCCGCGCAATAGCTACTTACAACGCCAATAAGAACGCTGTCATCCGCGGCGTATCCGATACCCTCAAGCGCCGCGACGCCGTGTACCGCAAGCTGGCCGATGACGCGGCGAAACTTGATGTCAACCTCAACACCCGCGACATGGTTACCGACGGCAGCTCCGCGTTGTCCCCGCTCTCCCATGCCCTCGTTCAGATGCGGACCCGCCGGGAGTTCTATGAAAGCAACCTGAAGATCATCGGTTCGCATGTCAACGTCCGCAGCAGCGATTTCAGCGAAGGCGAATATCGCAACTCGGTTCAGAGCACCAAGAGCGGCGTCGAAAAGTTCCGTCGCGACTTCGACGCCAAGAACGCCGAACTTGATGACGTCCGCCGCGAGCTGATCGCGGTGAATGCCGAACTTAAAAAGCGCGATGTCCATATTCGCGGACTCAACGACCTCATCAATGACAAGAACTATACGATCAAAAGTTACAAGAGCGCGCTCGGAGTTCCCGACGACGCCGAACCGCCGGTTCCGTGGCGCCCCGGCTCGAAGGAGGTCCGCGCCAAGACCGTCGGCGAAGTCGTGAAGGTCAATCCCGAGTACGGATACATCGCGATCAACCTCGGCAGCGGCACCATGGTCAAGCAGGCGCTCGGGGAAAAGACGTTCGAGGTCAATCCGCAGCTTGAGAAGGGTATGGAAATGGTGGTCGCCCGCGGCAGCTTGGATAATGAAGCCGCCTTTATCTCCCGCATCAAGATGGATGAGATCGGCGACGATTGCTCGACCGCAAATATTCCCGCCGGTTCCAATGCCATCAAGGTCGGAGACATCGTCTATTTCGACAAGGCTCAGTTGAAGTAATCCAACCGGGAAGCGAGGTTTGAAATGTTCAATTCAAAGTTCTTCACGGTGATGATCGTCCTCACCTTCTTCGCCATGGCCGCGACCGCGACCTTCCAGGTGTTGGAGATGCGCGACTACAACCTCTTTGAGACCATACTCAAATAAGGTTCGCTTCATGAGCGGCCGAAGCATATTGTACGCCATCCTTGCGGCAGTGGTCGCGGGGATGGCGTTCGGCTGTACCGAGCGTGAACGCGCCGGTTACAGCTCCATCCCTCAAAACTCTCCCGCCGAATGGGACCTCAACCCTTACGGCACTCAAATCCGCAACTGATTTACTTCTTTTCGCGAGAAAAGAAGTAAATCAAGAAAAGCGGTATAATGCCGTGTGCGCTTTACTTCTTTTCCCAAGAAAAGAAGTAAAACAAGAAAAGCGGAATAATGCCGTGTGCGCCCCTGCGGGGCTACTTACGGCACTTACTTCTTTTTGCAGACAAAAAGAAGTAAGCAAGAAAAAACGTGAGCTTCTTTTTCCGAGACCCGAGAAAAGAGGTAAAACAAGAAAAGCGAGACAATGCCGTGTGCGCCCCCGCGGGGCTGCTTACGGCACTTACTTCTTTTTGCAAACAAAAAGAAGTAAGCAAGAAAAACGCGAGCGGGCATAGGAATGCAACTTGGAGTCGGGAAAGCTGACATCCCGTCGGCAGACCTGCCAAGCCATTGCGTG
>JAFYLE010000069.1 GCA_017537265.1 Clostridia bacterium | reverse complement strand
GAAGTTGACCTCGCTCCACAGCTTTGAGAGCAGGGTGTTTTCCAAAATAAAGAACTGTTGGTTCGTCTTGGAATCCATGAAGGTGCGGTAGCCCTTTGCCACGAGTTTTTCTTTTAACAGCGCGGCCATTTGGTTGACGTTGCGGCCGATCTCTTCGTAGAGCCCGTCGGTAAAGAGCGCGTCAAACTGCACGCCCGCCACGCGTCCCTTGGCAAAGAGCGCGCCGTGTTGCTTGATGACGGACAGGTAGTGGTGCGGTGCACCTTGAGGGAATACCAGGGCTTCTCCGCAGAGTGCGCCGGCTTTCGTTCCGCCGATATAGAAGGCGTCGCAGAACTTGGCAAGCAGGGGAAGCGTCACGTCGTTGCCTTCTGCACCGAGCGCGTAGGCAAGGCGCGCACCGTCCACAAAGAGGCGCAGGTCGTGGCTGCGGCAGACCAGGGACAGGTCTTCGAGTTCTTCCGCCGTGTAGAGCGTGCCGTATTCCGTCGGCTGGGAAATGTAGAGCAGACCGGGGCGCACCATGTGCTCCGCCGTCGGGTCTGCCTCGTAGGTCAAAAGGTAGCGTTCCAACACCTCGGCGTCCACCTTGCCGCTTGTGTGCGGCAGGGAGATGACCTTGTGCCCGCCCGCTTCGATCGCGCCGGATTCGTGCACGTTGATGTGTCCCGTCTCGGCGCAGATCGCCCCTTCGTAGGAATGAAGAAGGGAGGTGATGAGCACCTTGTTGGTCTGCGTGCCCCCGCAGAGGAAAAATACGTCTGCATCGGGCGTTTCGCACGCCTCGCGGATCTTTTCGCGCGCACTCTCGGAGTAAGTGTCCGCACCGTAAGGGGCAAGGCTTTCAAAGTTCGTGTCAATCAGGTGTTGCAGCACTTTTTCGTGTGCGCCCTCGCTGTAGTCGTTGTCAAACCAAAGCATGGTCAGTGTTCTCCTTTTGCGTTTTGTAAGAGCGTTTTTGCGGCAAGCGCAGGGTCGGCAGCGGCAAAGATCGCACTGCCCGCGACGATGAGATCGGCGCCGAGGGAGGTGAGCTTTCGCACGTTGTCGCACTTGATCCCGCCGTCTGCTTCCAGGTCGATCTCACGCCCCGTTTTGTTAATTTCTTCACGCAGTACGGGGATCTTTGCAAGACAGCTTTCCAAAAGTGCCTGTCCGCCGAAGCCCGGCTCTACCGTCATGACGAGCACCAGATCAACGCGGTCAAGGTAGGGTAAGATCGCCTCGACCGGAGTGTTCGGTTTTATGGAGATGCCCGCTTTTTTGCCCAGTGCGTGGATGGCGTCAATGAGCGCACCGGCGTCTTCGGTCGCCTCTGCGTGGAAGGTCAGAATGTCCGCGCCCGCCTTGGCAAAGGGAACGATGAAGTCTTCGGGCTTTTCCACCATCAGGTGTACGTCGAAGACCTCGTTTAAGTGTGCGCGCAGGGATTTTACAATGCATTCGCCCAGCGCCAGGTTCGGCACGAAATGGCCGTCCATAACGTCAAAGTGCAGGTAGGGCGCATAGGGGCGTATTTTTTCAATTTCCTCTTTTGCGCGGTAAAAATCGAGCGAAAGCAGGGAGGGGGAAAGCCGAATCATAGAAAACTCCGTTTTTTCGTTTTGGACGCAGTGTACGTGCGGTGTCGCCGCGCCGCTTTTTACATATCATAAGAAGGCCGGAAAAACTCCGTCTTCGTGCCTTGTAGGGAAAGTATAACACAAAGGAATCAAAAAGGAAAGATACAAGGCAGGGGGCGTTTGCATAAATTTTCACAAAAAACAGAGGACTGCGTCTGCAGTCCTCTGTTTTCTGTTTGTGAATTACGCTTCGGCCTTCTTGGCTTCTTCGATGACCTTCTGGGCAACGTTGGAGGGTGCTTCGGCGTAGCTGTCGACCTTGTATTCGAAGCTGCCGCGGCCCTGGCTCATGGCGCGCAGGGTGATGACGTAGGAGCCCATTTCGGACTGAGGAACCTTCGCTTCGACCACGGTGTAGCCTTTCTTCTTTTCGGCGGGGTTCATACCGAGGACCTGACCGCGACGGGTGGAGATGTCACTCATGACGTCGCCCATCAGGGAGTCGGGGATCAGAACGTTCAGGGTGCCGATCGGTTCAAGCAGAGTCGGCTGTGCATTCTTCAGACCTTCGCGGAAGGCTGCGGAAGCGGCGAGCTTGAACGCCATTTCGGAGGAGTCGACGGGGTGGTACTTGCCGTCGAACAGGTTGGCCTTGAGACCCACGAGCGGGAAGCCGGCGAGAACGCCGCGGCTCATGCATTCCTGCAGGCCCTTTTCGACTGCGGGGAAGAAGTTCTTCGGAACGCTGCCGCCGAAGACGCTTTCGGTGAAGGTCAGGCCTTCTTCGTCGGACGGGGAGAATTCGATCTGGACCACGCCGAACTGGCCGTGACCGCCGGACTGCTTAACGTGCTTGCCTTCCGCCTTGACGGACTTCTTGATGGCTTCGCGGTAAGCGACCTGTGCGGGAGCGAGCTGCACGGTGATGCCGAAGCGGTTCTTCAACTTGGAGGAGACCACGTCGAGGTGTTGTTCGCCGAGTCCGTAGAGCACGAGCTGCTTGGTTTCGGCGTTGTTCTTGAGTTTTAAGGTGAGGTCTTCCTCAAGCAGACGGGCAATGGAGGAAGAGATCTTGTCTTCGTCGCCCTTGTCCTTGCCGGAGACGGCCATGGTGAGGTAGGGGCTCGGGAAGGTGATCGCTTGGTACTTCACGTCGCCCTTTGCGGAGAGCGTGTCACAGGTGTTGGTGGCGGCAAGCTTTGCAATGACGCCGAGGTCGCCCTGCGGAAGGGCGTCGATCTCGGTCTGCTTCTTACCCTTGATCTCGTAGATGTGAGCGAACTTTTCGGTCGTGCCGCTGGTGGCATTCTTGAGCTGATCGTCGCGCTTGAGCGTGCCGGTCATGACCTTGAAGTAGTTCATCTTACCCACGAACGGGTCGGCGATGGTCTTGAAGACGAACAGGGAGGTGTCGCCGCCCTCGGTGAGGGTGACGGCGTTGCCTTCCGCATCGCGAACGGTCGCCTTGGAGAGAGGGTTCGGGAAGCAGTGGCAGATCTCGTTGAGCAGGAAGTCCACGCCTTCGAGGGTGGTGGCGCTGCCGCAGTACACGGGGATGAGGGATCCGGAGCAAATACCGTCGTGCACGCCGTCAAAGATTTCCTGCTGGGTGAATTCTTCGCCGCCGAAGTACTTGTCCATGCGTTCTTCGCTGGTTTCGGCAATGGCTTCCAGAAGCATTTCGCGGGCCTTTTCCACAAAGCCCATCTTTTCTGCGGGGATCTCGATCTCCGTGCGGGCGCCCTTCTCGTAGCGGAAGGCCTTCTGCTGCAGAAGGTCGATGTAGCCCACGGTCTTGTGGTTTTCAAAGAGGGGGTAGAGGGCGGGGCAGACGGACTTGCCGAAGGTGTCGCGCAGTTCGTCCACGATGCCGTCGAAGTTGACGTGATCTTCGTCCATGCGGTTTAAGAAGAATGCACGGGAGTTGGCAAACTCGCCCGCGCGGTCGAATGCGATCTCCGCACCCGCTTCCACACCGGCCTTCGCGTTGATGACGATGACTGCGGTGTCGGTGACGGACAGAGCCTGGGAGACCTCGCCGGCAAAGTCCAAAAAGCCGGGAGTGTCGATGAAGTTGATCTTCTTGTCGCACATGTCGACCGGAGCAAGGGAGGCGGAGATGGAGAAGCCGCGCTTCACTTCCTCGGGATCATAGTCGGAAACGGTGGTGCCGTCGGTGGTCTTACCGAGGCGATCGGTTCCCTTCGTGAGATACAGGGCTGCCTCCAGAAGGGAGGTTTTGCCGCTTCCGCCGTGACCGAGCAGTGCGACGTTGCGGATGTCTTTCGTTTTGACCATAGGGAAAAATTCTCCGTTTCTCGGCTGAATGCCGTTGATGAATTGATTGTTGTGCGGGCACTTTTGCACCGCAAAAAGCAATAACACTCATATTATATATGATTTTTTGCGAAGAAACAAGAAGAAACATTGGAAAAGTTGTTGTAAAAACCGCCGAATTTATGTGGCGCATTTTGTGCAAATCAACAAAAAATTCCAAAAGAGCGTGCCTCGCAGCGCCAATTATTTGTACATTCTCGGGTTTGGAGGGACTTGAAGAAGTCGGGAAAAAGGTATAAAATCCGTGTTACGGCAGAAGAGCAGAGAGGAGGTGTGCCTTGTGAATGCCGGGAGGTTGAAGCTTTCAAAACGCTTGGACGAGCCGATTGTTTCAAGCGCGGTGAGTCATCCGCTTTTTACCGTTTGCGTCATGTTTCTCGGCGTGTTGTTTCTCGGCACGTTTTTTGCATTCGGTGCGCGTCTTTTCGTCTTTTTCTCTCTTCTTTTTTGCGCGGGACTTTTTCTGTGTTTGACGCGGCGGCGTCCGCTTTTGCGCCATGAATTTCTTCTTTCGCACCTGTTCGTGTTCGCGCTCTCCCTCGCCTTGGTTTCCGAGTGTGTTTTCACCCTGCCGAATCTTCGTCGGGAAGAGGCGTTTTCGCGCACGGTATCCGACGGCCGGCAGGTGGATTTTATCGCGACGGTCGAGCGCGGCACCGAACACGGCACGCTTTTGCGGGTGGAGGAGGCGGAGGGCGAACGCGTCTGTGCTTACGCGCTTGCGGATCTGTGGCAGGCAGAGGCGGGCACACGCTTTCGTGCGACGGCTTTCTTTTCCGAGGAGGAAGGGGAGCACGTGGGCGAACTTCTTCGCGTTTGCCGCGGGGAAACTCTGTTTCGTGCACGGATTCAAACGGACCCTTCGCGGGTTGAGGAAAACACTTCACTTCTTTCATCTTTCGGCAAAGAACTTTCAAGCCGCCTGGACGTTGCCAAATGTGCCGGCTATCTGCGTGCCGTTTTGCTTGCTGATAAGAGCGGAGTGGATCCGGCATTTTCGGAGGTGCTTTCCGCAAGCGGCTCGTCGCATCTTCTCGCTTTGTCGGGCCTGCACCTCGGTATTCTCATCGGTAGCTTGCATTTCGTTTTGCGCGCACTTTTTGTTCCGCGCGGCGTGCGAGTGGTGCTCTCGGTCTTTTTCGCGCTGTTTTTCTTGGTGCTTTGCTCGTTTCCGCTCTCGCTCTTGCGCGCTTTTTGGATGCTCGTTGTCGCAAGTCTTACGGAATTTTTGCGCCTCAGGCAAAATTCGGCGCAGAGTCTCGTCTGCGCCGCGGCCATCATCGTCTTTTTCGATGCCGCCGCCCTCTTCGACGTCGGTTTTCTGTTGAGCGTCTTTGCCACGCTCGGCATTTTGCTCTTTTTGCCCGCGGTGCGGGAATCTTTGGAAAACAGTCGTCTTTGGCTCTTTTTGTCGGAAAAAGGACGCTTTTTCCGCTTTCTTCGCCGCGTGTATGCGGGCGCGGTGTATTCTTTCGCCGCTTCTTTTGCCGCATTGACCTTCACCGCGCCGATCACGCTTTTGGTCTTCGGTACGTTTCCGCTGTTTTCGCCGTTGTTCGGAGTTCTTCTCGTTCCGCTGTTTACGTTGCTTTTGAACGTCGCTTTTCTCCTTGCCCTCCTGCTTGCGGCAGGGCTTCCCATGGTGCACGCCGTTGCGAGTCTGACGGATGCTCTCTGCGCGCTGTTTGTGCAAACCGCGGAGTTTTTCTCCACTGTAAGTCCCGTCTTGCGCGTGGAGAATGAGTGGGCGGTTTGGGCGGGATTTTC
>JAFYLE010000068.1 GCA_017537265.1 Clostridia bacterium | reverse complement strand
TTTGCCAACTGCGTCGCCATTTTGGAGGATGATCGCGCAAGCATCATCGTGCAGTCTGACGGCCTGACAGACGCCGAGGTTGCGCAGATCACGGAGATCGTGTATCTGGAGGCGGGTGTCATTCCGCAGAACCTCACGATCACGGAACGGGTATAGGAAGCGCGTTTTCCTCCACGCCTTTTTGGGCGAATTTGAGGAGAAAAGCAAAAAAAGGCCCACCGCATTGCGGTGGGTCTTTTTTGTCGTTTAGAGAATATCGACCAGAACCTTCTGGTTTTCTCGGAGCGAGGCTGCCTTGACAACCGTGCGCAGCGCGCGAGCGATCTTGCCGCCGCGGCCGATGATCTTGCCCATGTCCTCGGGCGAGACGTGGATTTCCAAGTGCAGATATTCACCCTCGTAGCGCTCGTCAACCTTGACGGCGGCGGGATGATCAACCAGGGCTCGTACGATATCCAGAACCAGATCTCGTAACATGCTCGGGGTCCTTATTCGATTGCGCCGGACTTCTTGAGCAGGCTGCGGACGGTCTCGGTGGGCTGAGCACCGTTCTTCATCCAGGTCTTTGCACGGTCGTTGTCGATCACGACTTCAGCAGGATCGGTGTTGGGGTTGTAGTAGCCGATCTCTTCGATGAACTTGCCATCGCGGGGAGAGCGGGAGTCTGCAACGACAACGCGGTAGTGGGGTGCTTTCTTTGCACCGGTTCTCTTAAGACGAATTTTGACTGCCATAGTGGTTTCCTCCAAATGATTTTCATGTAATTGAGTGTTTGTTTTTTATATCAACCCAAAGCGGGGTCAACATCACATAAATCGGCCGAACTTGCGAGCAAGCTTGCCTTTCATTTTTCCGCCGCCGGAGAGTTGCTTCATCAGTTTTTGCGTTTGCTCAAATTGGCGGATAAAGCGGTTTAAGTCCTCCACGGTCGTGCCGCTGCCGAGGGCAATGCGGCGGCGTCGGGAAGCGTTTAAGATCTGCGGCTTTGCGCGCTCCTCGGGGGTCATGGAGAGGATCATCGCCTCCATGCGGTCGATCTGTTTTTCATCGATCTTCGCATCTTTCAGGTCGCTTTGCTTGACGCCCGGCAGCATACCCATCAGGTCCTGCATGGAGCCCATCGAGCGGATCTGTCGGAATTGTTCGAGGTAGTCGTCCAGGGTAAAGGCGTTTTCGCGCAGTTTTTGTTCCAACTCCAGCGCCTTCTTCTCGTCGATCGCGGCCTCTGCCTTTTCGATCAGGGAGAGCACGTCGCCCATGCCGAGGATGCGGTTTGCCATACGGTCGGGGTGGAAGGGCTCCAGTTGGTCGAGCTTCTCGCCCATACCCACGAACTTGATCGGCGCGCCGGTGACGTATTTGACACTCAGTGCCGCACCGCCGCGGGTGTCGCCGTCGAGCTTGGTCAGAATCACACCGGTGATGGACAGCATCTCGTGGAAGGTCTGTGCTACGTTGACGGCTTCCTGACCGGTCATGGAGTCCACGACGAGCAGGATCTCCGTGGGATCCACCGCGCGTTTGATCTCCACAAGCTCGTCCATGAGTACCGTGTCGATCTGCAGGCGGCCCGCCGTGTCAAAGATGACGAAGTCCAGCGCGTTCTTTTCGGCGTATTTGAGAGCCTCCGTGGCGATCTTTACACAGTCCGTCGAGCCCTCAATGGTAAAGACGGGCACCTCCACTTGTTCGCCCACCACTTGCAGTTGCTTGATGGCGGCGGGTCGGTACACGTCGCATGCGACGAGCAGGGGACGCTTGCCTTGCTTTTTGTATAGGCGGGCAAGCTTGGCGCTTTGCGTGGTCTTACCGCTGCCCTGAAGGCCGCACATCAGCACTTTCGTCGGCGGCTTCGGGGAGATCTGCAGTTTGGAGTTTTCGGAGCCCATGATGGCACACAGTTCCTCATTGACGATCTTGACGATCATCTGGCCGGGAACGAGGCTTTCCAAAATCTCCTCGCCGATGGCGCGCTCGGTCACGCGTTCCACAAAGGCACGCACGACTTTGAAGTTGACGTCCGCTTCGAGCAGCGCAAGCTTGATCTGGCGCATGCCGCTCTTCAGGTCTGCTTCAGTCAGTTTGCCCTTGGAGCGAAACGAGCGAAACGCCTCGGAGATCTTTTCGGAAAGGTTTTCAAACAAGGGGCTTACTCCTTTATGACGGTCAGAATGTCCGCGGCGAGCTTGCGTTTCTCGTCCTCGGTGCATTCCGTCAGCGACTGGGTGAGGGAAGTGATCTTTTCTTCTTTTTCCAGAAGGTGCAGTGCATCTTCAAAGCGATGCAGTTCCTGTTCCGTTTTTTGGAGCAGGGAGCGCACGGCCTGGCGGCTCGTGCCGGTGTGTTCTGCGATCTCCGCAAGGGAGAAATCTTCGTTGTAGTAGAGGGAGAAGGCAGTCTGTTGCTTTTCGGTCAGAAGTGCCGCGTAGCGGTCAAATAACAGAATCAGGGAAAAGTCTTTGGCAAACATACTCACTCCGCTGTGAAGAAAAAAACTTTACAGCACGTATTATACACATCTCCGACTTTTTTGTCAAGCATTTTGCGCTTTTTTCTCACGCAAAATCCGCAAAAAATCTCCTTGACGATTTCCGGTTTCTTCCTTATACTGATTATAGAGACCCCCGCGATACCCTGATGTTACACCTTTTAGATGTTTACACCACCGTACACGAGGAGAACTGCTATGAAGAACACAAGGAGATTTTTAAGGCAGAGCATTTGCTCACTTTTGGCCTTGGCATTCCTGTGGGTTGCCATGCCTCTTTCCGGATTTGCCGCAGGGCTGTCCGCCATCGCTAAAGACGAACCTTTGCACACAGCGGAGCTTGGGACGACTATGTCGCAAGAGCCGCTGTTTTTATATGCAGAGGACAGCGAGAGCCGAGGGGAGAACACCAAGGTGTTCTATGCTTCCGACGGTTCTAAGACCATGGTCTTTTACCCAAGTGCTGTGCACTATGTAAAAGACGGTAAATTTGAAGAGATAGACAACACGCTCGCTTTGGAAAACGGCAGACTGACGACGAAAAACTCACCTGTCGAGATTTCCTTGCCCGTAAACTTCGGTGCCGGCACTCCCGTGACGTATACGGTCGGAGGGCATAGCGTGTCGTTCGTTTTACAAAGTGCA
>JAFYLE010000067.1 GCA_017537265.1 Clostridia bacterium | reverse complement strand
GGCAAGATAAACAGCAATGTCTTCCATGTTAGATTCGGTAAGACTGTTTTTACCTTCTTCGAAGGTGATGGTGTCCTTGATCTTGTTCAGCTCATCCTCGCTGTATGCGGATTGAACACCGCCGGCACAGCCAATGAGGGCCGTTGCTACTACCATAATAAGGAGAAGCAAGGCACCAAGGCGAAGGCCAAGGAACTTTTTGGGGGTGTAGTTGTTCATTTCAGTTTCCTTTCGCTCCTTTTTGGGGAGCATCCGATTGTGTAATGACCGTACCGCCGAAAAACCACGCGGTACTGTGGCTTAAAGCTCGTCCTTTTTTCGTTTACTCTTTTTCTCGGGAACGGGATCGTATCCGCCCGCGCAAAAGGGATTGCAGCGGAGGATGCGCCAGATCGTGAGACCGAGGCCGACGAAAAAGCCGCGCTTTTGGAACGCCTCAATGGCGTAAGCGGAGCAGGTGGGGGTAAACCGACACGAGGGATTCCGCTTGAGGGGGGATAAAAGCTTTTGGTAAAGGCGTATCAGCCATATGCAAAGGTATTTCATTTCTGCACCATATCCAGCTTTCGGAATGCCACGGAAAGCTCGCGGTAAACGTCGTTGCTGGTTTTTCCCACGATATCGTCACGGGCACCGATTACGATCAGCTTTCCCGTTTTGAGGGGGGATTCGCGTTCCACTCTTTGCAGTGCGGCGCGGATGATGCGCTTGGCGCGATTGCGCGCGATGGCGCCGCCCAGCTTCTTGGAGACCGAAAGACCAATGCGATTGGTCCACAGCTTCAGGGGGTGGGCAAGCATTCGTCTTTTGGCGGCGTAGTCGGTGAGCAGATGTACGGTGACAAGCTTTCCGATGAATCGTTCGCCGCGGCGAAATACCTTATTATAGAGATGATTTTCTTTAATTGCTGCGTGTTTCATTGTACAACAACCGTTCCGTAGTTTTGTTTTTAAAAGGGAAAATCGTAGAAAAAAACCGCGATGCCATAGGAGCGCTCACACAGTGAGTCGGAGCTCTGTATCGGACATCGACGGTTTTTGGTATGAGCCTGTTGGCTCTATCAATAGGTCAGTCTCTTTCTGCCTTTTGCGCGTCTTCTCTTGAGAACGTTTCTGCCGTCCGCAGTCTTCATTCTTTTTCTGAAGCCATGCTCCTTCTTTCTCTGACGCTTTTTGGGTTGGTAAGTTCTGAGCATTTTCTGCACCTCCTTGACTCTTTATCGGAAGCGTGTTGCTTTGCAGCCTTTTTACGCTTTTACACAATGACGCTCTCTATTATATACACAAACCGTGTGGTTTGTCAAGAGTTTTTTTCATTTTTGCGAAAAAAAGATTGTTTTTTTGAAGAAAACGGGGGTTACGCCTCCAGATATCGGCAGGCAGCGAGGGCGGCGGAAGCACCGTCGGCCGTTGCCGTGGTCACTTGGCGGATGGTCTTGGAGCGGCAATCGCCCGCCACAAAGATACCTGCGGTCTTGGTGACGCAGGTCTCGTCGGAGGCAAAATAGCCGTAGTCATTCAGATCTGCCAAGGCAGAGAAGGGGGCGTTGTTGGGGATGAGACCGATGGCGATGAACATGCCGTCAACGGCAAGCTCGTCCTCGCGTCCGTTGTTACTGCGCAGACGGATGGCGCGCAGCTCACCGTCGGAAACAAGATCGGTGACCACCGTGCCCATGATCAGCTCCACGTTGTCCTTTCCGCGAAGGCGATTGACAAGAGAAGCCTCGCCCGTGAAGGTATCAAGGTTCTGGATCACGTATACCTTTCGGCAGCCCTCAGAGAGGAGAATCGCCTCTTGAAGCGCCGAGTTTCCGCCGCCGATGACGGCAACCGTCATGTCGCGGTAGAAGGCACCGTCGCAAACGGCGCAGAAGGAGATGCCGTGTCCCACCAGCTCGTGCTCGCCCGCAAGACCCAGCATGCGGTGCTTAACGCCCGTAGCAAGAATAACGGCACGTGCCTCAAATTCGCCACCCTCGCAGATGACGCGCTTGACGTCACCCTCGTCGCGGATCTCGGTGACGGTATCCATTTCCACTTCGGCGCCTTGCTCCAGCACCTGCTCCACCATTTTGTCGGCAAGCTCATTTCCGCTGAGGCTGACGTAACCGGGGTAGTTTTCGATCTTGGGAGAATAGGTCATCTGACCGCCGAAGGTAGAGCGCTCAATGAGGAGAACGCTTTTTTCGGCGCGTCTGGCGTAAAGGGCGGCGGTGAGACCCGCAGGGCCCGCGCCAACAACAATAATATCGTACATAGCCGTTTCCTTTCAGAAGAGGTCTTTTATTCTGATTTCATTGTAGCACAAGGGAGGGCGTTTGTCAACCGAAATTTCAAGGGCGAAAGACGGTGCGTGTGATAAGACAGAG
>JAFYLE010000066.1 GCA_017537265.1 Clostridia bacterium | reverse complement strand
CTTAAGTCCCTCTTGAACGCCTCTCTTTGCGACGGCGTTGCCGCGCGGTAGTCGAATGTATTGATCGTTGCCGCCGTGCTTTTCGCACCGTTTTCTATCGGGCGGCGGCTTCCCGATATCACGGCACTTGAGAGCTTTTCGGCTGTCCGTTGCGCTATCACCTGCAAGGCAGCAGCCCCAAGCTCTTTTCTGTGTACCGTGTAAAACGCGTCCTCAACCGAAACGCCGCCCGGCGCGGTGAGGCGCAGAAACGTCGGGTTTCTAAGCTCGTCGCGAAGATTGAAGCTCGGGTAGACCGCTTTCAGCGCGGCGCTCTGACGGCATAGCTCGCCGTAATGCGAGGCGGCTGCAGTGCGGCCTTGGTAGGGGTCGACGTCCCCGGCGACCCGTTCGTTTGTTGCGGCGGGATCAATTTCTGCCGCGCCAGATTCCCCCGTTTCGCCCGTGGGGGCCGACGGCTCGCCAGAATTGATAACCTCGCAACCCGTTTCATCCGTTTGGGCACGCCGCGGCTCTCCGTAGGGGTCGGCGCCCTCGACGACCCGTTCTTTGCCCCGCGCTACCCCCGCGACCCGTTCTTCCGCTTCCGCAGGGGAGGGGTTTTCCCTCGCATTTTCCGCCGCCGTATTTGCCGACTCCTCCGCGGGCTGTCCGTTTGCCGCGCCGTTGCCCTCGCCCTCACCGAAATAGCAAAGGCCGATTCTTATTCCTTGTTTCATAATTGATTCCTTTCTCTTACTTTTTTGAGGAAAAAGTAAGCAAAAACCTTTTCAAGTAATGGTTACAGCGGGAAAATCTTCGTCTTTCTGCAATTTCTCACCTCGTTCGAGGGGCATGGCATAGTGCAAACATATCTAAACCCTTCTTTCATTAGTTCAGCTTCTTCACTTTACTTCAATTCTTCGCTTCACTTCGTTCAGCTCGAAGGGCGAAAGCCTCCCCACACGACCACCCCCAACCCCGCGTGTGGGGCGGATTTTCGAAATGGTGCCCATTTCAAAAATGGAATTTAGTTTACGCCAAGCGATCAAGGCAAAATCTCGCCCATTCCTATCCTCTGCTACACGCGGTCCTTCCCCTCGAACTCGAGCAGATCAAGACACGCCCGCGCCTCCGCCGCCCTGTCGGGACGGAAGAACCCGAGCCCAAAGAGCTGCAGCGCCATTTCGTTCTGCCCAAGGCGCGAGTACGCGTTTTTCTTCTGCGCCGAAACCTTCACGTCGAACGTCGGAAGCCTGTATCCCATATCAAGCCCCATCTCGCCGCCAAGATACTGCGGCTTCGTTCCCGCGCCCGCGTAGCTGACGTAGCGGTACGTGCCCTCCCTGCCTACAATGCGGAACTTTCTCGGCAAATTGTAGAACTGACGTATCAGCTCAATGCACATCTCCACGATAAGCGCAAACGACCTGTACGCCGAAAGCGTGCTGTCCCTCGCGCCCTTGCTGCTCGCCTCCTGGAGCGCCGCTATCGCCGCCGCCGCAGTAACGCCCGAGCTTACGTTGCCCGTGCTCGTTTCGGTGTTGCCCGACGTTTCCCTGAGCTCGTTTATCGTGCGGTCGAGGAAGCTGACGTAAACGCCGTCAAGGCTCGGCGCGTCTATCTTGCGGAGCGACGCCTCGTCAACCGAGCCGCCCGCAACGCTTACAATTGGGTTCGAAACGTCGAGAAACTCGTCGATATTGACGTTTCCGTCAAGCCTCGAGAAGTAGCGCGGCGTCGCGCCCGAAACAACGTTCTTGAGAAACGCCGTTTTCATAAGGTCGATCTCCGTCTGCGGAGAACGGCAGAGGTCAACGTAGCCGTAGCCGCACGGCGAGCCCTCTATCGGGAAGAGCGCGTCGAATATAAAGGGATAAGTCCCGTGGTCGTAAAGCCCCGAGAGCGCCATCGGCACGCCTCCGTCCTCGCTTTCCGTTTCGTTCTCCGTTGCGAATATAAGCTCCTCCCCTACGAACTTTGCGTACTGAAGCGTCTTCGCGCCGTTAGCGCGCTTTTTGTAGTAGACCTCCACGAGGCACGCCTTG
>JAFYLE010000065.1 GCA_017537265.1 Clostridia bacterium | reverse complement strand
CGCAAAACCGCACTTCAAAGCCGGAAAAACACATGCCGTACTCGCGCTCATCGTCCTGATACGAGGGGCGAGGGTCTTCCGCGAGGCAATCGAGCAGTGCCATGCGCTTTTCCTCGGGAATGAGGGCGAGCATTTCCTCCTCTGCCTGCACGTTCAAGCGATGATCCGCGTGTTCCGCCGCGTATCCGCCGCACGCATTGGGGATACTGTCCGCAAAAGGCAAATACGGCTTGATGTCGTAAATGGGGGTGCCGGAGAGCAGGTCAACTCCCGATACGTGCAAAACGGTGCCCTCGTTCGCCGTTTTTTCCACGCGTTCCAGCCGTACCACAGAGAGCCCCAAGGGGTTGGGACGAAACGGCGAACGGCTTGCAAACACGCCGATGCGACGGTTACCTCCGAGGCGCGGCGGGCGTACGGTGGGCGAAAATCCCTCGCGATGCGACTCGGAAAAATCGAAAATGAGCCAAAGATGTGAAAAGCCCTCGATCTCGCGCAGAGCCTCGGGATCTCGAAACGCCTCGTTGAAAACGATCCTGCCCGTAAGACTCGCCACCCTGCCGCTCTGGCGAGGGATGCCGAATTTTTCCTTAAAATCCGTCTCGATACGGGCAATGGGAACCAAGGTCAACGGTTGTGTCATGCACTGCTCCTAATGTGTTTTTCTTCATTATACCGCGAATGAATGCAGATTGCAAATAAAGCGCCTCTACTTTTCTTTTCAGGAGAAAAGAAAAGTAGCAAAAGAAAAGCCGAGATACCGCCCGCACAATCCTTTCTCAAGCTGAAAACGCGCCCCTATACCGTGGGCGCGTTTTGCGTGATATTCTTGTGTTTTTACGTTCTTTTCTATCTCTGCGCTTGAAAACGCAAATTCTCAACCGAGGACGACACTCCAACCTGCAAGATATTGGGCAAGGAGGGCAAAGTCTAAAACATCTACCACGCCGCTTGCATCACAGTCGGCAAGAAAAGGATCTGCTTCCACGTCCCAGTCCGCAAGGTACTGCGAAAACAGAGCAAGGTCGGAAACGTCAACCGTTCCGTTCTCATCCACGTCACCGACGATCCTTTGCGATTGTGTGCCGACGCCTACCGTGCCGACGGTCGGCAAAGCAGATGCTTTTTGAGGCATTTCGTTATACACGGGAATGAGAAACTCGTGAGAAAGTCCCAAAAGACCGCCCGACTGCATGGTGCGGAAAGTCATGAGCGCCTCCGTCTCCGGATGGGTGAGGTTCTGCATGTACTGATGCCAGATGCCGTTGGGAGAGGCAGGATTGACGTTGAATTTCTTGAGATACGCGGTCTGCTGACCGTTATTTATATAATTGTCCCCTTGAAATGAGGCGCCGCCGACGATGGCCTTGTACGCCGTATTCCAACCTTTGCTCACGGCGTACGTAAGTCCGTTGTGTTGCGGACTTCCGCTCGGATTTGCACCGATGCCGTAAAAGTTGTAGTAACCCTTATGTGCGGCGTTTGAACAGCCTGCCTTGGTACAGACCGTGCCGTCCAAATTGCCCTTGGAAAGCGCGGTTCCGACGGTGCCGTTTTCCGCAAACGAGGTGATGATCAGGTAATACGGACTGATACCCGTCTGTTTGGCGGCATCCAAAAACGCCTCTGCGTAACTGACTCTCACGCCCTTGCCGTTAGTGGTGGAAAGACTCTCCATATACGTGCCGGAGAGCATATTCTGCACGCTCTCCAAGGTGTGGAGCGTCTCGTCGTAAGCCTGCGCGGAAAACATAAACACGTCCACCTCGTTCAAGAAGTTGCGCGGATCCATGTAATAGGCGACGGTAGAGGCGGATGCACAGTACTTCGTGCCACCGTCAAGCAAGGTGCTTGCGGCGTTCATACCTCCAACCACGGCGCTTGAGCGGTAAACGGAGGCGTAAGACTTGTCGATAAACGAGGGCGAGGAAAGGTTGCCGTTCTTATCCAGACTGACTGTCGCCTGCGCACCCACGGCGGAAGAAAAAGACTTGTTGGTGTACAGCGGAACAAAGGTCCAATTCGGATGCGCGGCCTTGAGCGCGGCAAGTGCAGGACGGTAGCTTGCGGGAAAAGAGGAAAGCTCGTCCGTGCGGTAATCGATTTGCGCACCCAAAGTGACGAGCGTGCTATGTACGTAACCGACGTAGACCTTGCCGTCCTTCATATTGGTGTAACGTACTTTGTACCAAAGTTTGGAGCCGTCGTAAGAGTCACCCTGCACCTCGTCCAAAATGGGCAGGACCTGATGCTTGCCGAAACTGAAGGAATACTTGGTGTCGGAATTTAAATTCGGCGCCTTGCGAAAACGAATGGAAGCGTTGGTATAACAATAGCGCAATGGCCATGCGTCCGCCTCCGTGGCGGCGGTCACGAACAGGCTGCAAAGCGAGCTAAAGCAAATTAACACGCAAAACAACGCGCAAAAAAAGCGAATGGGGCGGGTGGTTCTCATAAAAACTGTATCCTTCATTCAAAAAACGGATTGAAACAACATGCATTATACAACAAAGAAGAAAAAGGGTCAACACGCCAAAAAAAGGATGCGCGGGCGTTACCCTTCCCCGCTTACAAAAAGCATGAAAAAAGGCGCTCCTCTCAGAGCGCCTTTCAGCGGTTTGATCTTAGAAGTTGCCGCGGCGGCGACCGATGACAAGCACGGCGACGCAAGCGATGGAGGCAAGGCCAATGACGGCAAGTGCGACGAGGACGAAGTCGGTATCGCCCGTGTCTTCACTGGAGCCGGGGTTGTTGGAACCGCCGTTGCCGCCGTCGGGATTTTCGATCTTCACGAGGGCTTCATAAGCCTCGGTCAGAGCGACGGTCCACTCGTCGATCATATCCTGGGTGAGATTCTTGTCGGAGAGGTCGATCGTGGCGACGACGTCCTGCAGGGCCTTCCAAGAATCGGCGGTGTACTGGGTCTCGATAGTGGCCTGAACCTTACCGGAGATCTCGTTGTACTCGTCCATGAAGGCGCCGATGGGCAGTTGCATGACCAGTGCGGAAATGGTGGAAAAGTCGTCAAACTGGTCCTGCCAGATGATGTCGGAAGTGCCGTTGTAGGGGTACTTCGCGATGATCTCGTTGCAGATGGGATCGTTTGCGGTAGAAACCTTCTCGGGGTCGTAACGGCTTCTCCAAATACCGTCGGTCACAAGCGTTGCGGCCTTATCGGAATGAATGGTGACGTTCTCCAGAATGGCAACCTGACCGACCTCGATCTGAGTGGCGACCACGGCGTTTGCATCACCGAAGAGCTGAGAAGCGTAACGGGAAGAAGAAGTGTAAGGAATGTTGTTGTGGCTGTAGATGATGAAACCGCCCTCGGGAGCTTTGTTGACGCGGTTTTCCATCTTGGTACCGCGGGGATAAACGTTTGCGACCTTGTATTCGTTCTCGTTTTCGCCCTTCTCGAACACGATGCTCAAGAAGTCGTCCAGAACTGCGGAACCGTTGACTTTGTAATTACCGATGTCGTAATTCGGGTCGGTGAATATGATGGTGGAGTTGGTCCATGCGTGGGCATAACCGGTGGGGTCGTCTGCATTGAAATAGGAGAACGGGATGTACAGGCGTTTCTCTTCAATCGCGGCCTTCGGATCGTTGAGGCGCAAGTTTTCGATCGCCTCGTTGATGGCCTGAGTGGCCTCGTCAAGTTGCTGCTGAGTGACGGTCTCTTTGGTCATTTCCTCAACTGCGGGGAAATCCTTGGTGAGGGCAATCGCATCTTCAAGGACCTTCACGGTCTTCTTGGAATACTTGGTCTTATCCACGTTCGCGGCAGCCTCAAGAGCGGCGGCGAAGTCCTCGGTGTAGAGAGGAGCCTCTTCCTTGAAAGTGGAAAGCGTGCCGTCCTTCGGAGTGAGGGCGGTACCGTAAACGCTGAACTGGTCGAGAGAGACCTTCATGCCGATGGCGTCTTCTTCACCGAGTTCGCAGTAGCCGTTCAGGTGCAGACCGAGTTTAACGTAGTCGCCCAGCGTGTCGTTGATCTTACGGAAAGCGGGAGCGGAGAAGGTAGTCTCCTTCTCGCCGTCGATGTAGAGGGTGACCATGTCTTCGCCGGCAACGCCCTTGGCGTAGTCGGTGGTCAGGGTGTAACGGTGGAATGCGGCCTCTGCACCGAAGTCGAGGTCACAGAAGTAGACGTTGCGGATCATGGTGCCGGTTCTGCTGGACCAAGAGGTAGCATTGCCGGAAATGAAGATGATGGCGCCGTTGGTGCCGAGCACTTCATTGTCGTAAGCGACGAAGGCAAGGTAATACTCGGTGGAGTAGCCTTCCTTAACGGTGGTACCGTCTTCCTGAATGAAGGGAGACAGGGAGTGCACGTTCACGACGAAGCCGAGGTGAGAACCGATCTTGTTGAGAGCGGCGGACGGAACGGCAGCGGTCGTGGGCTTTGCAACGTAAGCACCGTTCTCATCGATGGTGAGGATCTTGTTCGTTGCCTTGGGAAGAGAGTCAAAACGCACACCGAAGTCGATGGTAGAACCGGCAGAGGTCAGAAGGTTGTGGCTCACGGTGTCCGGCTGGCCTGCGGTCAGCACGTTGTAGATAAAGCCGGTAGCGGCGGAGATCTTACCGGTGTTGGTAAGGGTCAGAACGCCGTCCTTGCTCTGCGAGGTGATGTCAGAGTTGATCGGGTCTGCCTGAGTCTCTGCACTGTTCGGAACTTCCTGAGAGTAACCGAGAGAAGACAGCGGGGCCGCCGTGGTATCCTTGAACGCAAGGTTCAGGCTGGCGTGCCACTCGGAGGGCCAAAGGTCGAGTGCCGGTGCATCGTATGCCAAAACAGGCACGGCGACGATGGCTGCCACCATCAAAAAAGTAAGTAACAGGGAAAGTGCGCGTTTCATAAAAACAATCCTTTCGTTTCCTTAGAGGAATTGAGTGTACAGAACATTTGCGCCCCGACCGTGATGCACCGTGAAAAGTCACCCGCAAAACGGCACTGCATAGGCAAAATAAAGTATAACATTATATAGGGCGAATGTCAAGCGAGAAGACGACAAATTTTCAGCCAAAAAAAGGCACGTTTCTCCCCGCGTTTGCCGTGCGATACCGTTTGCAAAATCGCGCGCTTTATGGTACAATGTAAATAAGTAAAAATTTGTCGTTTTGCAAGGAGATCCCCGTGCTTCACTTCCTCATCGGCGCCGCGTACAGCGGCAAGACAAAAGCACTCTACGACCTGACCCGCACACTGTGCGGCAAGGGACGTCGCGTGCTCTTTTTTGTCCCCGAGCAACAGACTGCCGCCGTGGAAGCAGACCTTCTCCGCCACTGTTCCAACCGCGCGGGGCAGTCCCTGGAGGTGCTCAACTTCCAACGACTGCCGAACCGCATTTTCCGTGAGATCGGCGGGCTATGTCTGCCGAGTGCCTCCCCCGTGCAAAAAAGCCTCCTGCTCGCGCAAGTGATACGCGAACAAAAAGATGAACTCCCCATTTATTCCCGCTATGCGAAAAACGCGGACTTCATTTTGGAGGCAGGGGCTTTTATCGACGAGATCTGCCGCAGCGGCATGAGTGCCGCCGCCCTGTCTGCCCTTGCGGAAAGCCCCGTACTCAAGGGCGAAGGCACCCTCCCCGAAAAGTTGCGCGAAGCCGCCCTCCTCTATGCCTCTTACGACGCACTCTACCGCGAGACCTGCGGAAAGTCACCCGACGACGCAGCACGTCTTGCCGAAGCCTTGAGCGACAACCCGAATTACAATTTCTTTGACGGCGCAACGGTGATCCTGGACGGGTTTTACGACTTTACCGCGCCGCAATACGACCTGATCTGCCACATGGCAAACGCCGCGGACGAAGTGTACCTCTCCTCCCTCGATGACGGGCGCGACGCCCTTCTTTTCGAGCGCACGAGAGGCGCGCGCAGGCTGTTAAAAGCACGTTTGGAAACGGCGGATTACGAGGAGATCACCCCCGAGGACATGGGCGTCGCCCCGCGCAAGGAAGGCATTCCCGAAGACCTCGGTTTTCTCTGTGACCACATTCTGTTAAATCCCGAAAAATGCTTTGATACCGCGCCAAATCGCATTTCCGTCACCCGCTGCAATACCCCGCTCGACGAGGTGCGTTTCGCCCTGCGCGAAGTGGTGCATCTGCACGAGGAAAAAGGCGTGCCCTACGCCGAGTGCGCCATTCTCTACCGCGACACCGCCCTCTACGCACCGCTGTTAAAGGAACTTGCCAATTCCTACAAGATCCCCCTCTACACCGACGAAGAGACTGCCCTCTCCGACAGTCCGCTCGCGCTCTTTTTCCTCGCGGCCGCAGATCTCGCGGCACCCGGTGGGAAAACGGAGGACTTTTTCGCCCTGCTCTCCACGGGGCTCTGTCCCGTCTCCGACAAGCTCGCGCTGAATCTGGAGCGTTACATTCGCACGTGGAAACTGCCGCTCTCGCGCATTCTGAGCGAGGACGATTTTACGGCAAGTGCCTTTGGCTTTGCCGATCTCATCACGCCGAATCAGCGCGCAGAAAACGAAGAGATCCTCGCCTCTCTCAACCGCGAAAAACACAAGATCCTGCGCCCGATCGCAAAGTTGAAAACCGCCTTCCGCACGGCAAAGACCGCCGCGGAAAAAACGGAGGCGCTCTTTGCTTTCGCAAAATCGCTCAAAGTGGACGAAACGTACTCCACCCTCGTCGACGCCCTGCGCGAGGCAGGTGAATTCAGCGCCGCCGCGGAAACGGAAAGCATCTTCGGCGTCTGTCTGGAAACACTGGAGGCCCTCTCCGAAATGAAGGGCAGCACGGAAGACGACTTCTTCCGCGAGCTTTTGCGACTTGCCTTCTCCTTTGGCAGTGTGGGCTCTCTGCCCTCCTCTCCCGAAGCGCTTGCCGCGGGAGACGTGACCTTCACCCGACTCAAGAAGGTGCGACACCTCTTCTTGATCGGCGTGGCGACGGACTCCTTCCCGAGAAGTACCGCGACCGCCCCGCTCTTCTCCGTGCGTGAGCGTGCGCTCATCTCCCGACTCGGCGATGACTCGCCCCTCTTCTTTGCAAAACCCACGCACGACCTGACGCGCGAGGAATACTTCCTCTTTTACCTTGCCGCATCCGTGCCGCGAGACGCCCTGCACTTAACCTACCCCGCGCAAAACCTCGACGGCTCCCTCGCGCGAGCCTCGATCTTCATTACCCGCATCAAGCACCTTTTCCCCGCCCTTACGGAAAGCGAATTTGACGAAGAAGCAGCACTCCCGCTCTCCGCCTCGGAGCTGTACCGCTACTTAAACCGCACGAAAAACGAAACGGACGACTTCACACGCTTTGCGCGTGCGCTCTACAAAAAGCACGTAGCTCTTCCCTGTCCGAAAAGCGACGAGGAGACGGCAAAATGCCGCGATCGCCTGACAGTCGGTGACGAAGCGGCAAGCATTACCGTAAGCCAGGCCAAACTTGCCGCATACGCGAAATGCCCGTACTCCTACTTCTTGCAATACAAACTTTTCCTCTCCGAAGAGCCGCAGGCAAAGCCCGACGCCTCCCTGCGCGGCACCATCGTGCACAACGCGCTGGAGCATCTCTTCTACCCCCTCTCGCAAGGACGCCTCTTCAAGCCGAAGCTCGACGCCATCACGCCGGAGGAGATCGACCGCGAATTCGACGCCCAGCACCGCGCGCTCACCGATGCCGGATACGAGCCCGACGAATGGGACGAGCGTTGGTTTGACGATCTGCGCCGCACGACGCACCGCCTGGTGCATTCCATGAAAGAAGAACTCAGGGTCGGCGAATTCCGCCCCGCCTTTTTTGAAGCCGACCTCATGCGCACGCTCACCCCGATCGAACGCATTTTGAAAAACGGCACGAAGATGCGCATCAGCGGCAAAGCAGACCGCATTGACCTTGCGCGAGACGCCGAAAGCGGCCGCGTCTTTGCCCGTGTGGTGGACTACAAGACGGGCGAGCACAAAATGGATTGCGACGAGCTTTTGAACGGCTTTGACACCCAACTTTTGCTCTACCTCTTCACGCTGAGTGAAAACGGGATCGGCAAAGAATATCCGAGCATTACGCCCGCCGCGGCATATTACCTGCGTGCGCACACGCCGCCCGCAAGCGCAAGAGAAGCCGATGCCAAAAAGGACTCCGTCGATGCCTGTACCTTCCTCAGAAGCGGCGTCTTCCTCTCCGAGCCCGAGGCCATTCGCGCAAGCGTTTGCGAAGGGGCAACCGACAAGGACAACCTCTCCATTCACTACGACTCCAAAGGAATGCCGAAGTCTTCCGGTATTCTGGCAGACGGCGAACAGATGCAAATCCTCTCCGACGCCGTCTTAAACTACGCAAAAGACACGGCAGAGGACATCGTTGACGGAAAATTCGCCTGCCTGCCGCTATGGAAGGACGAGGACACCAACGAATCCTGCGAGTACTGCCCGTACCACGCGATCTGCCGCTACGAGGGCGAGGCAATCCGCTTGCAAAAAAAGGCAAACAAGGACACCTTCTTTGCCGATCTGAAGGAAGGAGGGATTCACCGTGGCTGAAAAATTTGCCTGGAACGACGCGCAACAAACGGCCCTTAACGCGCCCAGGGAAAACCTGCTCGTCAGTGCCGCGGCCGGAAGCGGAAAAACCGCCGTGCTCACCGAGCGCATCTTCTCCCTGCTGACGGACAAGGATCACCCCATTCCCTTCTCCGACATCGTTGCCATCACCTTCACGCGCTCGGCTGCCGCCTCCTTAAAGGAAAAACTTGCCGAGCGCATTGAACGCGCGGTCGCCGAGGATCCGAAAAACGCTCTGTTGCGAAAACTCTCGCTTGAACTTCCGCACGCGTCCATTTCCACCGTGCACTCGTTTTGCATGCGCATCATCACCGAGAATGCCGCGCTCTTAAACCTGCCGCCGCGTCTTTCCCTCGCCGACGACGCCGTGCGCGACCGCATGCAGAAAAACTGCATGCGCAAGGCTATAAATAAAGTGTTCTCCGACGCAGACTCCAAGAGCGAACAGGTGCGCGCCGCGCTCAAAACGGCCTACTACCTGATGAACCAGGAAAAAAAGACGGAGATCACCGACCTTCCCTTAAGGATCTACGACCAACTCATGTCGCTGGAAGAGGGCGTGGGAAAACTTCTTGATCTGACCCGCGAAGCGCGCAAAGAGCTTGCCGCGTGGGAAACGGGAGACGCCACCTTCTTCTCCACCCCTGCGGGCAAACTCGGAAAAGAACAAGCCCTCATCACCCTGAAAGCGATACAGGGGCGTCTTAAGATCTATTTCAACTCGTTTCCCGCGGAAGACGCGGAAGACGAGAACGTTCTGCCGCACGCGCACGAGCTTTCCCGCGCGGTCAACGTTGCGAAAAGCCTCGTTGAACGCGAGGACTTCGACGCGTTTTTAAAGCTTTGCAAGAGCTTCACTCCGCTGACCTACAAAAACAAAAGCCGAGAGTTCCCGCCCTCATCCCCCGAGGGAAAACGCTGCAAAGCCTTTTACGACACCAAGATCAAAGAGCCCGTCACCTCCCTCTTCTCCGACTATAACACCGATACCGCGCGTCTCATCGGCGAAGAAAAACACCGTCTGTGTACCCAAGAGATCTTCTGCGAGCTGCTGTCCGAATTCTCCGCGCTCTACCAAGAAGAAAAGCGAGAGGCCGCCCTGCTCGACTACTCCGACCTGGAACACATGGCACTCACGGTGCTGCGCGCGAAAGAAAAAGGGGCGGCGCCGTATTGCCGTGCGCTGTTCGTGGACGAGTACCAGGACACCAACCGCTTGCAGGACGTCATCTTCCGCGAGTGTGTCAAAAACGAAGGCTTTTTCTTCTTCGTCGGCGACGTGAAGCAGTCCATCTACCGTTTCCGCCACGCTGCACCCGAACTCTTCCTGAGCTACAAAAACGAATTCCCTGACATTCAAGACACCGAGCAGAAAACTGCACTCGGAAAAAGCATATTCCTCTCCGAGAACTTCCGCTCCGACCACGGGGTCATCAACTTTACAAACCGCATCTTCCACGTCCTGATGAACGATCAGGAAGAAGAGAATTTGCGCATGTATTCCGAGCGCGACGCGCTGAAAAAAGGCAAAAAAGAAGAGCGCGGCGAGGCGGTGGAATTCTACATTCTGGATAAAAAACCGCAAGGTGCAAGCATCTCTCAAGAGGCACTGATCACGGAGCGTGTACTCAAGCTTGTGCGAAACGAAGGGCGCGCACCCGAGGAGATCGCCGTCATTACCTACACCAACTCCTTTTTGCAAAAGGTGCGCCGTGCCTTGAGCAAGGCGGGAGTCCCCGTCACCGAAGGAAACGCCGACCTGCACGAGACGACCGAGGTGCAAACGCTGAAGGCCCTCTTGAAAGTGCTGGACAATCCGCTCTCCGACATTGACCTCGTCAGTCTGTGCACGAGTCCGTTGTTTGCCTTTACGTCCGACGAGCTCTTTACCCTGCGCTCCTACTGCGACGGTTCTTTTTGGAACGCGCTCCTTGCCGCGGCGGACGAAAACAACCTGTCTGCCATTGCCCCGCGTGCACGTGCGCTGTGCGACTGGGTGAACCAAAACCGCGCACAATGCAAAACGATGCGCATTTCCGCCTTCTTACTCCGACTCTTCGACGAGGGCGGCGCGGGTGCCGCGCTCGGTGCCGGCGAGAGAATGCGAAGCGAAAACCTGATGAAAGTCTACCGCGAGATCCGCGATTTTGAGGCGAATGGACGCCGCACGCTCGGGGAGGTTCTGACCTACCTTGACAACCGCGAGCGTCAGAGCAGCAACACCGAATCCGACGCCGAGGTCCACAAGGGATGTGTCACTCTCATGACGGTGCACAAATCCAAGGGATTGGAATTTCCCGTCTGCATTTTTGCCCAGCTCGGGCGCACAACGCGCGCGGAAGTCGGGACGTTCCTCGACCCCGCACGCGGACTCTACCACCGACTCTACGACGAAGAACGTCACGCTTTTTCCACGGCGCTCTCCGACAAGATCGCTCGAAAGCACGAGGGCACCCTCTCCCGCGAAGAGGCAAAGCGCCTCTTATACGTGGGCATGACCCGTGCAAAAGAAAAGCTCATCCTCATCGACGGGGCGAGCACAGACCTCGGAAAACGCTTTGCCAAGGCGGGGGTATTCCCCTACCTGCCGGGTGAGAGTATTCACTCCCGAGACCTAAACACGGCGGGTGACATGCTCCTCTACTCCCTGCGCGACGACGAACAATTACAGCACTTTGCCGCATTGTACGAGACCAACGCCTCGGCAAGAGACACGCTCGCTTGCGCGGGCATCGAGATAAGCTTCATCGGACACGACACCTTAATTGCGCCCGAGGAAGCAGAAAAGACCATCGGCGATGCGGACGCCTCCTCCCCCCGCTTTTGCGCAGAGGAATGCGATGCTCTCTCCCGCGCGCTTGACGCCTACGCCCGCCGCGCAGAAGAGATCCTTCTGCCCTCCAAGCTTTCCGTGTCCGAACTTCTGCACATGAAATCCGGCGAAAGCAAAGAGGGTGGCACGCACCTCTCCTTTGACCCGGACGATCGCCGCGGCGCCTCCCACGGAACGGCGATGCACTCCTTTATGCAGTTCTGCGACTTTGAACGCGCGAAAGCCTCCCCCGAACATGAAGCCGCACGTCTTGCCGACCTTGCCTTCCTAACCGAAGAGCAAGCAAAAGGACTCAATTTCTACGCGCTGTCTCGTTTCTTTGACTCGAAGACCTTTGCCGCCATTGAAAAAAGCCCCCGCGTGAAACGAGAGCTGAGATTCAACGTATTTTTAAAGGCCGACGAGGTGCTCGGCGCCGACGCGAAGGGCGAACTCCTCATTCAGGGTGTCATTGACTGCTTCTACGAAAAAGAGGACGGCACGTATGCCATCCTCGACTTCAAAACCGATGCGGTAAACCCCAAAGACGGAGAAGAGATCCTGCTCTCACGCCACGCACGCCAGCTGCAGATCTACGCACGTGCGCTGGAGGAGATGAGCGGGAAAAAGGTCACGTCCCTCGCTCTTTATTCCTTTGCGCTCTCACGCGAGATCAACGTGCCTCAAAGCAACTGAAGAAGCGCGGCACGCGCCTCCCGATAAAGGTAGAGTGAGCCGAATACGAGAAGCGGTCTGCCCTCTGCAACGGCCGCCTCATACGCGGCACGCGCCCCTTCTTCCACCGTCGGAAAGCTCTTTGCCAAAAGTCCAAACTCGCTGCATTCTGCGGCGAGTTTTTTTGCGTCCAGGGCGCGGGCGATGCCCTCGGGAGCGACGCAAAAAACCCGATCCAGGCGCGAGGAAACCGCGGAAAACAGCGCGGGATACTCCTTATCTGCCATAACGGCGCAAAGTGCCAAAAATCGCGCATCTTTATCAAAGCAGGCGTCCAGAGAAGCGGCAAGTGCCGCGGCGCCGTGCGGGTTGTGCGCGCCGTCCATAATGATGACGGGATCCTTGGAAAGCACCTCGAAACGGCCCTGCCACGCGGCCTTTCGCAAGCCTTGGCGCAGCGCGTCCTCCGAAATGCAAAGACCGCGGGTATTCAAGATCTCCACTGCCTCTACTGCGATCGCGGCGTTCTTCGGCTGATACGAACCGATGAGGGAAAGCAAAAGATCGGAATACTTCCCATAGGAAAAACGGGTTTCGGAAAGGGTGGTTTCATGCACGAAAAGATCGGACGCATTCACGAGACTAAGCGCAGCGTTTTTTGACTCTGCGACCTCGCGAATCACGGCGAGTGCTTCTCGGTTTTCCGACTCCCCGAACAGAACGGGGGCGCCCTCCTTGATAATGCCCGCCTTGGCACGGGCAACGAGGGCGACGGTGTCACCGAGTTCCTTCGTATGATCCAAGGCAATAGAGGTGATGACGGAGAGAAGCGAGGCTTCAATGACGTTCGTGGAGTCCAATTCGCCCCCGAGACCCACCTCGCAGACGACGACGTCACACTGCATCTTTTCAAAATACCAAAAGCCGATGGCGGTCATGAGTTCGAACTCCGTGGGGGCGTCCTCCATGGAGTTTACCGCGTCCTGCACGCAAAGGACGGCCTCAATGAGTTGTTCCTCACTGATAAGCGTCTCTCCAATGCGAATGCGCTCACGAAATTCCACCAAAAACGGCGAGGTGAAAAGCCCCGTGCGGTATCCCGCCTCCGTCAAAACCGAGCAGAGCATGGAGGAGACGGAGCCTTTGCCGTTGGTTCCGGCAACGTGCACGAATTTTAACCTTTTCTGCGGGTCACCCAAACGGGAAAGCAGTTCGCGAATTCGCTCCAAACCCAAGCGGGAGCCCTTCCAATCCGTGCGATGGATAAACGAAAGTGCCTCGGAATAGGTCATACGCGCTCTCCTTTACAAAGGTGGAAAAACCCGGAATTTAAACAGTTAAACAGAATGACGCTCTCCAGCACGGCCGCCACGAAAGAGACGGCGACGCGCAAAAGCAGCATGGGCCACGGCGTGCCGTAATACAGGTACAAGCCAAAACTTTTTACACACATATTGCCGATGGCGTGCGAAACCAAAACGGCAAGAAAAACAGAGGTGAAACGCGCGCTCTTCACCTTGAAAAGTGCGGGAATGACGCCGATGAGGACAGCGCCCAGAGTGATGAACGGATTGACCTCATAAGCCATAATAAGGCACCCGACAAGATCGGCGACAAGTCCTGTGGCGGCACCCCAAACGCCCCCCAAAGTCAGCGAGGCAAACAAGATGGGCAAAGACTCAAAGCTGATGCGCACCGAATTGCCCACGGGAATTTGCAAAAGTTTGCCGAGAATGACGGAAAGTGCCGAACAGATAGCCGAAAAGACGAGGGCGCGGGTATACGCCGTGCGATTTTTTTGCATAAAAAATACCTCCGTGCAGGCATAAGTCAACTGTCGCCCCAACGAAGGTAAACTCCGATGTGGCAGCGGGATGCGAACCTTGTACCGCAAGAAAACTTTTCGTCCGTGTGACAACTCCCCGTTCACACGGCACTTAACGCACAAGGTCCTACTCTGCATTTGCTGTTCTTATTATACCGCCGACGTGAAAAATGTCAAGTTGAAAAAAAAGAAAAAGCCGCGCAGAGCGCGGCTTTTTCTCTTACTTTGTGATCATAAGCATGGGAGGCAGGGGGGCGTTTTCCCGCAGGGCGTTTTGCGCGATAAGAACGGCGCGGCTGACGCGATAGCTGCGGGCGATGTCCCAAAGCGACTCATCCGGAGCGGGATAATAAAAATGCACGCCCGAGAAAGGTTTTTCCCGCGTTTTTTCCACTTGGAATTCGGTAATGAAATCCACGCTTTGCGACCGAAAAACCGAATACGCAAAATCCGCCTTGAGGTGGAAGGTGACCCCTCCCTCACCCGTCTCCGCAAAGACCGTAGGCATGACAAAATGCCACGCGATACCCTCTCCCTCTGTCAAACGGACGTCGGGGAAGGTCGGTGAAAACTCCACGCGCTCCTCCAAGGGGACGACGCGTCCGTCCTCCGCGCGCACACAAAGAGCACGCAAGAGCACACTTACGACCGGACAGACTCCCTGCTGTGTGTGATGCGTTTGGCTCACGTGAACCTCTGCGGTGGCAAGCTCCACCTGCTTTACCGTATCCGCCGTGCTCACGGTAAAGTTTTGATGCGTCTGCGTATGACGCGTTGGAGTCAAAAGCACGAATTCCTCGGTATCACACGCCATTTCGCACTCGCCGTCCAGACAATACGCATCCGCGCAAAGCTGCAAAGTCTCACTCTCGCACACCACGCTCGTCACGAGGTAACTGAACGAAAACTTCAAAATGCGGCGTGCGCTGTAAGAATCCATAAGCACCTCCGTCTTAAGCGAGGCAGGCGAGACGAAGAGCGACACATCCTCTGCCTCGCACTCCTCGCCGATCAAAAGGTGCTCGGTGATATCGATGGGCTTGACGAAGCTGACGATGCGACAGGCCTCATCATCCTCCGCCTGATACGCGCAGTAAAGGCGGGCGGCAACGCCGAATTCCAATCCGCTCTCCCCCTGCTTGACAAAGGTATTCGCCGCCTGCATACTGCAATCGCAAAGCTCCAAAATGGGAGGGAGATTGTCGGGGACGGTGATCTCCTCCTCCAGTTCAAAGGTCTCCTCACGCACCTGCTTCAAGCGAGAAACGCGCACCTCTTTTTGCAAGGTCTCCACGTCTTCACCGCCCGGTGCAAGATAAGAGATCTCGACGTTTGCAAACAGATCCAAAAACAGCGTAAACGTCGCGGAATACGTGCATTTTTTCTTCCCGACGGCGCGGGCGGTGCAAGTGGGCGTCAAAGCGCGGCACGCGAGATGATACGGCTCACCGACCTCTGTCTCGCCCAGATCAAACACCTCCTCAAACGTCTGCGTAAAACTGTGGGAAAAGAGATCCAAAAGTTCCCCGCCCTCCTCACCGCGAAAGACGGTATCAAAACTCACCGCACCGCCCACCTCGCAAAGCGTGCGCCCCTCCGAACGGTACACGCGACGTTTGGTGATACGCACGCGCGGCGTGGCGCGGACAATGCGATGAACGTCGTCTGCATAATCAGGCAGAGTGCCCTCACACTCCACGCGCACCTGCTTTTCCTGACTGAAGAGACGGCGGTACACCTCCGTCCGACTTACGTTTTTTGCTTCTTGCATAGCACTCTCCGTTTCTCGGCCTTTTGCCGTAATATGTTTCTTCCCTTCCACTATATGCAAAGGGAAATTTGGCTATTCCTCAACAAAACAGCGCGTGCGTTCCAGTTCGCGGCGCACCTTTTGCAAAGCGCTCTTCTCCAATCGCGAGACGTAACTGCGGGAAATGCCGAGAAATGCTGCGACGTCACGCTGGGTCATGGGTTCTCTGCCGTCGAGCCCGTAACGCAAAACGACGATCTTACGCTCGCGAGACTGCAATACGCGGCGAATGGCAAGGCGAGCAGCGCGGGCGCGCTCTTTTCGGTACAAGAGATCCGCAACGTCCTCCTCCTGCCCCGCAACGTCAAGGTAGGTCAGTTCATTTCCGTCGCGATCGTACTCAATGGCATCGCTGAGGCTCGATTCGTTCTGCAATTTTTTGGCGGCGCGAAAATGCATGAGGATCTCATTCTGCACGCACTTGCCCGCATACGTGGCAAAACGGGCACCGACTTCCGGATTAAAAGTATCGATCGCCTTGATAAGCCCCACGGTGCCGATGGAGACGAGGTCCTCGGGATCGCGCGCGGCGGCGTAATACTTCTTCACGATGTGCGCAACGAGGCGCAGGTTGTGCTCGATGAGTCTGGCACGGGCTTTTTCATCCCCCGTCCGCGCGGCGCGAAACAGGGCCCGTTCCTCCTCCCCCGCAAGCGGCGACGGGAAAGCGCCCGTAGAGGCGCGCAAATACAAAATCAAAAAACGGTCGAGCAAGTACGACAATATGGGAAACATGACATTCTCTCCTTTCTTAAAAAAGATATGTCAAAACCCCAAAAACAGAACGGGCACGCACGCTTTTTTCGACACGGCTCGACACACGGCGCAAAAACGGGCAAAAAAACTTCCTTTTTCCCCTTGACATTTGCCAGAAATTGGTATATCTTGGAGAAAAAGAAAGGAGTGTACGATATGGTAAACCGTAAAATTGACGAACTCGGCCGTGTGGTCATTCCGCGCGATTACCGCGAAGCACTCGATTTGACGCCGCAAACACCCCTGACCATGGAACTCGTCGGCGAGAGCATCGTCATCAAGCGCCGCACACACTCCTGCGCCCTTTGCGGCACCGAGATCGCTGAGG
>JAFYLE010000012.1 GCA_017537265.1 Clostridia bacterium | reverse complement strand
GTATTTTACGAGATTGTCCAGTATTTCCTCGTATTCACCCGAAATGGTAAGTTTTTTTGAAACAGTCGGTAAAGGGAATCAGCGGTTCTTTGTAGTCCATGAAGTCCTCAAATTGTATGTAAAAGCGTAATGATCAGCAGTATTTTCGAATTTTTTCAAGCAGGAAGTCCACGACTTCTTCCTGCGGCAATTTGCAGAGGATCTCGCCGTTTTCAAAGTAGAGTGCTTCGTTCACTCCTCCGGCGATGCCGAAGTCAGCCTCGCGCGCTTCACCGGGACCGTTGACGGCGCAACCCATCACGGCGATCTTCAGACGTTTTTGGGGTCGCAGACCTTCTTTTGCAATGCGTTCTTCCAGCGTGGTTGCGATCGGTACCAGGTCGATCTTCGTGCGTCCGCAGGTCGGGCAGGAGACGATCTCCACACCGCCTTCTTCCAGTCCGCACGCGGCAAGAATGCTCTTTGCGGCGCGCACCTCCTCCACAGGGTCGGCAGTCAGGGATACGCGCATCGTGTCGCCGATGCCATCAAGCAGGAGGGAGCCGATGCCCACTGCGTTTTTCAGCGTTCCCATAAAAGCGGTACCCGCTTCCGTTACACCGAGGTGCAGAGGATAGTCGCAGGAGGCGGCGATCAGGCGATTGGCAAGGACGGACATTTTGGTGTCGGAACTCTTGACGGAAATGACCAGGTCATCCACTCCGAATTCTCGGAGACTTTGTGCCGCATTCAAGGCACTTTCTTTGAGCGCCTCGGGGCAGGGATGACCGTATTTTTTCAACAGTTCTTTTTCCAATGAGCCGCCGTTGATGCCCACGCGGATCGGCGTTTTTGTCGTGAGTGCTTTTTTCGCCACGGCTTCTAAATTCTGTTTTCCGCCGAGGTTGCCGGGATTGACGCGGATCTTGTCCGCGCCCGCATCCATCGCGCACAGCGCCATGCGGTAGTCAAAGTGAATGTCCGCCACCAGCGGAACGTTTGCCTTTTCGCGCACGCGACCGAGTACGCGCGCCGCCTGTTCGGTCGGCACCGTCAATCGCACGAGGTCACAGCCCGCCTCTTTGAGTCGCAAGACTTGGGCAAGCGTGGAGTCGAAGTCTTCGGGATCGGTGTTCGTCATGGATTGAATGACGATCCTCTCGCCCCCGCCCATCGTAAGAGGGCCGATGTGAATTTTTCTGGAAATGCGTTTTTCCATAAGTGAGTTTCCTTTTTTAGCCTCCGATGAGGCGAATGACGTCCATCACGGCAATTACGCCGGTGAAGGCGAGCAGGATGATCATGCCTGCAGCGTGAATGTAGGCTTCGTATTTGGGGTTGATGGGCTTTCTGCGAATCATCTCCAAAATGACAAAGATCAGTCTGCCGCCGTCGAGCGCGGGCAGGGGGAGCAGGTTGCAAAGCCCAAGGTTGATGCTGATGATGACGAATAGCTGCAAGAGGGGCTCAATTCCGTAGGATGCAACTTCGGCGATCGTGCCCGCAATGCCGATCGGACCGGAAATACCGGCGGTTCCAAAGCGGCCCGCGATCATTTGTATCAGCGAGCGGTAAATGATCTTGGCGTTGCTTACACATTCGGTGAACGCAGTGTCGATCAGGTCAAAAAGTCCCGATATCTCGCGCTTTTCAAAGCCGAAGTCCATGTTGCCCATCACTACGCCCTCCTCGCTTGAGACGGGGAAGACGATGTTTTCGATTGTCACCTCTTCGGTGTTGCCGTTTTCATCGGTGCGCAGAACGGTCAGCGTGCAGGGGGCGTCTGCGGCGAGCGCCACTTCCCAAGATACGTCGGTGTAGAAGGAGGTCTTTTGTCCGTTGACGTGCGTCACCACGTCGCCGACAAGAAGTCCCGCGCCGCCGGAGGGTGCATAGTAGTGGATGACTTCAGTCTCGCGCCCTTCTTCGCCGCTGACCACGAAGTCCGCCATGCGCAAAAACACACCGTCCTTGCGGTATTGAGGCAGTCCGACGGGAGTCAGAGTCACGCTTTCTCCGTCGCGGGAGACGGTAAAGGTGGCCATGTCGTTCTTCAGGGCAAGAATGGCAGCGTCCAGTTCTTCTTTCGTTTTCACTTCGGTTTCATTGACCGCGGTGATCACGTCGCCGATCTTCAATCCGCCCGCGTAGGAGGGGACGTAGTAGCCGGAAACGCGATTGGAAAAAGCCGTGCCGGAAAGGCACAGCACCGTGCACATGGCAAGAAATGCGGTCAGCAGATTCATACCCGCGCCGGAGATGAGCACGATGAATTTTTGCCATCTCGGTCGGTTACAAAATGCTTCGGGATTGTCTTTTACTTCGTCGTTTTCGTCCTCGCCGAGCATGGCGCAAAAGCCGCCGATGGGAAACAGGCGCAGGGAGTAGATCGTGCCGCTTTTTTTGGAGGTGCGGTGCAGGATCTTCGGACCCATGCCGAGTGCAAATTCCAGCACTTTTACGTGGCAAAGCCTCGCCGTGACGAAATGGCCGAGCTCGTGCAGAAAGATCATCGCCCCGAAAAAGACGATGACCAGAAGGATGTTTAAAATGGTGTTGATGGTATTCACCTCTGGGAGAGAATTTGTGCTTTTACGGCAGCGTCAAGAGCCAGAATGTCCTCAACGCTTTCTGCATTTGCCGTACAAAGGTCGCGGTAGGCGCACTCTACCACCGAGTAGATTTCAGGGTAGCGGATCTTGCGGTTCAGGAACAGGTGGATCGCCGCCTCGTCTGCCGCATTGAGGACGCAAGGGGCTGCACTGTCGCGGGAGATCGCGTCGCGCGCAAGATCCACCATGGGAAACTCGCCGGCCTTCGCCTCGCGGAAATTCAGGTCAAGATGCTCAAAGGATAAAGGCTGGTTGAGCCCTTCCGTGCGCTCGGGGTAGGTCAGCGCAAATTTGATACAGGTGCGCATGTCGGGCGCACCGAGTTGGGCAATGATGCTGCCGTCGCAGAACTCCGCCATGGAGTGGATCACGCTCTGCGGATGGATGAGCACGGTGATGTCTTTTTGATCTACGTCGAAGAGACGGACAGCCTCGATCAGTTCCAAGGCCTTGTTCATCAGTGTTGCGGAGTCCACGGACACTTTTTTGCCCATGCGCCATACGGGGTGGTTTGCCGCCTCTTCGGGCGTCACGTCCCAAAGTGAGTCGAGCGCGCGGTTTTTAAAAGGGCCGCCGGATGCGGTCAGAAGCAAACGGGAGAGCAGGCGGCGGGAGTTCGCCTCGCCTTGCATGCATTGGAACATTGCGGAGTGCTCGCTGTCAATGGGCAGGATCGTGCAACCGTGCTCCTGCGCCACGCGTCGGATGATGTGCCCCGCGGCAACGATGGATTCCTTGTTGGCGGTAGCGAGCGTCAAAGGGCGCTTTGCCGCCTCAATGGAGGGCAAAAGCCCGCAGATTCCGCCCATTGCGTTGACGATGACGTCAGCGTCTGCCGTTGCGGAAAGCTCTGCTGCGGCAGAGTCGCCGGACAGAATTTTCACGGGAAGATCAGAAAGCCGCGCTTTCAAATCCTGCGCGGCTTCGATTGATGATATAGCAACGGTCTTCGGCAAGAACGTACGCACCTGTTCTTCAAACAGGTCGGTGGAGCGATTCGCACACAGGCCGGTCACCTCAAAATTCAGCGCACGGCACAACTCCAGCGTTTGCGTACCGATGGAACCGGTGGATCCGAGTACACAAATGCGCTTCATGCGATCACCGTAAACAAGGGCAAGAGCTCCGGACGGCTGGAGACCATGAGCATGAGCACGCACACACCCACCACGGAGTCGAAACGGTCCAAAAAGCCGCCGTGTCCGGGGAAGACGGTGCCAAAGTCTTTGATGCTGTAGTGGCGTTTGAACAGGGAGGCGATCAAATCGCCCATCTGTGCAAACAGATTGCCGATCAGACCGATGAGCGCCAGAAGGCCGATGTCTGCCTGCGCGAGGGAAAAGGCGTTGACGATCAGGCCGAATACCACGCAGAGGATCACAGTGATGATGACAGAACCGATGGAGCCCTCCACGGTCTTTTTCGGGCTGAGCTCAGGGGCGAGTTTGCGCGTGCCGAAGAGCCTGCCGCAGACGTAAGCGCTGGTGTCGGAGCCCCAGGCAATGATGAGCACCAGAATGAGCATGAGGATGCCGCATTCCTGGCGTCGGATGACCACGAGGGAGGTCAGCGCGTTGGTCAAGAAGAGGCAGAGTGCGCTCACGAGCGTGATTTGGGAGGTGTGGTAACGGTTTTTGGAGAACACACCGATGGTAAACATCAAAAACAAGAAAAGCGTTGCACCGTTGGAGAGGGTGCTGGAGAGCCCCTGGCAGAGCAGGGGGAGCGTGATGGCGTAAAGAATTGCGGGAATGGAGAGGCCGTACGCGGTCGGAATCTTGATGCAACACAAGATTTCAAACATGCAAACGCCGGAGATGATGGCAACGGCCACGTTCCACAAAAAACCGTCGGAAAAGATCAGAAACGGTAAGAAGCAGAGAAAGGCAATTGCCGCAGTGATCGAGCGCGTTTTCATAGTCGGTCTCCTTTCAGTTGGATGTCAGTCCGCCAAAGCGACGGTCGCGGGTGCGGTACCACAGAATGGCGCGGTCGAGTTCTTCCTCGGAGAAGTCCGGCCACAGCGTTTCGGTGAAGTACAGCTCCGCGTAAGCGCTTTGCCACAGCAGGAAGTTGGAAATGCGGCTTTCTCCGCCGGTGCGGATGAGAAGATCTACGTCCGGCATGTTTGCCGTGGCAAGGTGCAGATCGATCTCTTCTTCGGTGATGGGGGTGGCATCGCCCGCGGCAATGCGTTTTTTGAGGATCGCGTTTGCCGCTTGGGTGATATCGGCGCGCCCGCCGTAGTTGAGAGCGATGTTCAGGTGGTGGGAAATATCTTCGCCTGTTTTTTCCGCACGGGAGATCAGCTCGCGCAGATCTTTGGAGAAGGGCGTTGTGTCACCGAGGAAGTGGATGCGCGTGTTCTTTGCGCGTTCCTCGGAAAACCAGTCGAGAAGGTAGCGATTGAGCAGTGTTATCAGGGCGGAGATCTCCGCTTTCGGTCTTTTCCAGTTCTCCGTAGAGAAGGCAAAGAAGGTGATGACCTCAATGTCGCGATCGAGACAGGCGTCCGCAATGGCGCGGAAAGTCTTGCCCCCCTGAGCGTGACCGCTCGTGCGGGGCAGGGCGCGTTTGGTCGCCCAGCGCCCGTTGCCGTCCATGATGAAGGCAATGTGGCGGGGCATGTCTCGCATTTTGTCAGCCATTAGACGGACATGATCTCCTCTTCTTTTTCTTTGGTCAGGCCTTCGATCTTCTTGATGTACTTATCGGTGAGGTCCTGCAGGTCTTTTTCGGCCTTTTTCTGGTCGTCTTCGGTCAAGAGACCGTCTTTCTTGTCGGCTTTGATGGCGTCCATGCCGTCGCGGCGGATGTTGCGGATGGCAACCTTGCCGTCTTCGGACAGACCCTGAACCTGCTTTTTGAGTTCTTTTCTGCGTTCTTCCGTGGGCTGCGGGAAGACGAGACGAATGCACTTGCCGTCGTTCTGCGGGTTGATGCCGAGGTCACTCTTTTGGATGGCCTGCTCAATATCGCGAACGAGCTTGGAGTCCCAAGGAGTGATGACGATGGAACGTGCTTCGGGAACGGTCACCTGCGCCATTTGGGTGATGGGGGTGGGGGTGCCGTAGTAGTCGACCTGAATGCGATCCAGAACGCTGGGGTTGGCGCGGCCTGCACGCACGGAGGAGAATTCACGCTCCACGCTGTCCACGCTCTTTTGCATTTTCACTTCAAAATCTTTGATTGCGTATGCCATGGTAAGGTTCCTTTCTGTGTAACGATTGTATGAATTCGGTGGGAAAGTATGTGTCAGTCTTGCATCAGAATGTGTTCGGCTTCGACGATGGTACCGATCTGCTCACCGCAGGCGGCGCGCACGATGTTGTCGGGGTCGTTTAGACCAAAGACGAGGATCGGAATGTCGTTCTCCATGGAGAAGCTAGTTGCGGTGGAGTCCATGACGCCGAGTTTCTTGGTGAGGATCTCCATGTACTCAATGTATTCCAGACGCTTGGCGTTGGGGTCCTTTTTGGGGTCGGCGGTGTAGACCGCATCCACGTTTTTCGCTAGAAGCACGATGTCGGCGTTGATCTCGGCGGCACGAAGCACGGCGGCGGTGTCGGTGGAGAAGTAGGGGTTGCCGATGCCGCAGCCAAATATGACCACGCGGCCCTTTTCCAGGTGGTGAACGGCGCGGTTGCGGATGTACGGCTCTGCAAACTGCTTCATTTCAATGGCGGTCATCACGCGGGTGTCAAGTCCCTTGTGCTCCAAGACGTCCTGGATGGCAAGGCAGTTGATGGTGGTGGCAAGCATGCCCATGTGGTCACTGCGGGTGCGCTCGAAGCCTTGGCCGAGTTTGCCGCGCCAAATGTTGCCGGCACCGACGACGATGGACACCTGAACGCCCATATCCACGCAGGCCTTAATGCGGTCACAGACCGTGTTGACGAATTCGTAGTTGATGATGGACTTGTCGCCTGCGGGAAGGCCTTGTGCAAGAGCCTCACCGGAGAGTTTTAAGAGCACGCGCTTGTACTTGGACTGGGTCATGTTCCTACCTCACTTGTTGTTAAAATTTTCTTATTATATATTGTACTTGTTTTTTTCGGTTTTGTAAAGAGACAAAAAGCAAAAAACAAGGGCGCAAAATTGTGTAATTTGTAAAAAACTTTCGAACAAGATAAACATACCTCATATCCGGCTGTTTTTTCGTCTGCTATCCGTCCGAATTCGTCGAAATATCGCCCGCTTTTTAAGTGCCCGCCTCAAAGCTTTTCAACCGCTTTTGCTTTGCGCAAGCGAAGATCTTCTTGTAATCAGAAAAACGCCTGATATATCCGATATTCCTTTGGCAAACGTGCCTTTCCTTTGGGCGCGTTGTGTGTTTTTTAGCGCCGTTTCAACCGTTCTTATTTTGCTTTTTGGGAAAGAAAAAGAAGACAAAATTATCAAATGCAAAATACAAAAAAGCAAAACAAAAGACCCGCTGATGTTCAGCGGGTCTTTGAGTGAAGCAGATTTTACTTCGCGGTGCCGGCGAGTTTTGCAACTTCTGCGGCGTAATCTTCTTCCTTCTTTTCGATGCCTTCGCCGCGCTCAAAGCGGACAAAGGATTCGCAAGCGACGGGAGAGCCGATTTCCTTGGCAACGGAGGCAAGGTACTGAGCAACAGTCATCTTGTCTTCCTTGACGTATTCCTGATCGACGAGGCAGGTCGCGGTGAAGAACTTCTTCAGCTTGCCTTCTGCCATCTTTTCGAGGATCGCCTGGGGCTTGCCCTTGGCTTTTTCGTCTTCTGCCATTTGGGCGAGGACGATTTCCTTTTCGCTCTTGAGCACGTCGGCGGGGACGCTCTCGGCGTTGAGGTAGGTGGGGTTCATAGCGGCGATCTGGAGAGCGAGGTTCTTGGCGGCCTCGGTATAGAGGGCGTTGTCGCTCTTGGGATCGGCGAGTTTGACGACGACGCCGATGGAGCCCTTGCCGTGGATGTAGGAGTTGGTTGCGCCTTCGACGATGACGAAGCGGCGGATGGAGATGTTCTCACCGATGGAGAAGATCTTGTCCTTGAGGGCAGCTTCGACGTTCATTTCGGCGGAGTAGGGGAGAGTCAAGAGTTCTTCGACGTTTGCGGGACGCTTGTCGAGGATGATGGCGAGAAGCTCCTTGACGAAAGAGGTGAAAGCGTCGCTGTTGGCGGCGAAGTCGGTTTCGATGTTGACTTCGATCATCGCGGCAACGTCACCGGCGAATGCAATGTCAACGACGCCTTCGGCGGCGATGCGGCTTGCTTTCTTGGCGGCAACGGCAAGACCCTTTTCGCGCAGGATCTTAATGGCCTCGTCCATATCGCCGTTGGCTTCGGTCAGGGCCTTTTTGCACTCCATCATACCGATACCGGTCTTGGCGCGCAGTTCTTGAACATCTTTTGCGGTAATAGCCATAGTAGTAACCTCCTGTTTTTCGGAAAAGTCTGCACGCCGGTGGGCGTGCAGACAGTCTGTATTTTTAATTAGTGCTCGATGGTTTCACCGGCAGCATCTTCGGGAGAAGCGGAGTACTCTTCGTAGACGACTTCGGCTTCTTCGTTCTGCTCACCCTGACGGCCTTCGATGATGGCGTCGGCGAGAGCGGCGGAGATGAGGCGGATGGCGCGGATGGCGTCGTCGTTGCCGGGGATGACGTAGTCGATCTCATCGGGATCGCAGTTGGTGTCAACGATGGCGACCACGGGGATACCGAGCTTGCGGCTTTCGAGGACTGCATTGCGTTCCTTGTGGGGGTCAACGATGAAGACTGCATCGGGCAGGTCTTCCATATTCTTGATACCGCCGAGGTTGTGTTCGAGGGTCTCAATTTCCTTGCGGAGAGCGAGGACTTCCTTCTTGGGAAGGAGATCGAAGGTGCCGTCGGCATCCATCTGGTTGAGTTTGTTCAGACGGTTGATGGACTTCTTGATGGTCTTGAAGTTGGTGAGCATACCGCCGGGCCAACGGGCGTTGGCGTAGTACATACCGGCGCGGATGGCTTCTTCCTTGATGGCGTCCTGTGCCTGCTTTTTGGTGCCGACGAACAGGATCTTGCCGCCGTCCATGGCGACCTGACGGATGAAGTCGTATGCGGCATCCATCTTTTTGACGGTCTTCTGAAGGTCAATGATGTAGATACCGTTGCGTTCGGTGAAGATGTATTCGGACATCTTCGGGTTCCAGCGGCGGGTCTGGTGACCGAAGTGGACACCGGCTTCGAGCAGCTGTTTCATGGAAATAACGGGCATTTGCTTGTTCCTCCTGTAAAATGGGTTGATATTTGATCCACCACCGCGCCCCTCCGAATACGGGGGCCGTCCCCCGACCCATTCGGGTGGATGGCACGGTGTGCGTGATACCGTAGTACAATAACATATTTTGAAGTGTTTTGCAAGCGTTTTTCAAACAAAAACCCGCGCACACGCGCGGGAATTTGCAAAAATTTACATTTTGTTCACATTTTAGTCCAGCTTCATCCAGCCGCGGCGGATCCAACCGAGCTTGCGCATCGCCTCGGAGATGCCCAGCGAGAGAATGGCAGGCAGGATGAATTGGAGAAGCAGGATGAAGAGCAGGGCAAGCCCGCTTTCCGTGCCGGAAGCGGTCATCGTCTGGTAGGTCATGATGGGCCCGACGAGACCGGAGGTGCCCATGCCTGCGCCGGTCGCGTTGCAGGTCATTTGGAAGACGCAGGTTGCAATCGGGCCGAGGATGGCGCCGGTCAGCGTGGCGGGGACCCAGATCTGCGGGTGTCGCATAATGTTGGGGATCTGCAGCATGGAGGTTCCGATGCCTTGGGCGATGAGCCCCGAAAATTTGTTTTCACGGAAGGAAGCCACGGCAAAGCCCACCATTTGGCAGGCACAGCCGACCACGGCAGCACCTGCGGCAAGGCCGGAAAGACCGAGGGACACGCCGATGGCGGCGGAGGAGATGGGCAGCGTGAGGGCAAGACCCATCAGAACGGCAACGACGATGCCCATGAGTAAGGGCTGTTGTTCGGTACCCCAGTTGACCGCCGCGCCGATGGAGTTCATCAAGGCGGAGACGGGCGGGCCGACGAGCAGACCCACGCTTGCTCCGGAGAGAATGGTGACGAGGGGGGTGACGAGGATGTCCAGTTTGGTTTTGCCGGAGACCAGCGTGCCGATCTCTTCTGCGGCAAACGCGGCGAGGAAGGCGCCGAGCGGTTCACCGGGAAGGCTGGTCAGCGTGACCACGTTGCCCGCAAGCACCGTGGAGGCAAACGCACCCACAAGGCCCGCCACACCGGCGGATACAGTGACCATCGGACTGCGGCGGAAACGGCATGCCGTGGCAACGCCGATGCCCGCACCGGTCAGAGCCTTGGCAAGGGAAGCAATGCTGGCAAGCACGCCGCCTACCACACCGGGGACGTAGGAGGCGATCTGCGCGAGGATGGTACCGATGATGAGCGTGCAGAACAGGCCCTGCGCCATGGCGGAAAGTCCGTCGATAAAGAAGTGGTGCAGAGCATGGGTGAATACGTTTCGTGAGCGTTCTTTGTTCATGAAAAACACCTCGAAGTTGAGAAAGTTTGCGTGTATTATAGTCCTCTTGGGCGCATTTTGCAAGTCGAAAAAAAGAAAAAGTTCCCTCGGAATTGAGGGAACTTTTTGTGCACTTTTTATTGAATGAGGAACCATTGCCCGTCGATCATCGCCAAAAGACAGCCGCTTTGTTCAAGCTGTTCCTCGCCGCCTTGGTAGGAGTAAGAGAAGACGAGCTTCATCTGACAGACGGCGTCAATGCTCTCGGCGGTGTAATCAGAACCGAAGAGGGGAGTGTTCACGTCGTTTTCGACAAGATCGCGAATACCGTCGTCGGTGTAGAGCATCATCATCGTGGCGGTCGCCTCGCCGAAGGAGAATTCGTTGTAGCTTTCGAGGAGAGCCGCCTTGAAGTCGTTCAACGTCGCAAAGCCGTTCTGCTTGCAGAACTGCGCGGCGTAGCTGTCGCGCACCTTTTCGGGAAAGAGGGCGAAGAACGCGTCAAGGTCGCAGTCGCGGTAGAAGGTGTTGTAACTGGCAAGTGCCACTTCCTCTGCCGCTTGCGTATCGATTGCGGGGTGGAAAATGTGCAACAGATCTACGTCTTTGATAAAGAAGGAGGCGGCGACGAACGCGCAGAACAGCACGGCAACCGTCAGGATCACGCTGACGAACACCACCTTCTTGTTTGACTTTTTCTTTGGTGCGTCATCGTTACCGGACCGGAATCCCTCGGAGAGAATCGGCATGGGGATCGGCGCGGTGTCGGTTTCTTGTTCAGGCATCACGTCTTCTGCGGGAAGCACTTCTTCTGCAGGCGTCGATTCTTCGGCGGTCGCTTCTTTTGCCGCAAGCGTTTCTTCCTGTACTTCGCTCGTGTTCTTCAGTTCTTCACTCATGGTTTTCTCCTTGGTTCATTGTAAATTCAGCGAGTAGTAGCTGTCACCGGATTTGACAAAGTAAAATTGGGCATTCACCGCATGGGATTGCGCGTTCGCCGTCACCAAGCATAGCACCGTTACGCGTCGCACCTCGGTGGCGTGCGCAGGTATGCTCAGTTCAAGCGCTTCGAGCTCCTCTCGCGTCAGCGCATCGGAAACGCTTGTGGAAAAGTCGGAAAGCTTCGTTTGAAGTTCTTCTTTCAAGCGCAAAAACGTCGCGCGTAATTCCGCTTCGTCTTTTGCGTGGTAGGTGGCGCAAAGCTCGGCGAGCACAGCGCTTCGCTCGGTGGGCATCGTCGTGTTTAAGATCACGTCAAGGTCGTAGGTCTCGCCCATCGCCGTAAGCAGATTTTCCGCAAGAGAGGCAATGGTCTCTTTCGTTTTGTCCGGCTTTGTTTCTTCCGGATTGCCCTGCGCTTCAAAGGAAGAGGGGGTGTCGTCCGTATTCTCGCGCGGTAACAAAAGGAAAAGTGTAAGACCGATGAGCAAAAAGATCCCGAGAGTCGCCGCCGCACAGCGCAAGAGCAAGGCGCGTTTTTCGACGGCGATGAGCTTTTCCTGCAGTTCTTTTTGTTGTTTTTCGGCCTCGATCTCCTCGTCGTAACGGAACTCTTCCTCAAACTCGCCGTCAAAGGCGTCGTCGCGACGCAGTTGTTTGCCGCAGACGAGGCAGTACAGCGCGTTTTCGTCTTCGGGAACGGTCTTACAACGCGGACACTTCATACACGGCACCCAACCTTTCAAAATTTATTTTTAAGTATAGTCTTCGACCGCGCTTCTGTCAAGAAAAAAGGCGCCGTGGTGCGCAGCTCCTTTTTTAACGTCACTGATTGAGAAATGCTTTGAGGTCGTCTGTGGTTACCTCGTCGTTCAGGCAGAATCCGTAGTTGCATATGAGTGCCTCGTCTGCCGCAAGGGAGCCCCCCTCGGCTTGTGAGCGCCGCCGAGCCGGAAGCTTTCCGGTTGTCGCACCGGTTGCTCGTAGACCGGTGTGCGTTACAAAATGTCAAGTACAAACAAAGCCGTATCAGCCCCTTTCTGCTGCATGGGTGTTGTATGTGTTGTGCAACACCTGCGTTATAAAGTGAAAGGCGACGATTTTCAAGAGGGGAGGGGGAGAAATTTTGAAGGAAGAAAAATTGCAAAAACATCTTGACAAAGAAGTCCTCTTTGTGTAAGATATTAAAGCACTTCACATGGCCCGGTAGTTCAGTTGGTTAGAACGCTAGCCTGTCACGCTAGAGGTCGTG
>JAFYLE010000064.1 GCA_017537265.1 Clostridia bacterium | reverse complement strand
GCTTCCCCGTCCACCGTTGCGTCGTAACGCACGGTAAGAAGCGCACAATCGTCCCGCTTGACCTGTTCGCGCGCCGTTTCCGTATGCTTGCCGTAGAGGGCGTCAAAACTCGGGTAGTACTGAGTATCAAGATAAGCCGCGGGAGTCTGGATCTGTGCGGCAAACGCATCGCCGCGCACGACGGAGACGGTGGCGCCGTCCGTGTGCCGCAGGGCCAAAAAGCCGGAGGAGACCGCAGTGGCAAAGCCCGAAGATGCGGGATAATACAAAATGTATTCCACACCCGCGTTGGTCAGAGCAACAAGTCCGTCCTTTGCCGGAACGCGCGCCTCGTCCTCTTCGACGGTCTCGTCCGCGGCGGCGGAAAGCGGCGTGTTATCCGCCTCTTCCACCTTCTCAAAGGTCAGGGACTTGCGAATTTCCTTAGCACTTTCAGAGAGGAGTTCAAAAAGAGAATCGGTTGCGGTAAAGGTGACGGCATAGACCGTACCCGCGTGCAAAACGAAGGTCTGCGAGAAGCGGTAAAGCACCTTGCCTTCGACAGAGGCATAATGATAGGTGCGGGTGATAGTGTCGTCCGCGCCGAGGTTCTTTTCCTCAACGGCTGCGTCAAAGACGAAATGAGCATCAAATCTGCCCCACGCCTGTGTCGAATAAGCTTTTAAGTCCTCCACGTCCTCTGCCAGTCGCGTGATGGAGACGTTTGCAATGTTGGAGGGCAAAACGGCGCCGGCGTCCGTCAGGTCCTCGGCAGACATTTGGTTTTCCAACGAATTCTGCTCTGCGGAGACGAGCTTCAACTGCTCGCCGTTTTCCGCGACGGTCCAATTCTCGGGGTAAAACACCCAAAGATCCATGGCGGCGTTTTTGGCGCGCGCCATGCCTGCGGGCACGTCGGACTCCTGCTCGTTTGAACAGGAAACAAGCGGCAACGACAGGCAAAGAATTGCCAGAATGAGTGAGAACAGTTTTTTCATGATGACTCCAGATTACAATCCCGCAGACAAAAGCAGGCGGGAGATGATTTCATTTGAAACGAAGAAGCCCTCGGGAGTGAGTGCAAGACGTCCGTCGGCGCACGTGGCAAGAGAATGCGACTCGAGTGCTTGCACCTCTTTGAGAAAAGCGGGGGTGGCAAAAGGGGCGATCTCCACGCCCTCTTTCAAGCGAAGAGAAAGCATGAGCCGTTCCGCGCGGGCATCCTCCGAGGAGTTTTGCTCCTCCTTTTCGATGCGCGAGAGAAGTCCGCAGGGGTTCTGCAAAAACGCGGAGAGGCTCTCGCTTTCGGTAAACCTGCGCCCGTCGTAAAACGAAGCGGCGGCAGGACCGAAACCCAAATACTCCTCGCCCTGCCAATAACGCAAATTGTGACGGCAAGAGCAAGAAGGTCTTGCAAAATTTGAGATCTCGTACTGGTGCAATCCGTGCGCTTCGGCGATCTGCACGGCCCTTAAATAAAAGGCTCGGCACTCCTCGTCCGAGGGAAGGTTTTGCACCTCGCGGTAAAGGGGTACGCGCTCGGAGAGCGTGAGGGCGTAGAGCGAGAGGTGTGCGGGCTCAAAGGCAAGTGCACTCTGCAGGCTGTTTTCCCAATCCTCCATCGTCTGATGCGGCAGGCCGTACATCAAGTCGAGGCTGAAGTTTGAAAATCCCGCGCGCTTCAATGCGCGCACGCACTCTTCAAGCTCCTCGGGCGTATGACGGCGGGAAAGCAGGCACAGTTCCCTTTGGCTTGCCGCCTGCATGCCGAGAGAGATGCGGTTGACGCCGCAGGAATGCAAAAACGCAAATTTTTCCTCGTTCGCAGTAGCGGGGTTGACCTCCATGGAGATCTCGCAGTCCTCGGTAAGGTCGAAGGCAAAAAGCGCATCCATGACGGCCTTGATCTCCCCGTTTTCCAAGAGCGAAGGGGTTCCGCCGCCGAAAAAAACGGTGTTGACACGGCGTTCTCTTACCCCGCTCTGCGCGTCGCGAAGAGCGCTGCAAAGAGCTTCGGTATACGCGGCCTTTTTTGACAGATCGGGCAGGGAGTAAAAATCGCAATACGCACACTTGGAAAGGCAAAACGGAACGTGAATATAAAGTCCGAGGGTCTTATTCATCAAGCTTGAGCACCGCCATAAACGCTTCCGGCGAGACTTCCACGCTGCCGAGAGAGCGCATCTTTTTCTTGCCTTCCTTCTGCTTTTCCAGAAGTTTTTTCTTACGGGTGATGTCGCCGCCGTAACACTTGGCAAGCACGTCCTTACGCAGGGCGCGCACGGTCTCACGCGCGATGACACGGCCGCCGATGGCCGCTTGCACAGGCACTTCAAACAGTTGGCGCGGGATGTTGTCCTTCAGTTTTTCCGCAATGCGGCGGGCGCGGGCGTACGCCTTCTCCGAATGCACGATGAAGGAGAGAGCGTCCACGAGGTCGCCATTTAACAGAATGTCAAGTTTGACAAGATCGCTCTTCTCATAGCCTGCGCTCTCGTAGTCAAACGAGGCATAACCGCGGGTGCGCGACTTCAAGGCGTCGAAAAAGTCGTAAACGATCTCGTTGAGCGGCAGACGGTAGTGCAGTTCCGCGCGGTCGGAGGTGTGATACTTCATGTCCACGAACACGCCGCGGCGGTCCTGACAGAGATCCATGATGCCGCCGACGTATTCCGTCGGGGTTATGATGGAGGCACGCACGATCGGCTCGAACGCGGCGGCGATGCGATCCGCCGAGGGATAATTGGTGGGGTTGTCCACCTCCAACACACTGCCGTCGGTGAGTTCCAATCTGTAAATAACGCTCGGCGCGGTGGTGATGAGTTGCAGATTGAACTCGCGCTCCAGGCGTTCAAGAATGATCTCCATGTGTAAAAGGCCGAGGAAGCCGCAACGGAAGCCGAAGCCGAGTGCGGCACTCGTCTCCGCCTCAAAGGACAGAGCGGCGTCGTTAAGTTGCAGCTTTTCCAAGGCGTCGCGCAAGTCCGGATAACGCGCGCCGTCGGCGGGGTAAATGCCCGAAAAGACCACGGGCAGTGCGGCGCGGAAGCCCTCCAGCGGCTCTTCCGTAGGATTATCCACAAAGGTGATGGTGTCACCCACGCGGGCGTCTGCCAAAGTCTTGATGGAAGCGGTAAGATAGCCGACCTCGCCCGCAGACAACGTCTGACAGGCGGCCAGTCCGAACGGTTCCATATGGCCGACTTCCAACACCTCAAACGAAGTGCCGCTTGCCATCATGCGGATCTGGTCCCCAACGGAGATCTTTCCGTCGCAGACCTTAAAATACACGATGACGCCGCGGTACGCGTCGTACACCGCGTCGAAAATGAGCGCTTTGGTCGGAGCATTGGCATCTCCCTTGGGAGCAGGCACGAAACGGGCAACCGCTTCCAGCACCTCTTCCACGTTGAGGCCCGTTTTCGCGGAAATGCAGGGCGCCATGTCGGCGGGGATACCGATCACGTCCTCGATCTCCGCTCTCACGCGTTCGGGATTGGCGGCGGGAAGGTCCACCTTGTTGATGACGGGAACGATCTCCAGGTCCTCATCCACGGCGAGATACGCGTTTGCAAGCGTCTGCGCCTGAATGCCCTGCGTGGAGTCCACGACCAGAAGCGCACCTTCACAAGCGGAAAGCGAACGGCTGACCTCATAGTTGAAGTCCACGTGACCGGGGGTGTCAATGAGGTTGAAGATATACTCTTCCCCATCCACGGGCGACTTGTAGGAAAGACGCACCGCACGGCTCTTGATGGTGATGCCGCGCTCGCGCTCCAATTCCATATTGTCGAGCACCTGTTCGGTCATCTCACGCTTGGTGACGGCGCCCGTCAACTCCAAAATACGGTCGGCCAAGGTGCTCTTGCCATGGTCGATGTGGGCAATGATGGAAAAATTGCGAATGTTTTCTTGTTTGACACTCATCGTCTGTTCTGTTCCTTTACAAAGCGCATATTTTCGCGCTCACGGTCTTTTTTTGCAATGGATTCGCGCTTGTCGTAAAGTTTCTTGCCGCGGGCAAGTGCGATCTCCACCTTGATCCTGCCGCGCTTCAAATACAGCGACAGGGGAATGATGCTGTAACCCTCGCGCCCTACGGCCTGAAAGATCTTGAGGATCTCCCGTTTGTGCAAAAGCAACTTGCGATCGCGAAGCGGGTCGCGGTTGAACACGTTTCCCTGCTCGTAGGGGCTGATATGCATATTTAAGAGAAACATCTCTCCGTTTTCCACGCGGCAGTAAGAATCCTTCATGTTGACGTTTCCGCCGCGCAGACTCTTGACCTCCGTGCCGACAAGGGAGATGCCCGCCTCAAACTTTTCCTCGATGAAATACTCATGGAACGCGCGACGGTTCTGAGCAATGATCTTCACACCTTCACTCATCGCCGTCCTCCATGCCGAAGGACGCGAATACGTCGCCCTCGTTCAAGAGCACGCGCGCACTCTCTTCCTCTGTGAGGGTGGAGATGCCGCGCAGGCGGCGATTGATGGCGCGGGTGCGAGTGCCGACGAGTTGATCGAGTTCGCGGTTTGCCTGATTGAGACGCGTCTGCGTTGCGGTGAGGGTCTTCTCAAATTTTTCAAACTCGGTGCGAACGGCGGAGAGCACCTCCCACACCTCGCTTGAGCGTTTTTGGATCGCCAAGGTCTTGAAGCCCATTTGCAGGCTGTTCAAAAGCGCCGCCATGGTGGTGGGGCCCGCGATGTTGACTTTATACTTCTGCTGCAACTCCTCCAAAAGCCCCGCGCGGATGACTTCCGCATACAGGCCCTCGGTGGGAAGGAACAGAATGGCAAAATCCGTCGTGTCCGGCGGAGAGACGTACTTTTCCGCCACGTCCTTGGCAAAGCCCTTGATGCGGGAAACGAACTCACGCGAAGCGGCGGTGATGCGCGCTTCTTCCCCGCTCTCCTGCGCCTCGGTCAGGTTGAGATAAGCGTCCATCGGAAACTTGGAGTCGATGGGAAGATACACGGGAGCACCGTCTGCCTTGCCGGGAAGTTTAACGGCGTATTCCACGCGGTTTTGCGAACCGGGGATCGTAGCGATGTTTTCTTCATACTGCTCGGGCGAGAGGATCTGCGCAAGGATGGCGCCGAGCTGATATTCGCCGAAGTTGCCGCGCGTCTTGACGTTCATGAGGACCTTCTTCAAGTCGCCCACGCCCGTGGCGAGGCTTTGCATCTCGCCGAGGCCGCGGTAGACCTCTTCCAAGCGTTCACTGACCTGCTTGAAGGAGGCGGACAGGCGGCTCTCCAAGGTCTTTTGCAGTTTTTCGTCCACGACGCCGCGGATCTCGTTCAACTGCTTTTGGTTCTCTTCTCTGCCGCGGTCAAACTGCTCGGTCACGGTGCGGCGAAGCGCGCCCGCGGCGCTCTCCTGCTGCTCGGCAAGTTTGTGCACGGTGTCCTTCAGGTCGGCGATGTGCTTATCCTGACCGGCAAAAACTTCCTTCTGGCTCATGGTCAAAGCGCTTGCCATGGACTGCACGGCACTTTGAGTAGAGGAGATGATCTCGCGGCGGGAGGATTCCGTCTCACGGCGAATGGCGTCGATCTCTGCGGAAACGTCACTCTTGCCCGCGGCTTTTTTGAGCGCGAGAATGCAGAGCACGCACGCAACGAGCGCGACGGCAAGGGCAGAAATTGCGATGATAAGAATAGGGTCCATAAACAATTCCTTATGCATTGGATTTGGCCTTGGCTGCCTCTTTGTCCGCGGCGACCTTGGCGATGTTGGCTGCGTGCTCACTTGCAGTGGCACCAAAGATGGAGTAACCGTCGTATCCTGCGACGAAATAATAGCTCTTCACACCGCGGCTTTCCATGAGTTTATCCTCCGGATAGAGCGCGGCGGTGATGGCCTCCAAACCCGGATTGCAAATGGCGCCGGGCGTCAGGCCCTTGTACAAATGCGTGTTGTAGGGACTGTCAACGGCAAGGTCCTCCTTGGTCAGTTCCTCCTTGTGCTCGGGCAGAGCGTACTGCACGGTGGCGTCCGAGCCGAGGAAGGGGAAGTTTGCCGAATTGTTCAAGCGATTGTGGAACACGCCGGAAATGTAGTACATATCCGAGGAGAAGTGCGCCTCGCGCTGAATGATGGAGGCGAGAATGATGACCTCGTCCATATTCATGTTGAGTTCCGTCAGGCGGTCGTTGTAGACCTCGGTAAAGTTGGCCTGAAACGCGGCAAGCATCTTATCCACGACGGCGATCTCGCTGGAGTCCTGATAGACGTCGTACTTCGCCGGGAAGAGATAGCCCTCCAGACGGTACTTGCGGCCTTCTTTTTTCTCAATGGAGTCAAGCACGTCCAAGAACTCATAGTTGTAATCATAGTTCTGAATGGCGTCGATATACCCCTCTCGGGTGCCGATGCCCTTCTCCACCAGAAGGTCGATGATCTGATCCACCGTAAAGCCCTCGGGAATGAGGACGGAAACGATGGTGCGTCCACCGCGCGGGGTGAGCATGGTGATATACTCCTTGTAGTTCATGGTGCTGTTGAGCGTGTACGTTCCCGGCACGAATTCCAAGGTCGACTTGCGGTACTTAAACTCGGTGTAGATGCGGAACCAATCCGCATTCTCCACAAGGCCCTCGTTGTAGAGCATATCGGCGATGTCCGCAAGTGTATCGCCCTCCTCCACGGTGACTTCCACGGTAACTTCATCCTTGACGAAGGCGAAGATGTCGTTTGCCACACGAATGCCGTACACGGCAAGAAAACCGGAAACGACGAGCACGAAGGCGATGTAAACAAGCGCCTTGAGCACGCTGACGACGATGCCGCCGCGGTCGGTTTTGCTCTCCTTCTTGGACGCTTTTTCCTTCTTTGGCTCTTCCTCGACCTTGCGCTCTTTTTTGTCGGAAAAGAGGGCCTGAACGGCGTCCTTCACGCTCGGCTTCGCTTCCTGCTTTTCAGGCGCGGGAGCGGCGGGCGCTTGCAGGGGGGGCTGCGGCTTTTGCTGTGCGGTGCCGGACGGCATACGTCTGGCGCGGGAAGGCGCCGAAGTGGCCGGACGGGCAGGCGTCGGACGCGCGGCGGGAGTCTGTGCCGCGTATTCCGCGGGCTCTGCCTTCGGCGTCACGGGCACAGAATTCGCCTCCTTTTGAGAGACGAGGATCTCCGGGTCTTGGTTCGGTTGGTTTTTGGTTTCAAATTCTTGCATATTTCATTCCCTTTCAAAGGACTCCGCTTGCAAACAGCACAAACAGAGCGATCAGAAGAATAAACACGGGAG
>JAFYLE010000063.1 GCA_017537265.1 Clostridia bacterium | reverse complement strand
TTTTACCATCACCGTTCTGGAAAACAAGGTCGCCTCCCTCTCGCTGATCACCAGCCTTGGCAAGCAATACCGCCAGGGATCTTCCATCGACCTTGCCCGCGTGGAGCTGCTCGTCACCTACGAGGACGGGCAAAGCCGCACCATCGACGCGCGCGACTGTGTGGTGACCATCAACGGCAAAACAAGTTCCACTTTTGAAAAAGCAGGAGAGGCGGAGATCGTCTTTACCTACCAAGGCGTCTCCACCGGCACGGTTGCCGTCAAGGTCGCCGAAGACCCGATGAACACCTTCATCATTGCGGCCATCATCATCGTATCCCTGCTCATCGGCGTGCCACTCGTCATTCTGCTCATCATCTTCCTCGTGCGCCGCGCAAAAGACAAGCGCGAGGAGGCGCGACACCCCATCCGCCGCTACACGGAGGAGACCGCCGAAGAGATCGCATCCTTTGAAGAAGAGGACGAAGAAGAACTGCGCATCTTTGAAGAGCGCGCCAAGAACAGCGACACCGTTGCTCTGCCGAAGATCGCCACGGGCATGCCCTCCATCCGCCCGGCGGAAGACACCCCCACCATTCAGATCCCCAAGGCGAGCGACTCCTCCGCACTGGACGGCACCCGCAAGATCGATTTCTTCGACGAACTTTAATTGAGGTAGACTATGAATTTCAACAAAAAGCTCTTTGCCCTGCTCCTGGACGTGGCGCGCGGAGACCGCAGCTGGCGCCGCTTCGCGCTGGATGCCGACATCAGCTACGTGCAGATGCGAAAACTCGCCCTCATGCAACAGGAAAACGCACCCCGACTCAAGCTCATCAAAAAGATCGCGCTGGTCAGCGAAGGCGGCATTACCGCCGACGACCTGCTCTTCTGCGCGGGAACCAGCTTTGAACGCGACGAGACGCGCCTGCCCGTCTCCTCCTCGTCCTTAAAACAGGGCGAACTCTTTTACGAAAAATTTCTCTCCCTCTCCAAAGGGCAGAGAAAAGAGATCATTGACTTTATCGACTTTCTTTCCAACCGATGAAACTCTCCGACTTTCTCACTCAAATTTCCGTGGCTCTGAAAAAGACCTACGAAGAAGCGGCCTTCCTGCCGCTTAGCCCCGCGGAGCTCGACCTTGCGACCAACGCCTACTTTGCCCGCGGCGGCAAACTGATCCGTCCCGCACTCTGTCTGTGCACCGCCGCCGCACTCGGCCATAAAAATGCCGCGCGCCGTGCACTTCCCGCAGCCCTTGCCACGGAGCTCTTCCACCTCTTTACCCTCGTGCAGGACGACGTGATCGACCACGACACCCTGCGCCGCGGGGCAAAGACCGCGCACATCCTTGCCGCGGAGGAAAGCCGACTGAGCAAAACCGTGCGTGCGGAATACGGCACTTCCATCGCCATTCTGGCAGGCGACGCGCTCTTCTCGCGCTCGGTCGAACTGCTCTCAAAAGCCGAAGGCCTCTCGGACGAAGCGCGGCTGTCTCTCATTCTTCGCCTGAGCTCCCGCACCCTGCCGCTCCTGCTCTCCGGCGAGGCGGTAGACACGCGTCTCGGCTATCAGACACAGCTGCCGAGCGAGGAAGAGATCACCACCGTTTACCGCAACAAAACGGGCGTGCTCTTTGAATTTGCGCTCTTTGCGGGTGCCGTCTGCGCCGAAAACGGTATGCCGAGCGAAAAACTCTGCGCCGCCATTGAAAACGCGGGTGCGAACATCGGCGAGGCCTTCCAACTCACCGACGACTACCTCGGACTTACGGCAAGCGAGGAGGCGATGGGCAAAAGCGCCCTTTCCGACATTCGCGAAGGTAAGCAGACCTTCTTCGTGCGCGAGGCCTACCTGCGCGCCACCGAAAAAGAAAAACTCCTGCTTGACGCGACCCTCGGCGACGAGAAAGCCCCCATCGGCGCGGTGCGCGCCGTGCGCGGCATTCTGCTCTCCTACGGCAAAGAGGGCTACGAAAAGAAAAAACAAGCAGCGCGCGAAAACGCACAGATGCTGCTTGACTGTCTTGAAGAAAGCGAAGCCAAGACCCTTCTTTCCGAGATCTTTGACCTGATGATCTGCCGCGAAAACTAAACCGAAGTTTGTAAAAAAGGATTTGTATGCTCAAACGACTCTTGACCCTTCTGTTGACGCTCTGCCTCTTCCTCGCCCTCGTGCCGACCGCCGAGGCGGCAAGCGCACCCACGCTCTCTTCCACGTCCGCCATTCTTTACAGCCTCAATTCAGGGGACGTGATCTTTGAGAAAAACGCAGACGCCGTGCTCGCACCGGCATCACTGACAAAGATCGTCACCACGATGGTGGTGCTCGAGATGTGCTCCGACCTTGAAGGTACATACGTAACGGTGCCCAACGCGGGCCTTTTCGACGAGATCCGCGCGGTGGGCGGTTCCAACATTGACCTGACCGTGGGCGAAAGGCTTTCCGTCAACGACCTGCTCTACGCGGTCATGCTTCCCTCTGCCTGCGACGCTTGCAGCGTGCTTGCCTACCACTTCGGAAACGGCAACGTGCAGACCTTTGTAGAACGCATGAACACCTGGGCACGCGAGGCGGGCGCCGTTTCCACCACCTTCCGCAACGCGCACGGCCTCGACGCGCCGGGACACAAGTCCTCGGCACGCGATATTTCCAAAATTATTTTGAAGGCTCTGCAAAACGAGAAGTTCGTGGAGATCATCAACACCTTTGAGCACCTGATCCCCGAAAACGACTACCACGCCAAACGCTACGTCAACTACCAATCCACCATTCCGATGCTGTACGAATACAGCGGGGAATACTACAAAGGCATGGTCGGCATCAAGTCCGGCTACACCCTGCAGGCAAAGTGCTGTCTGTCCTCCATGGCAACGCGAGGCGACGAAACCTTCCTTGCCGTCTGCATGGGCGCACCGAAAGAAGGCGGTACGAACCACGCCCGCTCGGATACGCGCGCACTCTACGACTGGGCCTTTGCAAACTTTGAGACCAAGACCGTAAAGCGCGCGGGCGAAGTCATTGCGACCGCCACGCTCAGCGGCGCAACGGCACCGAGTGCCACGGTATCCCTGAAAGAAGATCTCGTCGTCTGCACGCAAAAGGACGCAGGCGAAGTGCAACTCTTCCCCAACCTCAAAAACCCCGCCACCGCGCCGTTCTCCGAGGAAGCGGGAACGCTGGAGGTTGTGCAAAACGGCAAGGTCATTGCCACCCGCACGCTCTCTTTTGACACCGTTCCGACACCCGCCCTTCCGCAGACGCCGGCGGACACGGAGTTGACAAACGACGGCCCCTCCGCCGTGATGATCGTGGGCATCGCAGCACTCGTGCTGCTTGCCGTACTCGCCGCAGCGGTGGTACTGCTCTCCCGCCCCGCACCGAAAAAACGCACTGTCGCAAGGGTGAAAGCCCCTCTTTCGCGCCGAGAGCAAACCGGATACGGCGCGCCGAAAAGCACACGTCCCCCGCAGAGACCCGCACCGCGAGGGCCGCAAAACAACAACCGCAGACAAGGATAAAAAACATGGCCGAAAACCGCTTCAAACTGCACGCGCCTTTCGCTCCCACGGGGGATCAGCCCGAGGCGATCGAGGCCTTGACACAGGGTGTCGAGGCAGGACTTCGCGCGCAGACGCTTCTGGGCGTTACGGGAAGCGGCAAAACCTTCACCATGGCAAACATCATTGCGCGGCTCAACCGCCCCACCCTCGTCCTCGCTCACAACAAAACTCTTGCCGCACAGCTGTGCACGGAATTCCGCGAATTTTTCCCCGAGAATGCGGTGGAGTTCTTTGTGTCATACTACGACTACTACCAGCCGGAAGCCTACATCCCCGGCAAGGACTTATACATTGAAAAAGACTCCGCGGTCAACGACGAGATCGACCGACTGCGCCACAGCGCGACGAGCGCGCTCTTCGAACGGCGCGACGTCATCATCGTGGCAAGCGTCTCCTGCATCTACACCCTCGGCGATCCCGCCGAGTACCGCGAGCAGGTGCTCTCCCTGCGCCCCGGCCAAGAATTCGGACGGCGCAACCTCATTCGCCGCTTGACGCAGATGCAGTACTCCCGCAACGACATGGAGCTCTCCCGCACGCGCTTTCGCGTGCGAGGCGACGTGATTGACATCTTCCCCGCGGGCAGTGAAAAGGAATGCACGCGCGTGGAATTCTTCGGCGACGAGATCGACTCCATCTCCACCGTGCACCCCGTGACGGGGGAACGCATTGCCCGTCTGGAGCACCTCGCCCTCTACCCCGCAAGCCACTACGTGACAAGCGAAGAAAAACGCGAAGAGGCCATTGCAGAGATCGAGGCAGAGCTTGACGAACGCGTAAAATTCTTTGAATCCCAAGGCAAACTCATTGAGGCGCAACGCATCAGCGAGCGCGTGAAGTACGACCTTGAGATGATCGGCGAGCTGGGCTTTTGCACGGGGATCGAAAACTACTCCCGCGTATTTGCGCGCCGTGAGCCCGGTTCCACGCCCTACACCCTACTCGATTACTTCCCCGACGACTTCGTGCTCTTCGTAGATGAAAGCCACGTGACTCTGCCACAGGTGCACGGCATGAGCGCGGGCGACCGCGCACGCAAAAAGAACCTCGTGGACTACGGCTTCCGCCTGCCGTCCGCCTTTGACAACCGCCCGCTCTACTACGAGGAGTTTGACGAGAGGATCCCGCAGATGATCTTCGTCTCCGCAACACCCGGTGACTACGAGCTTGAAACCTCCGACGCAATCAGCGAACAACTCATCCGTCCGACGGGGCTTTTGGACCCCATCGTGGAGGTGCGCCCGCCCGAGGGACAGATCGACGACCTGTATTCGGAGCTCGTTGCCCGTGCAGAGCGCGGCGAACGCTCCCTCGTTTTAACGCTGACCAAAAAAATGGCGGAAGAACTCACCGACTACCTCTCAAGCCGCGACGTGCGCGTGCGCTACCTGCACCACAACGTGGAGACCATTGAGCGCATGAAGCTCTTGAACGACCTGCGCGCAGGCGTGTACGACGTGCTGGTGGGCATCAACCTTCTGCGCGAAGGACTGGATCTTCCCGAAGTCTCCCTCGTTGCCATTCTGGACGCAGACAAGGAAGGCTTTTTGCGCTCTGCGCGAAGCCTGATCCAGATCTTCGGCCGCGCCGCCCGCCACGAAGAGGGCCGCGTGATCCTCTACGCCTCCCACGTCACCGACTCCATGCGCCGCGCAATGGACGAGACCGCGCGCCGCAGAAGCGTACAGGAAGCGTACAACAAAAAACACTCCATTACTCCGAAAACGGTCATCAAGCCCCTGCGCGAGATGCCCGAGATCACCAAAATGGCAGAGGCCAAGGCCGAGAACGAAAAGAAACTCTCCGCCTCCGAGCGCCGCAAGGCCATTGCCACCCTCTACACCAAGATGAACGACGCGGCAAAGAAACTCGACTTCGAGCTCGCCGCTATCCTGCGCGACAAGATCCGCGCTCTGGAACAGGAGAACAAAACAGAATAATGGCACGTGATTCCATCAAGATCCGCGGTGCGCGGGTCAACAACCTAAAAGACATTTCCGTGGAGATCCCGCGTGACAAGCTGACCGTGTTTACGGGGCTTTCCGGCAGCGGAAAATCCAGTCTTGCCTTCGACACGCTCTTCGCTGAGGGAAACCGCCGCTTCGTGGAGTCCCTCTCCTCCTACGCGCGTATGTTCTTGGGACAGATCGACAAGCCCGACGTGGACGAGATCGAAGGGCTGTCCCCGGCCATCTCCATTGACCAGAAGACCACCTCCAAAAACCCGCGTTCCACGGTGGGCACGGTGACGGAGATCTACGACTACCTTCGCCTGCTTTACGCGCGCATCGGCATCCCGCACTGTCCCGTGTGCGGCAAAGAGATCGTGGCTCAGTCCATCGACCAGATCGTGGATCGCGTCAAAGCCCTGCCGCTCGGCACGCGCTTTGCCATTCTCTCCCCCGTGGTCCGCGCAAAAAAAGGTCAGCATGAAAAAGTGTTTGACGACGCCGCGCGCGACGGCTACGCCCGCGTGCGTGTGGACGGCTACCTCTACGACCTCTCGGACGTGCCCGCGTTGGAAAAGAACAAGAAGCACTCCATTGAGATCGTAGTGGACCGCATCGTACTGAAGGAAGACATCAACGAGCGCTTGAGCGCCAGCCTGGAGACGGCGTTCCACCTCTCGGGCGGTGTGGTGATGCTGGAAATGGTGGATAGGCCCGAAAACGACGAGGAACGCATCATCACCCTCTCACAAAACTACGCCTGCGACGAGCACGGCTTTTCCATGCCCTCTCTTGCGCCGCGCATGTTCTCCTTCAACAACCCCTACGGCGCCTGCGAAAATTGCGGCGGACTCGGCGCGCACCGCGTCATCTCCCTCTCCCGCATCATTCCCGACACCTCCCTCTCCCTGCGCGAGGGGGCGATCATGGTCAACGGTTTTAAGACCATTGACGACAACTTCTCCGGCCGTCTGTACGAGGAGGTCGGCAAGCTCTACGGCTTCACCCTGGACACGCCGCTGTGCGAATATTCCGAAGAGGCCCTGCACGCCCTGCTCTACGGCACGGGCAGTCAAAAATACCCCGTGCACTTCACGGCCGCGGGACGCACGCGCCACTACACGACGTCCTTTGCAGGCATCCTCAAGACCATTGAGAGCCGCGACAGCCGCGGAGAAAACGACTACTACGACCAATTCAAGGATGACAAGATCTGTGACGTGTGCCACGGGCGCCGCCTGAAAAAAGAGATCCTTGCCGTCACGGTGGCGGACAAGAACATTGCCGAAGTCTGCGAGATGCCCGTCTCGGAATGCCTGCAGTTCTTTGAGAACATCACCCTGAGCGACAAGGAGACCTTCATCGCCCGCGAGATCTTAAAAGAGGTGCGCGCGCGACTCGGCTTCTTGGTGCGCGTGGGGCTCGGATACCTGACCCTCTCCCGCATGAGTGCAACGCTTTCCGGCGGTGAAAGCCAGCGCATTCGTCTGGCAACGCAGATCGGCTCCTCCCTCATGGGCGTGCTCTACATTCTTGACGAGCCGTCCATCGGCCTGCACCAGCGCGACAACCTGAAACTCATTGAGGCTCTGCAGAACCTGCGCGACGTCGGCAACACCGTGGTCGTGGTGGAACACGACGAGGAGACCATCCGCCACGCAGACTGGATCTGCGACATCGGCCCGAAAGCGGGCGTACACGGCGGCGAAGTCATCTACAACGGTGAGGTGGAGGGCATTCTCTCCTGCGACAGATCCTACACGGGCAAATACCTCTCCGGAAAGATGAAGATCGACGTGCCCGAAAAAAGACGGGGCGGCAACGGAAAATTCCTGACGGTCAAGGGTGCGAGACAAAACAACCTGAAAAACCTTGACGTCAAGTTCCCGCTCGGCACGCTCACCTGCGTAACGGGTGTTTCGGGCAGCGGAAAATCAAGCCTGGTAAATTCCATCCTCCTGCCTGCTCTGCGGCGCGAACTCAACCGCTCCTTTGACACCCCCGGTGACGTGGACGAAATCTTGGGCATGGAGGCGCTGGACAAGGTCATTGACATTGACCAGTCGCCCATCGGACGCACCCCGCGCTCCAATCCCGCGACCTACACGGGTGTGTTCTCCGACATCCGCGCGCTGTTTGCGCAGACGACGGACGCAAGAGAGCGCGGCTACAGGCAAAACCGCTTTTCCTTCAACCTGCGCGGCGGCAGATGCGAATCCTGCCAGGGCGACGGCACCATAAAGATCGAAATGCATTTTTTGCCCGACGTATACGTGACCTGCGACGTTTGCCACGGCAAGCGCTACAACCGCGAGACGCTCGAGGTGCGCTACCACGGCAAGAGCATTGCGGACGTACTGGAGATGACGGTAGATGAAGCGGTGGAATTTTTCTCTTCCATCCCCAAGATCCACCGCAAAATGAAAACGTTGCAAGACGTGGGACTCGGCTACATCCGACTCGGTCAATCCTCCACCACCCTCTCCGGCGGCGAAGCGCAACGCGTAAAGCTCTCCTGCGAGCTTTCCCGCCGCAGTACGGGACGCACGGTATATCTTCTGGACGAGCCGACCACGGGTCTGCACTCCCACGACGTGAAGAAGCTTTTAGGCATCCTCGCCCGACTGACCGAGGGCGGCAACACGGTCATCGTCATTGAACACAATCTGGACGTCATAAAATGCGCCGACTACCTCATCGACTTAGGCCCCGAGGGCGGCGACGGCGGCGGCACGCTGGTCGCCTGCGGCACGCCCGAGGAAGTGGCAAAGAACCCCAATTCTTACACCGGACAATTCTTAAAAGAACTTTTGGAGAAATAAATGATTCCGAAGAAGATCGCACCCTACCTCTCGAAGGTGGAAAAACCCGCCCGCTACATCGGCGGCGAAGTCAACGAAGTCAAAAAAGACAAGGAAGGCAAAACGCGCATCTGCTTCTGCTTTCCCGACACCTATGAGATTGGCATGTCGAACCTCGGCATGCGCATTCTCTACGGCGTGTTAAATGAAGAAAAAGACGTGTACTGCGAGCGCTGCTTTGCGCCGTGGCCCGATATGGCAGACGTCATGCGCCGCGAAAACGTGCCTCTGTGGGCACTGGAAAGCGGCGATGCGCTGAGTGAGTTCGACATGGTGGCCTTCACCCTGCAGTACGAGCTTTGCTACACGAACGTGCTGTATATGCTCGACCTTGCCAAGATCGCGCGCTTTGCCGCGGACCGCGGAGAGGACGACCCCATTCTGCTCGGCGGCGGCCCCTGCGCTTACAACCCCGAACCGATGGCGGACTTCTTCGATATTTTCTCCATCGGCGAAGGCGAGGAGGCGCTGCCCGAACTTGCCCGCCTGTACACCGAGTGCAAGAAAGCGGGGCTCTCCAAGCGCGACTTCTTGCGCCGCGCGGCAAAGCTTGAAGGCTTCTACGTCCCCTCTCTCTACGAGGTTACATACAAAGAAGACGGCACCATCGCCTCCTTTGAGCCGAAGGAGGAGGGCGTGCCGAAGAAGATCCAAAAGCGCATCGTGCGCGACTTTGAACACAGCTACTACCCGAGAGAACAGGTGCTTCCCTTCACGGACGCGGTACAAGACCGCGTAACGCTGGAGGTCTTCCGCGGTTGTCCCGGCGGTTGCCGTTTCTGCCAGGCGGGCTTTGCCAACCGCCCCATTCGCCACAGAAGCGCCGAGGCTCTGACCAAGATGGCGCGCGAGACGGTGGACGCGACCGGCTACGACGAGATCAGCCTCTGCGCGCTCTCCATTTCCGACTACCCGCACATGAAAGAGCTCTGCGACTCACTTTTGGATTTCACGAAGCCCGAGGGCATTTCCCTCTCGCTGCCTTCCATGCGTCTTGACTCCTTCTCGCAGGAACTCATCGACAAGACTGCGGGACGCCGACGCGCATCCCTGACCTTCGCGCCCGAGGCCGGCACGCAACGCATGCGCGACATCATCAACAAGGGCATTTCCGAAGAGGATCTGGAACGCAGTCTGTCCTTTGCCTTCGGCAGCGGCTACATTGCCGCAAAACTCTACTTCATGCTCGGCCTGCCCTTTGAAGAGGACGAAGATCTGCTCGGCATTTCCGCGCTGGCGCAAAAGGCCGTGGATCTCTACTACCACAACCCGAACCACGTCAAGGGCAAGAGCGTATCCGTCTCGCTCTCCGTCGCCTGCTTCATTCCCAAACCGATGACGCCCTTCCAATGGGTCGGCCAAAACGAGCCGGACGAACTCTTGCGCAAGCAGAAGTTTTTGAAGTCCTCCATCACCAACCGCAAGGTACACTACTCCTACCACGGTGCCGCCTCCAGCCGCATCGAGGCGTTGCTGGCGCGCGGAGACCGCCGTCTCTCGCGCGTGATCTCCTCCGTGGTGGATGCGGGCGAGGCCTTCTCCTCGTGGGACGACTATTTCTCCTACGAGCGTTGGGAGTCCGCCGCTCAAGACGCGGGCCTTGACATCTCCTTCTACGCCTGCCGCACCATTCCCACCGACGAGATCTTACCTTGGGACTTTTTGACTGCGGGTGTGCAGAGAGCGTACCTGGAAAGCGAATACAAAAAAGCAAGCGCCGCCTCCCCCACCGCACCCTGTACCAAGGAGTGCCACAACTGCGGCGTCATCTCCTCATTCGGCTCCCCCTGCAAAGTAAAAGGATGACAAAACCAAAAAACGCGTGCATTTTCTGCACGCGTTTTTCTTTTGCCGACAAAACTCTTGACAAATTTCCCGCACGGGATTATACTCACTGCAACGGCTATGACCGGAGAGAAAACACGCGTTTTCCGTCTTTGCAAAAAGAGTTACAGAAAGTTGCCGGCTGATGAGAGGCGCGACCGCTTTGCAAACACGTTACGCTCCGAGAGCTGCGCACCGAACGGATCCCTCAGTAGGCTGCGCCGGATAAGACGCCCGTTACAGCGTCAGGGTGTATTGGCACCCGCAGAGGTCGCGCCCGTGAGAGCGCGATAAATTAGAGGTGGTACCGCGATTTCATCGCCCTCTTTTCTGAAAAGAAAGAGGGCGGTTTTCTTTTTGCCCTCGTACAAAGAAAGGGAGTTCTCATGCTCACAAACGCCATTCTTATCCTCCTGTTCTTCCTCGTGACGGCAGGAATCGGCATCTACTCGAAAAAGCAGGCGCAAAGCCGCGACGACTTCGTCCTCGGCGGCAGACGCGTCGGTGCCTGGTTTTCCGCCTTTGCCTACGGCACGACCTACTTCTCCGCGACGATCTTCGTCGGCTACGCGGGGCAGTTCGGCCACACCTTCGGCATTTCCGCCTTCTGGATCGGCATCGGAAACGCACTCATCGGCTCACTGCTCGCATGGGTCCTGCTCGGGCGGCGCACCCGTGTAATGACGGGACACCTGCAGGCCTCCACAATGCCCGAATTCTTCGCGCGCCGTTACGACTCCAAGACGCTCAAGATCCTCTCCAGCGTCATCATCGTCATCTTCCTCATTCCCTACTCCGCCTCCGTCTACAAGGGACTCTCCGAGCTCTTTGCCGCCGCCTTCGGTCTGCCCTTCGTGTGGTGCGCCGTCGGCATGGCCGTTCTGACCGGCATCTTCGTCGTGGCGGGCGGCTACATGGGAACGGCGGTCAACAACTTTATCCAAGCCATCATCATGCTCGTCGGCATCGTACTCATCGTGTGCTCCGTGCTTTCCGTCAACGGCGGCTTCATGAATTCCGTCGCCGCCCTCTCACAAGTGACAAGTGAAGCCGCGCCCGACTTTGCGGGTTCCTTTGCCTCCATGTTCGGCCCCGACCCCTTAAACCTGCTCTCCGTCGTGCTTCTGACCTCACTCGGCACGCTCGGCCTGCCGCAAATGGTACACAAATTCTACGCCATCAAAGACGAGGCGGCAATCAAAAAGGGCACTCTCATCTCCACCGCCTTTGCCCTCATCGTGGCGGGCGGCAGTTACTTCATGGGCGGATTCGGCAGACTGTTTAACACCCCCGTGGATGAAAGCGGCAAAGTGCTTTTCGATCAGATCGTGCCGAGCATGCTCACAGAGGTCCTCGGTGACGGCAGCATCCTCATCGGCATCGTGCTCATCGTAGTGCTCTCCGCCTCCATGTCCACGCTCGCCTCCCTTGCGCTCACCGCCTCCTCCACGGCGGTCACCGACCTCTTTAAAAGCGTGCGCCCCATGAAAAAAGAAAAGACGGAGGTGCTCCTGATCCGCGTGCTCTGTGCGCTCTTTATTGCCGTGTCTCTCTTTCTCGCCCTCGCGCCGTCCAGCATGATCACAAACCTGATGGGGATCAGTTGGGGTGCGCTTGCCGGAAGTTTCCTCGGCCCCTTCCTCTTCGGACTGTTCTGGAAACGGACGACGAAAGCCGCGGTCTTTGTCAGCATGGCGTGCGGAGTGGGCCTCGTTACGGCAAACCTTTTCTTGAATTTCACCACCTCCTCCGTTGCGGGCGCCGGCGCGATGCTCTTGTCCCTCGTTCTGGTGCCGCTCGTCTCCCTTATGACGAAAGCACCGAAAAAAGAGGTCGTAGAATTCGCCTTCTCCTGCTACGACCGCGACGTGGTCGTGAAGACCTCCTCCCGCTTGAGCGGCAAAGAAAACTGACGAAAAATGCCACAAGAGGCACCCCCCGACGGGGTGCCTCTTTTTGTTGACAATTATTCCTTGCAATATTATAATTATTGTATATAACGCTTGATACGCACACCCCATTCCGTCCAATTATGAGGTTTTTTCATGAAGCATACGTTCTCTCGCGCGCTTGCCCTTCTGCTTACCGCCGCCCTCTGTCTGCCGCTCTTTTGCGCATTCTCCGTCTTTGCGGCGACGGTCTCCTTTGACGGCAAGACCTACCAAGGCGACAAGATCGCCCTTCCCTTTTTCTACACGGTCAACGGCACGAGTGCCACGATCACCGACTGTCTGGAAAGCGTGACGGGCGAGATCACCGTGCCCGAAAAACTCGGAGATGCAACGGTGCGCGAGGTGGGAAAACGTGCGTTTTCCGACTGCGACGCCCTCTCCGCCCTCACCTTGCCGAGCACGGTGACGGTCATTGACGCGACCGCCTTTGAGAACACCCTCACCCTGCAAGGCGCAAAGGGCAGTTACACCGAGACGTTTGCGGGCGATATGGGCATGCGCTTCCACGTTCCTGTTTTGGAAGGTGACTCCGACGAAAACGGGCTGTTTGACGTCGTTGACATTTCCACCACGGCAATGTACCTTACCGGTTGGGATATCCCTTTTGCGGGAAAACAGGCAGACTTGGATCGCGACTTTGAAATTACCATCATCGATCTTTCCGCCGCCGCTCAGATGCTTGCAAATTGGAGTTTCCCCACGCTTTACGTACTGGGTGACGAGACCGCAAAGACCGAGACGGACGGCTATTACCCCGCCGCAGGCTACGGCGATTATCTGAAAAACAACCTTCTCGGTTATACGGTCAAAAACCTTGCCGCAGACGGCGCAAGCGCGAAAAACACCGTCCAAAGCGCCGCCTACAGCACGGTATTCGGCTCGCTGAAAGAAAACGACGTCGTCCTGCTCTCCTTCGGCATTCACGACGCAGACTCTGTGGCAGACACCTACGCTCCCGCCTCGGGCAACAAAGACAGCAAGGGCTCCTTTGCCTACTACCTCTACCACTACTACATTGAACCGATCCGCGCACGCGGCGCGGTCCCCGTACTGACGACGCCCGTAGTCACAAGACCCACGGACGGTCTGACCTTCACGGAAAGCACCCTGCACAGTTCCTACGCCGACAGCGTTCGTGCCCTCGCCTCCGACTGCGGCGCGACACTCGTCGATCTCGGTGCAAAAACGCAAACGCTCTACGAAACGCTCGGCGCAAAGCAAAACGCCTACCTCAACACCTGGCAGACGAAAAACAGTGTCTCCCTGGACTCCTCCCGCCTGAGCGTGCTCGGCGCAGAAAAGACTGCCGCCGCCCTCGCAGACGAACTCTGCCGTCTGCTGCCTAAAAACTTCACCCCCTCCTCCGCCGGAAGCCCGACGGTGGACGCCTACCTCAACACCTTTGAAAAAACCGCGAATACCACGGTGTTTTTCTACTCGGACGGCACTACATCCGAGACGACGGACACGACCGTTTCGTCCTCGTCCTACTCCGTGCCGAAGGGCGCGAGCCTCATCGCCGTCGATTTTGCCGAAGGCGTGCTTGCCATTGACGACTACGCCTTCTTCGCGCAATACGACCTTGCAGACCTCGGCAATCCCCTGCCCTCAACGCTCGTCTCCATCGGCAACTTTGCCTTCCACTCCTGCAACTCACTGTGGCTTGACATGCTTCCCGAAAAACTGGAGACCATCGGAAACAGCGCCTTCTACGGTTGTGAAAACATCGTCGTAACCCACCTGCCCAAGAGCATCACCACCATCGGCGATTACGCCTTCTACGGTTGCGACAGCATCGGTGGAATGAACTTCGACGCCTCCGTGTACAGCGTTCCCGCAAACGCGTTTCGCAACTGCACCGCGCTTGCAAGCGTACAACTGCACGACTTTGTGGAAAGCATTGAAGCACGCGCCTTCGAGGGTTGCTCGCTGATCGAAGAGCTCGCGCTGCCCGACGGGCTTCGCACCATTGAAAGCCGCGCACTCAAGGATACCGCGATCACCTCCCTTTCCATTCCCGCGAGCATGCGCAATCTGGACGTGGACGCTCTGCGCGGTTGCACCGTTCTCTCCACGCTTTCCTACCCCCTGCTCGCGACCGACTGGGTCGCCGTCGCCAAGGGTGCGGATTGGTACAAAGAGACCCTGCTTTCCATCGTCAACTGCGACGACGGCGACGTGACGGTGGAGGGCGTCGTCCTCGTGGACTACCACGCCTACTACTCCGACTTCCTCAAGGCGTTAAAAGACGCAAATGAATTCACGACCGACAGCAAAGATCTCAACCGCCACTCCAAGGACGAAGCGGAAGCTGCGATCCTGATCGACGACGGAAAGCTAACACTCAAGCTCTTAAAAGACATCTCTCTTTCCGCAGTCACCGCACTAAACGGCACCTTCTCCTTGGATTTGCAAGGAAAGACCCTGACCTTCGCAGCGGCCGGCACCCACTTTGAACTTGCAAAAGACGCTTCCATCACCGTCCGTGACAGCATCGGCGGCGGCAAGGTGGTCAAAGCCCAAAGCGCCTCCTCCGCACAGTACCTCTACAACCTGCCTTCCACGGGCTCCAAGCTCAAGCTCGAAGGCGGCACGCACACCTGCGAAAACACGCTGGGTTCCGCCATTGCCGTGCGCGGCATGGGCACCAAGGACAGTCGCTTTGAAATGACGGGCGGTGTACTCACTGCCACCTCGGGCAGCAACAGCGGCAACGCAAAAGCCGTGCAGGCTCCGGAGACCACCGTCATCACGGGAGGCTCGCTCTCCACCAAAACGGTCGCCGGAAACAGCTACACCGTCAGCGGCGAGGGCACCTTCACCATCTACGGCGGCAACTTTGACTCCTACACCTACTCCGGCAACTCCATAGCCCTTTTCGTCGGCGGAACGGGCACGTCCTTCGTTGAGATCTTCAACGGAGATTTCGTCACCCACGCAACCAAAAAAACGGGAAAGCACATTTCCTTCTCCACAAACAGCACGGCAAACGCCGTAGTACACGGCGGCTCCTTCACCGTTGATTCCAGAAAATCCGGTGATGCCGGCGCATGCGGAATCGCCACTGCAGGCCCGTCCCTCGTCATTTACGACTGCTTTGCCCAAGGCAACAGCGCCGGTCTGCAGGCCCTCGGCACCAACACCACCGTCTACGGCGGCACCTTCGTCGGCTCCGACCACGGCGGCGCCTACTTCGGACACAATGAAAAAATCGGCACGGTCTGCGTCTTCGGCGGCACCTTCCGCTTCGTACAGCCCGAATGGCAATACACCACCTCCGGCACCGGATCCGCCTACTTCAACGGCGGCGGCAAGATGTACATTGACTCTGCGACCTTCGAAGGCCGACAGGTCTCCTTCTCCAGCCTCGGCGGTGACAGCGTCGCCACCACGCTGTACATCAGCCGCTCCACCGCGCCCTCCTGGCGCATCGACTCCATACACACCGCCTACTTCGGCAAAGGCATGGAGGGAGCGCTGACTACCGAAGAAGGAACAAGTGATTTTTCAACCTACAAAGATACCGTCTTCGATAAAGCCTTCGTAGACTCTATCCTCGGAGAGTAAAATGAAACGAAGCGCATCCCTTTGTCTTTCGATCCTCCTCTTACTCGCGGCTGTTCTGCCTGCGGCGGGGGCAAAGATCTTCTTCGAATCCAACCTCTACAACGGCACCTACCGTGCCTCGCCCCTGTTCTATGATATCACCGCAGAGGGCGCCGTCATCACCGACTGTCTTAAAGACGTGCAGGGAGACTTAGTCCTCCCGAATACGCTTGGCGGAAAAGCGCTTTGCGCCATCGGCAAAAACGCCTTTGAAAACTGCACGGAGATCACCTCTCTCACCGTTCCGAATTCCGTGAAGACGGTGGGCGCGGGTGCCTTTGACACCAAGAATGAAAATCTGATCATCTTTGCCGCAAAAAACAGCGCGGCAAGCTATGAAGCCGAGGCAAGCGGTCTTTCCTGCCACTTGCCCGTTCTGCCCTACGACCCCACGCGTAACGGAGAAGTTGATATCACGGATCTTGCCTGCCTTGCGCAAATTCTCGCCGGTTGGCCTGTGTCCGTCCCGTCCGTTTGCACAGACATAGACTGCGACAAAACCGTCACCATCGCAGATCTGTCGCTTCTTGCACAGTATCTTGCAAACTGGGATATTCCGCGCCTCTTTCTGGCAAGCGACGCCATCGGCGCCACGCACCCTCTCTCCTCCGACGCACTTCCCGCAAGCGGCTTTGGCGCATATCTCTCGGACTACATTCACCTGTCGCAAACAGTAAATCTGGCAAACCCTGCCGCGAACGCAAGATCCTACCGCCTCACCGAAGAGTACTCCCGACTGTTTGGATGTTTGCGAAAGGGCGACTATCTGCTTCTGTGCTTCGGCACCTCCGATGCGACCGACGGCGTCTATGAGAACCTCTGCGGGACTTCAAGTGACAAGAACTCCCTTGCCTACACACTGAAGGTGCATTACGTTGAGCCCGCACGCGCATTGGGCGTCACACCGATCTTAATCACTCCTCCAAAAGACCTAAGCTCCCCCGCAAAAAGTGAAGCGGTCGCAAACTGCATCCGCACGCTGGCAAATGAAGAAGACCTGCTCTGTTTGGATCTGTATGCAGAAAGCGCAGCGCTCTACGACTCCTTGGGCGAAAACGCATCCCTGCTCTTTCGCCGCGAAAGCGAGCACTCCCTGCCCGATTTTTCACGCACAAACCTTGCCGGCGCAAAGCAATTTGCCTTCCGAATTGCAAAGATGCTGACAGAAAACGTTGACGCAATCAAAAGAAGAGAAAAAGACGCCCCGTCTCCGGAAAACGATTTGAAAAAGTTTGCTCCGACCGAAACCGCAAGCGTCTTTACCTTTGCCGACGGAACTACGCTGCAAACTACAAGCCCCGTGCTGAAGGCAAGCGACTTTGCGGCACACTCCGACGCACCGCTGACGGAAGTGAAGGCGGCCGAAGGCGTTTATCTCATCGACAACGCCACCTTCCAAAACCAAGAAAGCCTTCAGAAAGTCAGCCTGCCCGCCTCGTTGGAGAAGATCGGCATCAGTGCGTTTGAAGGTTGCGTAACACTCAGCGAAATCGAGTTCCCCGCCGCCCTCTCCGTCATCGATGCTTCAGCCTTCCGCAACTGTGTGAACCTGACGTTTTCCGCATTGCCCGCCTCCTTATCCCATCTGGAGCAAAACGCGTTTGAAAACTGCACCTCACTTACCTCCCTCGACCTGGCGGATACCGCGCTCACCACCATTGCCGAAAAAGCGTTTTACGGTTGCGCAATGCTTGAAACACTTCGCTTGCCCCGCTTCTGCGAGCACATTGAAGAAGAGGCCTTTCGCAACTGTCGGAAGCTAAAAGAGATCGTCCTGCACGAAGGGATCACAACGATCGGCTCCCGCGCCTTTTCCGACACGGCACTCGTCGGCGTATTGCTTCCCTCCACGTTATACTCGATGGGAGACTGCGTGTTTGCCGACTGACAAGACCTTGCCGAACTTTCCCACAGCGGCAAAAAGCCATGAATTCCCCCGCATACAACAAGGCGCAATTTGAAAAAACGTCCTTTTGCCCGACAAATTCGCCTGCGCGGACAAACCGCACATATGATGAACGTAACAAAAAACCCGTTCGATATTCGAACGGGTTTTTTATTTTTGATCGACGCGGCCGAGAAAGTAATCCGCACTCACACGGTAAAGCCTGCACAGAGCCAAAAGATGCCGAACGGGAAGTTCGTTTGCGCCTCTCTCGTAACGGGCGTACATAGTTTGCGACGTGCCGAGATATTCGGCAACCTCTTGTTGCGTCAGGTCAAAATCCTCGCGAAGATCGCGCATTCGTTTCAGATAATCCATAATTACCCCCGTCACCAAAATACCATAATAAATATTTTTACTATTGACTTTAGTAAATATATTTACTAAAATATGGATAGATAATACGGAGGTTCTTTATGAAACGTTTTCTTTTATTCTTGTTAACATTTGCCATGGTGCTGCTGTCCTTCACTGCCTGCTCCAACAATTTTTCGGACACGGACAGCGTGACCGACGATGAACTGCAAAATCTGAAAGATCAATTCGAAAAGGAAGAAAAAGCGCCGATCGAGATCCTTGTCCTCGGCGACTCTACCGCACAGAACTACTTCCCCGCCGACAAAGAGATCCCGCAATATATCCGCAATTTAAACATTGCCGGTTGGAGCACGTACTTTTCCGACTATTTTGATAAAGCCGTCACGATCAATAAGCTCGCTTCATCCGGAACAAGTTCGCTGAGTTTTACCAAAGACCCCAAATATCAACGGTTTCTTGACGCGGTATCCGAGGGAGACTACGTACTGATCCAATTTGCACACAACGACCAGAAAAAAAGCGACCTCGACCGTTACACGGACCCGAGTATCCCTCTGGAGGATGCGGACATGGATTGCAAAGGGGAAGACGGCACTTACTCCTACCAAGCCTGCCTGTACCGTTACTACATCGAAGTTGCCCTGATGAAGGGCGCTCACCCCATCCTCCTCTGCCCGATCTCGCGCCGTGACAGCACGACCGGTCAAACCATCAATGAAGGCCACAGAGAATACGTCCAAGCCATCAAGGACCTTGCAACCGACCTTCAAATTCCCTGCCTTGACATGACGAGCGTGACCGAAGAGTTCTACAACACGTTGTTCAGAGAAGGCGGTGCCAAAGCGACCGGAAAACTGCATGCTTACGCAAGCGAAGAACGCACAAGCTTAGACACAAGCCACCTCTCCCCTCTTGGCGCGTATCAAATTGCAGCTCTGACTGCAGATGAACTGAAAAAAGAAGTCCCGGCACTTAAAGAATATTTCCTTGAAACGCCGAAGGAATTCAAAGACCCGCTTGCATAACGTCAAAAAACAAGATCCCCCGCCTTTCGGCGGGGGATCTTTTGTCAATGCGCGAGGACCTCGCTGACGGTGACGCAGGAAAAACCCTGCTCTTTGATGATGGGAATGATCTTGCGCAACGCCTCGGGAGTAGGGCTGTTCTTGCCATTGAAGTCGTGAAACAGAATGATGTCCCCGTCACTCAAGTTCTGCGTGGCAGAATTGACGACGCTCTGCACGGAAGGGCAGGTCCAGTCGCGCGTGTCCTTGGACCAGAGCACGCTGACGTAGCCCATGTCCGAAAGCGCGGCGATCTTGGCGTCGCTGTAGCTGCCGCCCGGCGGACGAAACACATGCGGTCTGACACCGACGATCTCCTCGATGGTCTTTGCGGCGTCACTGACCTCCTTACACGTGGAGGCGAGAGTCAAATTCTTCAAAAACGCGTGGCTGTCGGTATGGTTGCCGATCTCATGGCCCGCCGCATGGATCTCGCGCAGAATGTCCGGGTACTGCCGTGCATTTTCGCCGATAACGAAAAAGGTGGCACGCACGCCAAGGTCTTTTAAGATCTGCAGGATCTCACGCGTATAAGCACTGTGCGGCCCGTCGTCAAACGTCAGGGAAACCTGTCCGCGCGCCGTTCCCTTGCGGTACACGCAAACGTCCTCCGCAAAGCACGGAACAAACAAAAGCAAAAGGGCGAGCAAAGCGGAAAACGCGCGCCTCATGAAAGCTCCTCAAGGCTTCCGAAGGTATAGCCCGCCGTCTTCAGCGCGCGAATATAATCGCGCAGAATAGCCGCGTTTGTGTTACCCGTCGGGTGCAAAAGCACGAGTGCGCCGTTGTGCGTGCGGGAAAGAAGCAGTTTGAGTGCATCTGCTTTTGCCATTTGTCGGTCGTTGTCCCAATCCGCGTAAGCGCAGGACCAGAACACCGTGCGATACCCGAGGGAGGCGGCGGTATCGATGACCTTTTGGTTATAACTGCCTTCCGGCGGTCGGAAGAATTTGGCAAGCTCTCCACCCGTTTTCTCGCGGTAAAGCTCTTCCAAAGACAACAATTCCCGCTTCATTTCCTCCTCGGAAAGACGCGCGCAGTTTTTGTGCGTAAAGGTGTGGTTGCAGACGAGAAAGCCCGCCTCCCGCCACTCTTCAATGAGGTCCGCGTTTTCATTTACCACCTGTTTTAAAATGAAAAAAGCGGCAGGAACTTCCTCTTCCTTCAAAATCTGCGTGATGGTGCGCACGTTGTCGTTGATAAAACCCGCGTCAAAGGTCAGATACACGCGCTTGGCATCCGGACCGATCATGAGCGCGTTTTCCCCCGGGTCCTTGACGCCGTCCGGCGGCATGGTCGGGCGCGCATCCTTTACCGGCTTGAAAAACCAATGATATTCCTCGGCGGCGTGAGTCGGCACGAGGAGCAAGGCTGTGACAATCAAAAACAAAACAAATTTTTTCATGCTGTTTTTTGACACGTCCACAGAATAGTTTGCCCACAAAAAACACCTCCGCAAAGTACAGTTTGTGGAGGTGTTTGTGTTTTTTGAAAACAGCGGTATTTTATTTTTCTTCTGCTAAAATTTGGCGGATCTTCTCAAAATCTGCCAAAAACTCGCCTTTTTTGCGCACGTCGCGCAAAATGGCGGCGGGGTGGAAAACGGCAAGTATTTTTTGCCCGTCCTTTTCAAAGACCTCTCCGTGCTCGGCGGTGATGCGAAAATCTTTTTTGATCAGGTGTGCTGCGGCTATTCTGCCGAGGCACACGACCAGACTCGGCCGCATTTTTGCGATCTGCCGCTCAAGATACGGCGTGCAGGCAAAAACCTCCTCCGGACGCGGATCGCGGTTTTCCGGCGGGCGGCATTTTAAAATGTTGGCGATATAGTACTCGTCCTCGCCGATGCCGACCTCCCGCAGGGTCGCCTCAAGCAGTTTTCCCGAAGCGCCGACGAAGGGCTTGCCCGCCAAGTCCTCCTTGGCGCCCGGCGCTTCCCCGACAAACAGCAATTTTGCTCGCTCGTTTCCGCGCCCGAAAACGACGTTCGTGCGCGAGAGATGAAGCGGGCAAAGCGTGCAGGTCTCACACTCTTTTCGAATCTTTTCCATAGTTCTTACTCCATACGGCCAAAGACGTCCGAGGTGCGCTCAAACGATTGAAAACGCGTGCCGCGAAAAATCAGTTCGCCGCAGTCGCCCTCCGCGAGCAAGCCGTAATTTTCTGCCGGAACACAAAGCTCCATACGGTCGCCGCTCTGCACCTGAAACGTCACGAAATACGCCGTTGAAACGTGGTGGTGCACGTTGTGCACGTGGTGATGGCGGTCAGTTTGTCCGCGCTTTGCCACGACGATTTCAAAAAACCGTCAGACACGGGCAAGAATTGTTCTTATTCCACCGCAAAATGCTGTTAATCGCAAAAACAAAAAACAGCACGAAGATCGTGATGAATACCACATAAAACAAAATTTGAAAAACACCGAAGTGCAACAGCATGCCCGAAGGACCGATCCCCAAGCGCTCAGGCCCCATACAATACTCCTTCTGTCAGCCGGATAAAAACGACGCGTCCAGTCTTTTTGCGCCCTCGGTAAGGGCGGCTTTATGTACGAGGGTAAAGGGCGCGGCAAACTCCGAAAGCGCACGCGCACGGTGCGGACAAAGCAAGAAAAACGCACCGTCTTTCATATACAGAGTGCCTTCCAAGCTCTTGAGCGCGCCTGCCTCTTTTGCTCGGCAAAGCGCGTCAAAAGAGAAAAAACGGTAAGCAAACAGTTTTTGCCGCATTCGAGTCAGGCAAAAGCGCATGCCCCCCTCGCGCGTGGCGTGCAGATGCACCGAAAGATGCGAAGAAGGCGTATCGAAGCCCGTCTCCACGCGCGCGGCGTCCACAAGCTCCCACAAGACGCTCCTCTGTTTTTCGTCCGAAAAATCAAAGGTGTCAAACGCAAGGCCGAGTCGCTGTGAATCACGCAGACTCAACACGATCTCCAGCCCGTTTCCGATTCTTGCAAACTCCATACCGCACTCCTTTCAGCACGGTTTGAGTATAGCAAAAACCACGGCGGTTGTCAGCCCGCAAAAGATGGAAACGGCGGCGAAAAATTCCGCCGCCGCATATTGTTAAACGCGATACATCAAGTCGAGGTACGTCGGGTGCGGCCAGAGCTTATCCGGCACGTGCTCCTCAAGTTTGTCACAGGCGGTGCGCAGGGCATCCATCTGCACCACGACGCGGTCGCGGTATGCCTCGGCGCGTTCTTTTTCGTCCGAGATCTGCATGGCGGCCTCATGCTCACGCTCCAGAGCGGAAAGGGCAACCTTTGCTTCGTGCACCAAGGACAGCAAAAAGTCCAAGATCGTCTTGTAATCGCCTGCGTCGCAGGAAATTGCCAACAGATTCTTCACGTCGCGGGCAAGTGTGCCACAATAATCCATGACGGCAGGAATGATGTTGCGTCCCGCCATCTCGATCATGATCAACGACTCGATGTTGCGCACCTTGGAATAAAGGTCGTACTGCACCTCCGCGCGGCTCTTGGTCTCCTGTGCGGTAAGAATGCCGTGTTTTTCGAAGAGCTTGACGTTCTTCTCGCTGAGCGCGCAACCGATGGCCTCCACGGTGGAGGTGATGTTGGCAAGACCGCGGCGAAGCGCTTCCTTATGCCACTCTTCAGAATAATTGTCACCGTCAAAGAGGATGCGGCCGTGTGTGCGCGCGATCTCGGCAACCACGGTGCGAACGCGGCTCATAACGTCGCCCTCAAGCTCGTTGAGGCGGGAGGCAACGTAAGAGAGTTCCTCTGCCATGATGGTATTGATAATAAAGCAAGGGCGTGAGACGGATGCGGAGGAGCCGCACATACGGAACTCCACCTTATTGCCCGTGAAGGCGCAGGGAGAGGTTCGGTTGCGGTCCGTAGTGTCACGCGTGAAGTCCAGACTCGGCGTAAGGCCGAGGTGAGTCTCATCCTTATGCACGGCGTCCTGTCCTGCGGCAAGGGAGGTGAAGATGCCCGAAAGCGCCTCGCCGAGATACAGAGAAACGATGGACGGCGGTGCTTCCGCCGCACCGAGACGGTCGTCGTTGCCGACGTTTGCGCAGGAATATCGGATGAGATCCTGATACTCGTCCACACCGCGCATGAGGGCTGCCATGCTGACCAGGAAGAGCGGATTGTTCTCCGGCTCGCATCCGGGCTTGAAAAAGTTCTTGCCGGTGTCCGTGGTCAGCGACCAGTTGACGTGCTTACCGCTGCCGGAAACGCCTGCGAAGGGCTTCTCGTGCAGAAGGCAGGCAAGCGAGTGACGCTTTGCCACGCGACGCATGGTCTCCATCACCAGATGGTTGTGGTCGCAGGCGATGTTTGCGGTGGAATAGACCACGGCAAGTTCGTGCTGTGCGGGAGCGACCTCATTGTGCTTGGTCTTGGCAAAGACACCGAGCGCCCAAAGCTCCTCATCCAGTTCGTGCATGAAGGCGGAGACGCGAAGGCGCAGTCTGCCGCAATAATGGTCGTCGAGTTCCTGTCCCTTGGGAGGCTTGGATCCGAACAGCGTGCGGCCGCAGATCATGAGGTCCATGCGCTTCTCATACAGTTCGCGGTCCACGAGGAAATACTCCTGCTCCGGACCGACCATGGGAGTCACACTCTTGGTCTCGGTGTCACCGAGAGCACGAAGCACGGAAAGTGCGGCGCGACCCACGGCGTCCATGGAACGCAAAAGGGGTGTTTTTTTGTCCAGCGCTTCACCCGTGTATGAGCAAAAAACGCTCGGAATGTAGAGCGTACGATCCAACACAAAGGCGGGGGAGGTCAAGTCCCACGCGGTATAACCGCGCGCCTCAAAGGTGGCGCGAAGTCCGCCCGAGGGGAAGCTGGACGCGTCCGGCTCGCCGCGCACGAGTTCCTTGCCCGAGAATTCCATGACGGCACAGCCATCCTCTCCCGGAGACAAAAACGCGTCGTGCTTACCGGCGGTGACTTCATTCAACGGCTGGAACCAATGCGTGAAGTGCGTCGCGCCGAGAGCGATCGCCCAGTCTTTCATCACGGAGGCGATCTCCTGTGCGGCATCGGAAGAGAGCGGCGCGCTGCCGCGACGGGCGGCGCAAAACGCCTCCCAAGTCGCGTTCGACAGACGCTCTTTCATAATATTTTCGGAAAACAGTTTTTCCCCAAAGGTGCGGGTTTCTGAAATGCGAACCATATGGTGCCTTTCTGTAATCAAACGGTCTTAAAAAGTGTCTCTTATTTTGCAGTCTTCTTTTCCACGTATTCCGCAATGGAGCGCACGGTCTTGAGCTGCAGAACGTCTTCGTCCGGAACGGTGATGTTAAAAGTCTCTTCCAGGGTCATGAGCATTTCCACGACGTCCAGGCTGTCTGCGCCGAGATCTTCCAGAATAGCGGAGTCGTCGGTGATCTTTTCAACGGGAAGGCGCAGTTCGTTTGCAAGCAGTTGTTTGATTTGTTCGAGCATGGTCGTATCCTTTCTGAAATACAAATAATTTTTCACGGTAGTTAAAAAATTGAATTTATTTTACTCTTTTGAGCGGTCTCTGTCAAGGTTGGGATGCATCTCGCTCAAGATCTTGTCAGAGATCTTCCCGCCCTCGGTGACGTAGAGTCGATACCACGTGACAAACACCATCAGCGTCCAAAGTTTGCGGTAATTGTCCGCCTTTCCGTCGCGATGGTCATCCAGAAGTTTTAAGCAGTACTCGCGGCTGACGAACGCGTCTGCCGTGGAGTTTTCAAAGATCTCCCGTGCAAAGCCGTAGAGTTCCTCTCCCCTGAGCCACTTGCGCACCGGAACGGGATAGCCGAGTTTGGGCCGCAGAACGGTCGCTTCGTCCACCATGTCGCGAAACGCCTCGCGCAGAATGTACTTCGTGGTGTGATGAGAGAGTTTGTCTTTGTCGCAAAGGGTCTTGGCGACCTCGAAGACCTCGCGGTCCAAAAACGGCACGCGGATCTCCAAAGAGTGCGCCATGGCAAGGCGGTCGGACTTGACGAGAATGTCCCCGCGCAGCCAGGTCATCAGATCGACGTACTGCATCTGTGCCATGGGCGAGAGGTGACGCGCGGCGTCGTAGATCTCACGCGTGGCGTCGTAGAACTTGCGATCCTCGCGGTACGTCTTCAAAAATTCGCGCTTTTCCTCCTCGCCGAAGATGAACGCGTTGCCCACGTAGCGTTCGGAGAGCGGCGTGGTGCCGCGAAGCAAGAGATTCTTGCCGCGTACGCTGTCGGGCAGGGCGTGTGCGACGGCAGCCAAAAAGCGCTTCAGAAACGCCGGCAGGGCGTAAATACGGCTGGAGAAACGGCTCTCGTCGTAAACGCGGTAGCCGCCGAAAAGTTCGTCACTGCCCTCGCCGGAGAGCACGACTTTCAGATCCTGCGCGGCGCGCTCACAGATGAGGTAAATGGCAACGGTGGAGGGGTCTGCCACGGGAAAATCGAGGTGCCACACAACCTTTTCAAAAGCGCGCTTGAACTCCTCGGGCCCTGCGACGAGTTTGATGTGCTCCACGTCGAGATGACGGGCGATGGCGTCCGCCTCGGTGATCTCACTGTACTCCTTCTCCCCGAATGCGACGGTGTACGCCTTGATACCCGGGGAAAGTTTGGATGCGACGGAGGTGATGATGGCGGAATCGATGCCGCTGGACAAAAAACTGCCGACCTGCACGTCCGCGAGCATATGGCTCTTGACGCTCTCGCAGATGACCTCGCGCACGGCTTGTTTTTTCGTTTCGAAATCCGTCTTGGAATCGGGTGTGAAAATGGGGTCGAAATAACGGGTGACGACGGGTTCCTCACCCGGGTGGCAAACGAGGTAACTTGCCGGAGGAACGTGGCAGATACCGTCGGTCAAGGTGTCGTTGCCGGGGATATACTGAAAGGTGAAGTACTGCTGCAGTTTTTCCTCATTGACGTCAAAGCCCGCAAAATCAGCCTCGTTGAAGAACGCCTTTGCCTCGCTCGCAAAGGTCAGTCCCTCCGCAGACTTGCGGTAATACAGCGGCTTGATGCCGAAGCGGTCGCGGGCAAGGAAAAGTTCCTTTTTCTCACGGTTATAAAACGCGATGGCGTACATGCCGCGCAGACGGGAGACGAAAGACGCGCCCTCTCTCTGGTAGAGTCGAAGCATGACCTCGATCTCGCTATTGGTGGAAAAACTCACACCTTCTTCCTTCAACTGCTTTTGCAATTCAAGGTAGTTGTACACTTCCCCGTTGAACACGCCGCCGAAGGCACCGTCCTCGATGGAAAACGGCTGTGTACCGCCCTCAAGGTCGATGATGGAGAGGCGGCGAAACGCGGCGGTGAAATGGCCGCGCAAAAGCGTGCTGTCGGAGTCCGGCCCGCGGAACGTGATGCTCTCCCCCATCTTACGGGCGAGCTCTTCCTCCTTCTCGGTCAGTTCGCGATTGTAATAAAGTCCGCAAAATCCGCACATTGCTCGTTGTTACTCCTCTAAAAGAATTTCCATTCCGACTCTTTGGCAAACGCGGTGTCGATTCGGAAGGTAAAGAACACGAAGACTGCTCCCGCAACGAGAGCAAAGAAAGCGACCGCCTCCGTCAGGTCGGTCACACCCGCGCCCTTGGGCAGAATGTAGTTATACGCACAAAGGGCGGCGGAAAACAGAGAGAAAAAGCGCGCCGACTTGACGGCAGGCCCCAAGTCGATCTCCGTCTCCTTAAGGGCAACCTGACGCACGGCCCCCGAGGCGATCCAAAACGCGACGATGACAAGCAATGCCTGCGCCACGCCGAAAACGACGGTGAAGGGGCGGGTGTGAAAGGTAACGCCTACGAAGGTGTCCTGCGAGTAAAACGCGCGATAAACAAAGGCGGCAAGACCGACGAGAAAGCCCACGGCACAAAAGCCGTACTCCCACGCCCTGACCTTGCGCCACTCGCGCACGCGGCGCAGAATGAACGCGCACAACGCAAGGGCAACAAACGACGGCAGAACGCTGACGTAGTCGAGATAATAGTCAAAGGAAAAGAGCGCAAGGCAGGTCAGGGTGGACAGCGCGCCGGAGATATCGAAACGAACCTTGAGCTTGCAACCGCCTTCTTCTCCTTCCAACGCCGCGCTTTGCACGCGCAGGAGAAACTCCTCCTCACGCGAAAAGGCCGCGGTATAGCGCTTCAAACGCACAAGAACGACGATGCCGAACACGAAAACGACGGCAAAAAACGCAAAATACGACACCCATTTGGCAAAGGTGAAGGACGCCGCGGCGGCAAGGCTGCCCGGATTGTACTCCAACGTGGAATTGGGAGAAAAGAGCGTGAGCAAGTCCGGCAGGGCAGCGGCAACGTTCTTGACCACCGCAAAAATGCTCAAAAGCGAAAAGGCGGGATCCAAAAACGGCAACGCCTCCCCACTGTCACAACGCACGGAGAGATAGGTCAGCGTCTCGTTCAAATTCTTGACCAGAGAGAGCTCCAGGAGAATGCCGAGTACGGCAAAAACGAAGGAGAGCAACATGGTGGTGTTGCCGTCATCCCCCGCGTGAGACCAGAAAAAGACGGGGGTCAAAAGCAGTCTTGCCACGGAGAGCAGGGCAACAAGTCTGGTCGTTCTGCGCGCCGCCTGCACACGCGCATCCAAAAACAGAAGCGGGCGATAGGCAGAAAACAGAATGAGACAGCCGATAAAGTCCGGCAAAAAGTCCAGGTATGAAAAGAGCGGATTTGCAAGAAAAACAAAACCCAAAAAGAGGCGCGACGCGGTTTTTTTCAGTCGCAGAGTATCGTTCAAGCTTCCCCCTCCTTTCACTCGACGGTAATCTCGCGGTAAACCTTAAAAATGGTAAGCGCGTTAATAATGAGATAGACCATATTGGAAAACGCCACGATCAGCGCACAGTAGCCCTGCATCTGCGGGGCGATCTGATACGCCACGCGTGCGGCAAAGATCCAGAAAAAACAGAAGAGCGTCATGAAAAAATTGCCCTTGAGTCGCACGGCAAGCGCCTTTTGGTCACCGCACTCCTCGGCAACGTCACGCAGACCGAAGAGCAGGTAATAATGGAACAACAGCTTAAAGAGCGTTTCGAAAAAGGGATAAATACGTGCGAAAAAGAAATCGGCATAAAACAAACGATACACGCCGATGCCGTGCAAAAGCGAAAACAGCGAGGGCAAAAGCATGACGACGGCAATGTATTTCGCCACGTTCAGTTTCTGCGAAAAGCGGGAGGCGAAGATGCAACCGACAAACAGGAGGATCCAACCGAACACGTCGGGGATCACGTCAAAGCGCGTGGAACTTCCCGCAACGCCGATGAAAAAGTCACAGAAGAAAAAGTAACCGAACAGAAGAAACGACGTGCCCATTTTTACGCTTCCTTTGCCGCGCCGCAGCACTTCTTATACTTTTTGCCGCTTCCGCAGGGGCAGGGATCGTTTCTGCCGACCTTGGCGGAGGAGGTACGCACCGGTTTCTTCTTCACAGAACCGTCCGAGCCGTGCGACTCGCCGGTAGCTACTGCCACCTGAGTTCTCTGAGGTGCGTTTTC
>JAFYLE010000062.1 GCA_017537265.1 Clostridia bacterium | reverse complement strand
CGGGGCTTCTTTTGAAGCCGTCCGAAATGATCTGCGCCGCGCCTGCGATAAGCTTGTTGCCTACGTTGTGGCCGTACGTGTCGTTGGTTTCTTTCAGATAATTGATGTCAAGCACCATGACGCCGAAGGGGAAAGGCTCGGCCTGAATTTTTTTGTCAAAATCAACGACCCAAGCCTTGTAGGACGTGGTGTTTCTCAGTCCCGTCAGCGAATCGCGGTAGGTCAGAAGATGTTGGATCTTTTTGTGCTCGCGAAGCTTCACAAGCATATTGTCAAACGCGGTACTGAGCTGCCGGATCTCGTAGGTGTCGCTGTGTTCGATCGTTACGTCGTAATCTCCGCCCGACAGCTTTACTGCGGCGTCGGTCAAGGCGCGCAAGGGACTTACGATCTTCTTGACGATCCAGAATACGACGAGGGAGAAGGCGACGGCCAACAAGACTACCGCAAGACCGATTTTTGCTTCAATATCGTAGCGAATTTGCGCGATATCATCGTAGCTTGCGAACATGACGAGCGTCATTCCGTTGGCGAGCTTTTCGGAGGCCTTGAAATAGGTGTCGTCATCATCGGTGTGTGCTTCGCCCGAAAGCTCGTGTCCCGTATGAATAATGACGTCGTTAAGCTCAAGGTGCGCGAAGCCGTGGTCGAAGATCTTGATCTTGTGGATTCTCTCGGTCAGAACCGTATAGTCAAAATCCATGCCTACAATACCGACAAACTGATCATCAAGATACAAGGGAATGACAAACGAGATCATCAGGATGTCGTTGTTGTCGTTGTGATAGGGGGTCAGCCAAATGGGCTCTCCTGCTTCGTAGGGCAACCAGAACCATCCAACGTGCTCCGTGTCGTCTTTTGCATACAGAGTCAGGTCTGTGGGCTCAAGCTCGACGTATTCGTTGCCGCCGTTCAACTTTGAGAAAAAGATTCCGGTCTTTCCGTCCGAGATGGAGGGGTCAAATCTCAGATAGTAGGATACCGCGCCGTCCGTGTTGGCGGCGATATCAACAAACATTTCGCCGGACATCTGCAGGATGGCATTTTGGTAGTCGCGGTTCGTGATGGCCGTCGGACTCTTGAAGAGGGAAAGCACGTAACTTTCCATGATTCTGACGGAATTTTCTATATCGCCCAGCGTGTCGTTGACCTGAGCCGCCTCGTTGGAGCACGAAAGCTCGACCACCTCTTTGGTGTGTTGTTCAAGATAGTTATGCACCTCAAAGATACTGAGTCCGCCGACAAATAGAGTGATGACCAGTATGGCGGAAATGACCGTAATAAGAAACTTGAACTGTATGGAACGTGTCTTCATGGGAAAGCCCTCCTTTGGGAACTGAAACGAATGCGGTCGAATGATTTCGCAAATCGCATAATATAAAAATATATAAATCTATTTATCATAAAGTGCGTTACAAAGGTGTTACAAATGAAGGAAAAATGGCAAAATATATCGTTTTTTGCGCTCGGTGACAGGCGAACAGGCCCGATTCTCGGTTTTTTCGAATATCTGAGCAATTTGTTTGAACAAAAGCGCCGCATATACGCGCCACATGAAGACCACATTCCGTTCGGGAAGTTCAAGCAAAGGGGAGCATTGCTCGCCTCTGAGTTCACAAGTAAATCCGTTTTGTTCGAGGTTCTTTTCCATATGTTGCACCATTCTTTTGTTGGTTGTCTTACGTGTGCTGCAAAGACGGAAAATCTGCAAACGTGCAAAAAAGAAAAATGCGAGAACACCGAAATGTTCTCGCATTTTTCTTGACCTTCGCAATGCTCGCAATGCTTAAGTTTTAGAAACTGTCCTTAAGAGCCCGAAGCATTTGCCTGCGGCTTTTTTCTTTTGGTGGGGGAATGTGCCTTTGAAATGGCATTTTCTTTTGCGCTTGTGGAGAATTTTCCCTTATTTTGCCTCTTCAATTCGCAAAACGATGGCTGAGAGGTCATCGTGATCCTCTGCGGCGGCGGCGCGGGCAACAATGTCCTCGGCAAGACGGGTGGGGTCCTCGGAGTCGGTGCGATCGAGGAGCTCCAAGAGCCGCGCGCATTCCTTTTCGCCGTCGGTAATGCCGTCGCTCACCATCACAATAAGGTCGCCCGGTCGCAGATCAAACTCGATCTGCTTGGCGTCGATCTCCTTGAGAATGCCCACCGGGGCGGTTTTAGAGTCGAGATAAAAGATGTTTTTTCCGCGCTTGACGTAAGTGGGGGCGGCACCGCTTTTGAGAAAGGAGGCACGCCCGGCCATCAGATCCACGGACAGAAGATCCACCGTGGTGCTGACCTCGATGCCGCGGGTGTTGTGCCCGAGGCGCAGAAATTGCCCAAGCATCCGCAGGGCGGTTTCGGGGCTTACCCCGGCAGGCAGAAGGCGGCGCAGAAAGAGGGAGCCCAGCTGGGCGGCGGTGGCCGCCTCGGGTCCTGCGCCCATACCATCGTCAAGAAGCGCGTACAGATAGCCGTTTTCCTCGTCTGAAAAAACGGATATCACGTCGCCGCAGACCCCTTCCTTGGCGGAAAGACAGCTGCCGTGGGTGACGGAAAGCGTCTTGCTCTGCACGGCCGTGAGGTCGCCGTCGGTGACGGCGAGGGCCTCCCATGGAAAGCCGCAGGCGAGCTCCAATTGTCTGCCGACGTAGGGGAGGCGCGACGAGGGCGGCAGCGGTGTGAGCCCCGGCACCGTGAGGGTCTTGCGGCGGCCGCCGGACACCACCGCTGAGGTGGCGGCGTATCCCACGTCGGCCAAGCGGCGGCGTACGGCGTCGCAGAGGCGCACGTTCTCCCGATAAGCCTCCTCAAGAGAGGAGGAAAGCTCCCGAAGCAGTGTGGCGGAGATGCCGTAATCAAAGGAGAACTGCTCAGGTCCTGCCACACCGAGGGCTTCCCTCGTAAGGCGCGCGGCGGATTTCCGAAGGATTTCTCGCGCGTCCTCGGCGCGAAGACAGTCCTCGACTTCTGTGACTGCATCGGCGGCAAAGGCATCGCACGGCTCCTCAAAAAGCCGCTTTTTGGCGGTGCATTCTCGGGCGGTGGGGCAATCGCGGCACAGCGCGGCAAGGCTTTCGTCAAGAAGGGCGCG
>JAFYLE010000061.1 GCA_017537265.1 Clostridia bacterium | reverse complement strand
TCCTTGGTGATGACGGGCTGCGGCGGGAAGTCCACGACCTGCTCCTTGAGGCTGACGATCTTGGAGATCTTCTCGATAAACGGGATCTTGACGTGCAAGCCCGTGTCCCAGGTGGTGCGGTATGCACCGAGGAATTCGATAACGAACGCCTTGGACTGAGGAACGATCTTCACATTAGCAAGAATGATGACGACGAGGACGAAGGCGATGCCTAAAATGACGTAAACGGGATCCATAATAAACTCTCCTTTTCTTAACTATATATAATATGGAAGAAAAACGGCAAAATTATGCCTGTTCCCCTTCCTCTTTGCCCTCTGTTTGTTCGTCCTGCACGCGGGAGAGGCGCACGACGGCCTTCACACCCTCAATGCGGCGCACGCGGATGCGCGCACCTTCGAAAATGGGTTCTTCCTCCTCGGTCTTGGCGCTCCAGATCTCCGAATCGATGCGCACCTGACCCGTGCCCTGCACCTTGTCCACCGTCTGCACGACGATGCCATGACGGCCGATGATGCGATTGGCATTCAACCGCTCCTCCGTGCGCAGGCGGAACTTCTTGGTCAACGGATAACCGAGGAAAACCACGGCAACACTGACGAGCACGAACACAAGGATCTGCAACCAGAAGGCGGCGCCGAGAAGCGTTGCGACGAGGGCGGCAAGCGCGCCCACGGCAAACCAAACGGACAACAATTGAGGTGTCAGCGCCTCCACCAGCAAAAACACGAGCATAAGGCAGCCCCAAAGTAACAATGCGCTGGTATATTCCATAACAACCTCCGTGGAAGTCAATTCTTTCTACATAAATATATTAGCAAAAAAGAAGAAAAAAATCAATCACCTTTCATAAGCTCCCATTCGGAAAGCGCGCGCGGCAGGAGTGCCTCGCGCGTGTTTGCGACCTCTTCCTCCAGAACCGCCTCGCGCAGAAGCTGCAGGATCCGCCCCAAGGCGGGCGACTCGGGAATGCCGAGCGCCAAAAGATCCTCGCCCGAAAGGGCAAGCGCGCCCCCGCCCCTCTCTTTTTCCTCGCAAAGCACCTCGGAAAGCAGGCGTTCAAACGCGTCAAGCTCCCGCAGTTTTTCCTCGGCAAGGGCGCTGCCGTGTGCCGAGGCGTCCGCGCGCTGAAAGGTGATGAGGCGAACAAGAAACGCCTCGCCGTGGCGGTACAACCTTCTTCGAACGCACTTTTTCGTGGGGGTGAGCACGTCGTCGTGCAGCGCGACAAGCGCCGCAACCTCGTGCGCAAGCAGACGCGGCGCGGCAAAGTCCCGCAAAGAGCGCACGGCGATCCTCGTGCTATGCTCCGCGTGGCCGTAAAAGTGGCCGACGCCCTTCTCGTCCGTAAAAAACGCCTGCGGCTTGCCGAGGTCGTGATACAGCGCGGCAAGGCGCAACGCGCTCTCTCTCGGCAGAGCACACACGGTCTTCCCCGTGTGCGTATATACGTCCCACGCGTGGTAAGGACTCTTCTGTTCAAAGTCAAACGTCGGCAAAAGCTCCGGCAAAACGACCGCCAAGATCTCCCGCTCGCCGAAAAGCACCCTCTCGGCAAACTCACCGCAGAGCAGGCGGCAAAGCTCCGAAAACTGCCGCTCGCGGGCAACGAGGGAAAGCCTGTCTTTCATCTTATGCATGGCGCGCCGCGTCGTTTTCTCAAGAGAAAAGCCGAGCGTGGCCACAAAGCGCAAGCCGCGCAAAATGCGGAGCGCGTCCTCCGAAAAACGGCGTTCCGCCTCCCCCACCGCGCGCAAAACGCCCGCGGCAAGATCCTCTCTGCCGCCGTAGGGGTCCAAAAGTTGCCCCTCAAGCGAGAGCGCCATGGCGCCGACGGTAAAATCGCGCCGCGCAAGGTCCGAAAACACGTCGTCCACGAACTCCACGCGGTCGGGATGGCGAAAATCGCTGTATGCGCCCTCCTTGCGGAACGTGGTGATCTCCGCCTTTTCGCCGTTTTCCAACAGCACCGTCACGGTGCCGTGGGCGATGCCCGTCTCCACGACGCGCAAGGGAGAAAACAGCGCGCGCACCTCGTCGGGGCGGGCGGAGGTTGCAACGTCAATATCCGAAACGGCACGGGAAAGCAAAAGGTCGCGCACGGCGCCGCCGACCAGATAAGCCTCGTAACCCGCGCGCGTCAGGCGCGCCAATACCTCGCGCGCGCCCTGCGGCAAAGCAAGACTCATACTTCCCCTCCTCTTGAAACGGCAAGCACCACGACGCGCTCCGCCCCTGCCGCGCGCAAAACGCGGCTTGCCTCCGATGCGGTGGCACCCGTGGTGATGATATCGTCGATCAGCACGACCGTGCCGCAAAGCGGACCTTTGGCACGGAATTTGCCGTGTACGTTTGCCGCGCGGGCCTCTTTTTCCAGATCGTGCTGGCGGCGGGAGACGCCGCGGCGAACAAGCAAACGCACGCAGGGCAGGCCCGCGTGTTTTGCAAAGGCACGAGCAATCTCGCGCGCCTGGTCGGTGCCCTGCCGCCACTTTTGCGACAGGCGGCGCGGCACGTAGGTGACGCAAAGGGCACCGAGCGTGTAGTCTTTTGTCTCCCGCGCCAAGAAGCGCGCAAGCGTGTCCGCAAGACGCGCATCGGCGCGACGCTTCAGCTGAAACACCGCGCGTCGCACCTTCTTTTGACCGTACTCAAACACGGTAAACGCCACGTCCGCAAACGGAACGGCGCTGCTGATGAGCGAGGCTGCTGCATCAAGCTCACGTGCGCACCCCTCGCACACGCACCCCTCTGCGGCGCGTGAACAAAACAGACAAGGTTGCAGAAACATTACGTCTCCGAAAGGCGCATGGCAAGCGTACTGTAACGCCCGCTCCCGACGCCGTCGCGCGCCATGCGGCGGGACAGGTCGTCGCTGCCCACGATGATCAGGCGGCGTTTGGCACGGGTGACTGCGGTATAAAGCAAGGCTCTGCGACAAAGCGCGGGCGGCGTGCCGAAGAGCGAGAGCACGACGGTGTCGTACTCGCTGCCCTGCGACTTGTGTACCGTAACGGCGTAGGCGTGCTCGACATCCTCAAGGTCGGCAAAGGGGTACTCCACCTCCATGCGACCCTCGAAGAGAATGACCATCACCTCGCGGGCAAAGTCGATCGCGCGGATGACACCGACGTCGCCGTTAAAGATGCCCTGCACGCTCGTCAGAAGTCCAAGTTCGCCCGGCACTTTTCCCTCCAGGTCGTAATTGTTGCGGATCTGCATGACGCGATCGCCCTCGCGGAAGATGACGTCGCCGAACGCGTACTCACGCTTGAGTTCGCTCGGCGGATTGAGCGCGGCCTGCAAGAGGCGGTTTAAATTCTTACACCCCGCCTCACCCCTGCGGGCGGGCGCAAGCACCTGCGTATTGAACAAGCTCTCCTCGCCGTAGGCGCGCGGCAGACGGCGGGAAAGAAGCTCCCCCACGGTCGCGGCGGTCTGTGCGGCGGTGGCGCGGCGCAAAAAGAAGAGGTCACCCTCGTTCTCCTTCAACGCGTGAAGCCCACCCTCGCGCACCTCGTGCGCAAAACGCAAAATGGCAGATTCCTGCCCCTGGCGGTAGATGACGTCCAAAAACGTGGTGCAGAACACACCGGAGGAGATGAGGTCGGAGAGCACGTTGCCCGCACCGACGGAGGGAAGCTGGTCCGCGTCGCCGATCAAGACCACGCGGCTGCCCGGCTTGACCGCACGCAAAAAGTGCACCAAAAGCTCCATGTCCACCATGGAGACCTCGTCGATGAGAAAGACGCTCTCGCTCAAGGGGTTTTCCTCGTTTCTGGAGAAGCGCGGCGTCGAATCCTCGGGTGTATAAGCCATTTCCAGCACGCGGTGAAGCGTGCGCGCATCGATGTGCGACTTCTCGCTGAGGCGCTTTGCCGCGCGCCCCGTGGGGGCGGCAAGGCAGACCTGCATGCCGAGGTCGGTGAACATGCGCACCAGAGCGCGGGTAATGGTAGTCTTGCCGGTGCCGGGGCCGCCCGTGATGATGGAAAACGGGTGCGTCGCGGCGGCAAGAATGGCCGCGCGCTGCGCCTCGGAATATTCCACCCCTTCCGCCTCCTGGGTCTTTATGATGACCTCTTCGGCGCGGGGAATCTTGTGGAAAAGCTTGATCGAGGAAAGCGTGAGAAGCCTGCGCGCCGCCTCACACTCCAGATCGCGCGCGAAGGTAAGGTAGATGCGCTCGTCCTCCGCGACGACGCGCCCCTCGCGGCACAGCGCCTCCAAGGGCGCCTCCAAAGCGGACACCTCCACGCCGAGCAGTCCCGCGGCAACGGAAAACAGCTCCTCGCGCGGCAAATACACCTGTCCGTCGCGGTGATACGCCTGCGACAGTGCAAACAGAAGACCCGCTTGCACGCGCTGTTCGCTCTCCTTGGCGTAGCCGATCTTCTGCGCGAGCTCGTCCGCGCGCAAAAAGCCGACACCGCGCACCCGCTCGCAGAGCAGATACGGATTTTTGCGCACAAGCTCCACCGCAGAGGAACCGAGCGCGTTATAAATGGCAAGGGAAGTCTTGGGGCCAAACGTGCCGCCGAAAAAAAGAAGCACCTGCCGCATGCCAAACTGCGTGCGAAACTCCTCGCCGATGCTCTTGGCAAGGCGTGCGGATATTCCGGGAATGGCAGAAAGCATCTCGGGCGAGTGCTCCAAAACGGAAAGCGTGTCCGCGCCGAAGCGCTCCACGATCTTTTCCGCCCTCTTTTTGCCGATGCCCTTTAAGGCGCGGCTTGCAAGGTAACGGGTAATGGCAAGCGTATCCTGCGGCAGGGCTTTTTCAAATTCCAGCACCTGCCACTGCTCGCCGTAGGTAGCGTGATTTTTTGCCTTGACCTTGGCGCGCAGACTCTCGCCCACGGAAAGCGAGGGCAGCGTGCCGACGAGGGTGCGTTCCTCGCCGTCCGCATCCGTCAACAGACAGACGCAGTAGCCGTTCTCCGAATTCTGAAAGAGGATCTTGGTAACCTCGCCCTCAAACAGACGTTCTTCACTCACCCTTTGCACCCCCTCTCAGGCGGCGCAACAGGGCAAGCGCCCCACACGCGACCACCACGAGAAGGCAGAACGGGAACACGAGATCGCCCGTCTGCACGTAGGGCGTGACGACGTCGGTCAGTTCCACCTCGGCAAAGGCAACCCCCTCTTGCCCGAGCGGCACCTCTGAGAGAAGCGTGCCGTCGTAGTCTACCACGGCGGAAATGCCCGTATTTGCCGACTGCACGAAGGCGCGGCCCGTCTCTACGGCGCGCCAGGTGCCGTGCCACAGGTGCTCGCGCGCAGCCACGGTGTGCTTAAACCACGCGTCGTTGGTGGGGGCAAGCAAAACGTGCGCGCCGTCCTTGGCGCTCTGTGCGGCAAGCGGGGAGAAGAGCGTGTCAAAGCACACGAGTCCTCCGAAGGTCGTGCCGATGGCCTCGCCCGCAAGCGAAGTCTCTCCCACCGTATAGGAGGAGCGGTAAAAGGTCATGTTTGCCACGGCGGGAAGCACGACGGAGAGCACGTCCTGCCACGGCAGGTATTCGCCGAAGGGCACAAGGTGGCGCTTGGCGTTGTAAGAGATCAGCCCCTCCGAATCAAAAAGGCAGGTCGCGTTGTACGTCTTGCCGTCTTCGTAATAAATACAACCCGCGGCAATACCGGCGTCGCACTCCTCGGCAAGGGAGGCGAAAAACGCCTCGTTGGCATCCCCGCGAACCACGCGCGTGGCAAGCACGCTCTCGGGGAAGACGATGACCTCCGCACCCTCATCTGCAGCGGAAAGCGCCGAGGTGCGAAGGTAGTCCAAAAGCGCGGTGCGGTCCACGTTCCACTTCTCGCTCGAGGTATAGGCCGTCTGCACGGCGGCGACCTTCATCACCACGCCCTCGCGCGGAGAGGCGCAGTACAGAATGCCAAAGCCCGCCTGCAAGACCAAGACGAAAACGGCAAGCACGATCGACACCGTGCGGCGCACGCCGAACGCCGCGCGCGTGGTAAGCGCGCCGAACGCAAAGAGCAGGGCCTCACACCCAAGCGGGCCGACGACGCTTGCCAAGCTGACAAGCGGCGCGACGGCGGCAAGCGGCAAGGTGAAGCGCGCCCAGGGGAAAGCGAGCGTGCCGACGCTCGTCAGCACCTCCGCCAAGAGTAGAGAGACGCCGAAAAAGAAAAGTCGAAACCGCCCCACGCGGCAAAGCGCGCCCCAAAGCACGAAGGCCGCGCCGAAAAAGAGCGCGTGGATCGCACTTGCGCCCACGTACGCGAGCAAGACGATCAACAGCGAAACGATGCCGCCGAGCCCCGCCGCCGAGAGCGGATGCAGGGCAACCAGCCAATGATAGATGCAAAGGTGGTAGATAAAACCAAAACCGAACCCCAGGGCAAAAAAGCCCCGAAGTCCGGTCGATAGATCCACGCGTTTTGCACCGCAGAACAACAGTGCCGCGCCGACGAAGGTCAGGAAAAAGAATTCACTTACGTGAAACGGTAAGGCAAGACAGACGGCGGCAAGGGCAAACAGCACCAATGGCTTTTGAAACAGTCGTCTTACTTTTTCTTGCATGGTCTTCTCCCTTACGCGTACTGCACTGCCTCAACGGGCTTGTCCGCCAGCAGCTTTGCCGCGTCGGACAGCAGTTTTTTCACATAATCGCGCTTGACGCAGAACACGCCCGCGCCGTCCACTTGATAATAACTCTTCAAACTCTCGATGTCGTAGAAGACGAAGGTCTTCTCCGCCCCGTCGGTCATCTTGATGACGAGTTTGAGACTCTGTTTGTCCTTGTAATCCTCGCCGTAGTTTGCATAGCTGTCGTTTGTCACGAACAGAAGCTGGGCGTAAAACGCGCGGAAGTCCTGCGTTTTTACCGTGCCGCGCTCCGTCTTGACCACGAGGTCGCTCGCGCTCTCTCCGTGGTACAGGGTGAAGGTCGCCTCCACGTCCGTGCCGAACACGCCGATGCTTGCAACGTTGGAAATGGAGGTGGCAAAGATCTCCGCCTGGGTGTACTCCATGAGGTCGTACTCGCACCAGGCGAGGTTTTCCGCACGGAAGGCGGCAATGACGTCAAAGCCGGGGGAATAGACGTAAGCGTAGCCGTCTGCGTCCGCGCGGCTGATATACACGGTAGTGGTAACGTCGCTGTGCGTGTAGGTGACCTCACAGTGCATGGCGTCGCCCGCCGCGCTTAAAAAGTTGTACTTCTGCATGAGCGCGGTGAACTCTTCCGTGCTCTTGCCGCGCATATCGTAAGCCACGACGCCCTCGCCCACGAAAGAGACGAAACTCTTGAAAATGCGCGTGACAAGGTCGGTATTCGGCTCGTACTTTGCGGGATAGACGACGCGGTGCGTGGAGAGGTCGCGGTCGGTCACCTCGTCCTCGGGGATCATCTCAATCTGCACGAAATCCTTGCCGTCGCGGCGGATCTTGAAGTCCGTCATCTCGTAATAATTGTTCTCGGAGAGGTAGAGTGCCACCTGTCCCGAGAGAAAGAAGGTCAGATCGCCGAAAAGACAGCGTTCCAGAGCCGTGCCGAGCACGTGCACCTCTTCGCTGTTATCCAAGCGGGCGTAGTATCCGCGATCCCCGAGAAGCTTGTCCCCCACCAACACGCGGTAGGTCTCCCCCGTGGTGCTCGTGACGGAAAAGGACGCTTGGCAAGCCTCCTCCGTCAGGCCGTACTCCTCCATGCCGACGGGCTCTTTGACCTGCCCGAGGCTGGTAAGATACGCGGTACAGCTGCGCAGATACGCGATCATATTTTGGTTATACAGAACGCGCTCCGCGCCCTCAAAATACAGTTCGTTGTCCTCCCCGCGGTACAGACGCCAGGCGTACGAGCGGTTCTTGACGGAGATCTCTTGAATAAGGGCCATGTCCAGCGGCTCGACCAAAAACCCCGTCTTCTCCCCGACGGTATCCGTCGGCTTCCACACGGTGGAAAAAAGCACGAAGAGCGTCGCGCCGAGCAGGACGCAGGCGACAAGGGCGACGAGGATCAGTTTCTTTTGCTTGCCGATCATTTGTGACGTCTCCTCAGGTAAACCACGGTACCCAAAACGAGCATGACGCCGGGCAGGACCGTCATGGAAAGCAGCATGGCCGTCTGCGCGTAGCCCTCGGGCACGGTGAGCGTGGTGTCGTCCAGTTTCTTGAGCGCGATGCCCTGGGGCGCCATTTCCTTGCTCATCAGAGTCATGGCGGTGTAGATGATCTCGCTGTTGCCGTAAGAAGAATCTCCCGCCGCGACCATCTCCGTAAAGGAGGCGGAGCCGCAGACGAGCATGTGGCTGTACACAGTGTCGTCCCCCTCGTAGCCGGCAACGGAGGAGAGCGCCATAAGGGTGTACGTGCCGACCTCCTTCTTTCCGTCCTCGCCCAAGAGGTACGCCTCGGGGCTTGTGACGAGCACGCTGTCCGCACTGCGGCTGCCCGCTTCCCCGCTTGTATTGGTGATGGTCAGTTCAATGGGTGCGGGGGTGCTGACGAGCGTCATGGGTGCGCTCTGCTGGGTGGACAGATTCTTGTGCAAGGCACTGCCGAGGGTGGAGTAAGAGCCGTCCGTCAGGTAGGCCTCTCCGCCGTAAGCGGAGATGAGCACCTTGCCGCCGCTGCCCGCAAGACTCTGCGCGTCGTCCAGCAGGGCGACGCCGCGGTGCACGATGATGCCCCACTCCGAAAGCAGGGCGTCCAGCTCCGGCAGGCTCTGCGTCTCGGGAGAGAGAAACACCATCACGTCGCGGAAGGTGTTCAGGTACTCGGTAATGGTATCGATCTCGTTCTTCTCGCCCGCGGCGATGCCGAGAAAGTCGGTCTGCGGGTCGGAGATGACGAGGATCTCCGTCGCGGGATCCAAGGGCTCGTTTGCCAGATTGGTGCGGGCGACGGTGTAGCCCGCGGTGGTGAACATGCGTTCCAGTTGCACGGGCACGGTCTCGCCGTGGCCCTGCGTAAAGGTGACGACGGGCGTCTTGTCGCGACAGACGGCCATAATGGCCGCGGTGAACTGCGTCTCACCGTCAAAGCCGTAATAAGAAGACGCGCCCTCGCGAGTCAAAAAGCAGGACTCCATGCCGAACATCTTGACACGGTTCTTGGCAGGGCAATCCACGATCACGGAAAGCGAATCCACGTGCAGACCGAGCTTGCGATAATCCGCCACGTCCGACGGGCGGGTGACGATGTCCAAGAAATCCACCTGCACGCGCGCGTCCTGCTCGCGGTAGCTCTTGGCGCACTCAAGCACCATGTTGTAATACTCGTTTTCCTTGAGTTGGTCCTCGGGCATCATAAAGCGAATGCGGATCGCCTCATCCTCTTCGGGCATGGCGTCGGCAATCAACTTCTTGGAGACCTCGGAGAGGGTAAAGTAGCGGGAGGCGGAAAAGTCCAGCGTGAGCGGCATATTCTCGCTGATGGCGCCGAGCAGCACGTTGAACAAGAGGGCAAACAGCAGAACGAGCGTGGTGAAGAGCACGGCCACGGAGCCGTACTTTGCCTTGCGGGAGGAAAAGAACTTCCTGAGCGCGGAAACGTCGCTCTTCTTCGTCACGTCGTCCAGCGTGCGCTGAAGTCGTTTGAGTTTCATAACAGTCCTCCTTTTTACGCCCAACGGCGCTTTTCCAACACGCGCACCGTCAAGAACAGAAATACGAAGGCGATGGAAACGTAGTAGAACAGGCTGACGAAGTCAAACAGCCCGTACGAGAAGGTATAAAAACGGTCGGAGACCGAGAACCACTTGAGCGTCACGCGAAGGGCGGTGTTCTCGATACCGGAGGTGATGAAGCCCAGCCCCAGCATGGCGACAATGGCGCCGATGGAGGTCAAGGCGGCGATGAGCTGGTTCTCCGTCAAAGAGGAGAGGAAGATGCCCAACGCACAGAACGCCGCACCGCAAAGCAGCACGCCGAGAAGCTGTGCAAGCATGACGGGCACGTTGATCGCGCCGTACTCGCCCTTGATGAACAAAAAATTGAGGCAGGAGACGAGGAGCGTCGCGCCGAAAAGGGTGAAGGCGGCAAAGAATTTCGCCATCACCATGCCCCACAGACTGACGGGGGAGGTGAGAAGCAGCTGTTCCGTGCGGCTCTTGCGCTCCTCGGAGAACAGACGCATGGTCAAAAGCGGAATGAGCACCACAAAGCTCATCAGCACGTACGTGAAGTACGAGGACAGCGAGGTCGTGCCGGAGTACAGCGTGGAGAGCGCGAAGAACGCACCCGCCAGACACAGAAAGACGCCGACGAACACGTAGCCGACGGGCGAGATGAAATACGCCCTCAATTCTCTGCGATAAATGGCACCCATCAGCGCACCTCCTTACGGTTGTCGTCTCCGCCGACCAAGCGCAGGAAAATGTCCTCCACGCTCATGCCGAGCGCCTCCATGCCGAGCACGGGGAAATCGTGCTCCGCCAAGGCGAAGAACAGGTCGCGGCGGATGTCCTTGCCCTCTGCGGTCTGTACGAAATACGTGTAAACGCCCTCTTCCGCGCGGGCGAGCGCCTCGGCGCTCTTGACGCCGTTGAAGGAGCGCAAAAAGCGCAGAACGTCTGCCTGCTCCCCTTCGATGCGAAGGTTCAAGCGCGTGGGGGCCTGCGTGATCTCCACAAACTCCGCGGTGGACTTGTCCGCAAGGATCTTGCCGCCGTCGATGACCACGATGCGGTCACAGACCGCCTGCACCTCGGAGAGAATGTGCGTGGAAAGAATGATGGTATGGTCGCGGCCGAGCGTGCGAATGAGGTTGCGGATCTCCACAATCTGCGCGGGGTCCAGCCCGACGGTCGGCTCGTCAAAAACCAAAATCTTCGGGTTGCCGACGAGGGCGGCGGCGATGCCGACTCTCTGGCGGTAGCCCTTGGAGAGGTTCTTGATGACGCGGCGGTACACGTCCTCCACGCGAGCGACGGCGGCGATCTCGCAAAGGTGCGCCGCGCGCGGGAGCTTGACTCCCTTAAGCTCGTACACGAAGCCGAGGTACTCCTCCACCGTCATATCGAGGTAAAGCGGGGCGTACTCCGGCAAAAAGCCGATCTGCCGCTTCGCCTCAGCGGGATGCTCCAAAATATCCACGCCGCCGATCTTTGCCGTGCCGCTCGTAGCCGACAGGTAGCCGGTGAGAATGGAAAGCGTCGTCGTCTTGCCCGCGCCGTTGGGCCCGAGGAAACCGACGATCTCTCCCTCTCCTACCGCAAACGACACGTCATCCACGGCAAGCTTGTCGCCGAAGCGTTTGACAATGTGGGAAAGTTCGATCATAAAAAACTCCGTTTTCATAGTTTTTCCACGTTCAGAAACACGCGCTGACACGAGAGCGCGCGTATGCACGCGCGCTCGCGCGCGCGAATAGATATGCGCATTATAGCAGACTTTTGCCGCTTTGTCAAAAATCCAACTCCAACACCACGGGGCAGTGGTCGCTGCCCTGAACCTCGGGCAGGATATACGCCGCCGTAACGTGCGGCAGAAGACGGCGGCTGACCACGAAGTAGTCGATGCGCCAACCGACGTTGTTTTCCCTTGCGCGGGCGCGGAAGCTCCACCAACTGTACGCCCCCGTCTCGTCGGGGTGCAAGGCGCGGAAGGAGTCCGCAAAGCCGCGCGAGAGCAGCGCGGAAAACGCGCCGCGCTCCTCGTCGGAAAAGCCCGGATTGCCGTGATTTGCCGCGGGGCGGGCAAGGTCGATCTCCTCGTGCGCCACGTTCAGATCGCCGCAGAGCACCACGGGCTTCGTCTCGTCAAGCCCGGCGAGATAGTCCGAAAGATCGCGCTCGAACTCCAGTCGGTATTCCATGCGGCGCAGACCGTCCTGCGCGTTGGGCGAATAGCAGTTGACAAGGTAAAAATCCTCGTACTCCGCGGTGATGACTCTGCCCTCGTCCGTATGCTTGCCGTCCATGCCGAAGGTGACGGACAGCGGGCGGGTCTTGGTGAAGGTCAAGGTGCCGGAATAGCCCTTTTTCTCCGCGGAATTGTAGATCTCCAAATACCCCTCGGGGTGGAAATCCGCCTGACCCTCCAGCGCCTTGATCTCCTGCAGGCAGACCATATCGGCGTCAAAGGCGGCAAAGGACTGTGCAAAGCCCTTATTCAGTACGGCGCGCAGGCCGTTGACGTTGAAGCTGACAAGTTTCATGCGTTTTTCTCCAATGTGTCTTTCTGCATTCATTATACTAAACCTTAAGCGAAATGTAAACCTTGAAAACGCACGCGTGTCGTGGTAAACTATACAAAACCAAACGAAAAAAGGAGTCCTCTGACATGAACGAACTGCAAAAAGTGCTTCGCGCCGCCGAGTGCATCCGCGCCAAAATGCCCTTTGCCCCCGAGATCGTCCTCACCCTCGGAAGCGGTCTCGGCGACTTTGCCGAAGACGTTGACGTCGTCTGTGAGATCAGCTACAACGAGATCGACGGCTTCGTCACCTCCACCGTGCCCGGTCACGAGGGCAAACTGATTTTCGGCATGCTGGAGGGCAAAAAAGTGGCCCTGATGAAAGGCCGCGTGCACCTTTACGAGGGCTACGACGCGCAGGACGCCGTGCGCCCCTTGCGCGCGCTGAAGCTCTGCGGTGCCTCCACCCTCTTTTTGACCAACGCCGCGGGCGGCGTGAACTTCTCCTTCTCCGCAGGCGACCTCATGCTCATCCGCGACCACATCTCCCCCTTCGTGCCGAGTCCCCTGCGCGGGGAGAACCTCTCCGAATTCGGCGTGCGCTTCCCCGACATGTCGTGCGTGTATTCCAAACACCTCTGCGACAAGGTGCTGGAGGCGGCGAAAAACACGGGCGTGAAACTGCAACAAGGCGTGTACCTGCAATTCCCCGGCCCGCAGTACGAGACCCCCGCAGAGATCCGCATGTTCCGCACGCTCGGCGCGGACGCCGTCGGCATGTCTACCGCGGTGGAGGCCATTGCCGCGCGCCACGCGGGCATGGAGGTCGTGGGCATCTCCTGCATCTCCAACCTCGCCTGCGGCATGACGGACAAGCCCCTCTCCCACGAGGAGGTGCAAGAAGCCGCCACCGCCGCCAAGGGCAAATTTACCGCCCTCGTGCGCGAGTCCATCCGCCTGTTTTGACAAAAAGGATCTGTTATGGAAACCAAAGGACTGTTCATTCGCTTAAGCGAGTCCGGCGACGCCCTGGAAGTGCCTGACGTCACCTGTCTGCCCATGCGCGAAAAATGGCTGACACTCAAAGAGGAGGACGAGATCTTTGAGGCCGTGCACTCCGGCCGCGTACGCGGAGAGGGCGCCGTCACGCTCTTTGCCGCCTACGCGCTCTACGTTTTGACCGTGCGCCGCAACGCGCCGGATTACAAAAGCTTTCTCGTCTCCTTCAAGGAGCACTGCACGCGCCTGCTCTCTCTGCTTCCCGACAGCGAGTACTTAAAGCACGCGATTTTGGAATGCATCCTTGCCGTGCAGAAGGCAAACCCGCAGACCGTCAAGGTCTCCGCAGACGCCATCCGCCTGACGGCAGAGCGTCTGACGCAGGAAAACGAGGCCATCTGCCGCGCCCTCAGCCAAAACGCGCTGACGCTGGTCAAGCCCTCGAGCGCCCTGTTGACCCACGGCGAGGACGGGCCGCTCTCCGCCTCGCGCATCGGCGTGACGCTGGGCGTATTTCTGCTCGGGCAGGAGCAGGGCATGCGCCTCTCCGCCTACTGCACGGAGAGCCGCCCCACGATGCTCGGCGCGCGGCTGACGAGCGCCACCCTGCGCCGCGCGGGCGTGCGTTACACCGTCGTTTCTGACACCGCCGTGTTCTCCCTTCTGCAATCGGGCAAGGTGGACGCCGTCTTCGTCGGGTGCGAGCGCGTACTGCGCGACGGCAGCGTAACGGCCCTGATCGGCAGCGCGCAGATCGCCGCGCTCTGCAAACTTCTGAACGTGCCCTTCTACGTCTGCGCCCCCACCTTTGCCGTCTGCCCCAAGCTTGAAAAAGACGCCGTCACAACGGAAAACACCCTGCCCGCAGACGTGTACGAGCGCTACTTCGCAGAGCCCGTCTGCCCCGCAGGCTCGGACGTTTTCTGCCCAAAGACGGAACTCGTCTCTCCCGACTGCATCAGCGCCATCATCACGGAAAAAGAGATCCTGCGCGCACCGTACTCTTTTTAAGACAAAAAATAAAAAAAGCCTCTCAAAAGAGAGGCTTTTTCTGTTGCTTGCATTACAGAAAGAGCTTGATCTCGCGCAAAGACCACACCACTTCGTCCGCGACGCACACTTCGGGATGCTCCGCCTTAAAGTCAAAGAAGACCGTCTGCATGCCGAAGGCGTTTGCACCCTTGACGTCTGCGGAAAGGCTGTCGCCGATCATCACGCACTCCTCTGCGCGCGCCCCCTCGATGCGGGAGAGCGCATTCTCGAAAAAGGCGGAAGAGGGCTTTGCCACCCCGAACAGTTCGGAGGTAAAGACGTCCGTGAAATACCCGTACATTCCCGCCGCCTTCAGGCGGTTGATCTGTTGAGTGTGCGGGGCGTTGGACGCCACGTACAGGGGGTATTTTGCAGACAGATAGCGCAAAAGCTCGTGTGCGCCCTCCACGGGCACGACGCTCGTGAGTATCTGCGCCAAAAACTCGTGCTCAAAGGCTTCGCCGTCGCCCTCGACGCCGAGCGCCTCAAAGATGATGTTCCAGCGCGTTTTGTGGATCTGCTCGCGGGTAATTTCCCCGCGCTCCAGCGCCGCCCAGAGCGCGTCGTTGAGTCGGCGGAAGGTCGCGTGGTCGTATTTTGCCGCGTCCAGCCCGAAGGCCTCAAACGCCTTGAGGGCGGCTTTTTCCGCGCCCGCGTTGAAATCAAGAAGGGTGTTGTCCACGTCCAAAAGGACGTATTTTACGTTTTTCAGCATCCGTTTCCTCACACAAATTCATCGTTTACCTTATTATATCATAGAAAAAACTTTTTGTCTCCCCTTGACAAGAAAAACACAAAATGGTATAGTACAAAGCGTAAAAACGCTATGACGCGGACAAGAGAAGACGCCCGTTTTGCAAAGAGAACTGCCGGTCGGTGCAAGGCAGAGAAAACATGTCTTCTTTCCTCACCGCCGAGCGGCTCTTTCCAAATGCAAAAAGTAGAGAGAGACGGCCGCCCTCCGTCACACGGGCAGGCATTGATGGATGCCGCAGAGCGGGTGCTTGCACCAACAAGAGTGGTACCGCGGAAGCTTGCGCTTTCGTCTCTTACGTTAAGGGACGGGGGCGTTTTTTGTTTCCCCCCGCAAAAACAGAAAGGACTTTACCTATGAAACTGGCTTTTTCCACACTGGCGTGTCCGAACTTTTCGTTCCGTGAGATCTATTCCATGGCGCGCGACCTCGGTTTTTCCGGCATTGAGCTTCGCGGTCTCGGAGACGACCTGTTCTCCAAGATCGAAGAGCCCTTCGCCAAGGAAAATCGCGCCGCCTCGCGTGAAAAACTCACCGCAAAGTCGCTCTCGACCGTCTGCGTAGACTCCAAGGTCGGTTTCTTTTTCGACGAGGAGGCCGCACGCGCGGACATTCTCTCCTGCATTGACCTTGCGCACGACCTGGGCTCTCCCTACGTGCGCGTGTTGGGCGAACTGCACGCCGCTCCGACGCACGACGTGAACGACGAACTCGCCTGCAAGCTGTTGCAAGAGCTCGCCGTCGTCGCAGAGCGCGCGGGTGTAACGCTGCTTGTGGAGACCAACGGCGTGTACGCAGATACGCGCCGCCTTGCCGCCCTGCTTGCCGACGTGGGACACGACTGTGTCGGCGCGCTGTGGGATATGCACCACCCCTACCGCTTCTTCGGTGAGAGCGGCGCGGACACGGTCAAGAACCTCGGCGCCCACATCAAGCACGTGCACATCAAAGACTCCGAAGAGGCAAACGGCAAGATCACCTACAAGCTCATGGGCGAGGGCGATCTGCCCATCGCGGAGATGATTGCCGCGCTCGACTCCATCAACTACGAGGGCTTTTTGTCTCTGGAATGGCTGAAAAGCTACACGCCCGACCTGGAGAACGCCGCCATCGTCTTCCCGCACTTTGTCAACTACATGTCCGCCTTCCCGCAGGTGGTCGTAGGCGCGGACAACCACGCCGCGCCGAGTCGCGGCTACACCCTGCCCAAGGTGCCGACGCTGACCAAAGAAGAGGCGCTGTCCTCTCCCCTGCAGACGGACGACCGCAAGACGGGCAACTACTACTGGCCCAAGGAACACCTGGTGGAGCTGACCTTCTCCGACGTGCTCGACCACGCGGTGCGCCACTTCCCGAACGAATACGCCTTCCGTTACACGACGCTCGACTACACCCGCACGTGGAGCGAATTCCGCGACGACGTGGACACCTTCGCCCGTGCGCTCATCGCGCTGGGCGTCGGCCGCGGCGACAAGGTTGCCATCTGGGCGACCAACGTGCCGCAATGGTACGTCACCTTCTGGGCGACGGTGAAGATCGGCGCCGTGCTCGTCACCGTCAACACCGCCTACAAGATCCACGAGGCGGAATACCTCCTGCGCCAGAGCGACACCCACACCCTCGTCATGGTGGACGGCTTCAAGGACGCAGACTACAACGAGATCATTCACAAGCTCTGTCCCGAGCTGGATACCGCAACGCCCGGCGAGGGACTGCACGTCAAAAAACTGCCGTTTTTGCGCCACGTCATCACCTGCGAGTCCAAGCAGAAGGGCTGCCTGAGCTGGGACGAGGCGCTCGCGCTTGCCTCTCGCACCCCCAAGGAGGAGGTTCTGCGCCGCGCCGCAGAAGTGCAGAAGGACGACGTGTGCAACATGCAGTACACCTCCGGCACCACGGGCTTCCCGAAGGGCGTCATGCTGACGCACTACAACGTGGTCAACAACGGCAAGGCCATCGGCGACTGCATGGACCTGTCAAACTACGACCGCATGATGATCCAGGTGCCCATGTTCCACTGCTTCGGCATGGTGCTTGCCATGACGGCCTCCGCCACGCACGGCGTGTGCATGAGTCCGATCCCCGCCTTCTCTCCGACCAAGGGACTGGACTGCATCAACCGCGAGAAGATCACCTGCTTCCACGGCGTGCCGACGATGTTCATCGCCATGCTCGCGAACAAGAACTTTGACTCCACCGACTTCTCCCACATGCGAACGGGCATCATGGCGGGCTCCCCCTGCCCGATCAAGGTCATGGAAGAGGTCATTGAAAAGATGCACATGAACGAGATCTGCATCACCTACGGTCAGACCGAGGCGTCTCCCGCCACCACCATGTCCAAGACCACCGACAGCGTGGAGGTGCGCGTCAACACCGTCGGCGCCTCCATGTTCGCCGTGGAGAACAAGATCGTCGATCCCGAAACGGGCGAGGAAGTGCCCGACGGCGTGGACGGCGAGTTCTGCGCCCGCGGCTACAACGTGATGAAGGGCTACTACAAGATGCCGGAGGCCACCGCCGCCGTCATCGACCGCGACGGCTTCCTGCACTCGGGCGACCTTGCCCGCCGTGACGAAAACGGCTACTTCAAGATCACCGGCCGCATCAAGGACATGATCATTCGAGGCGGCGAGAACATCTACCCCAAGGAGATCGAGGACTTCCTCTACACCCACGAGAAGGTCAGCGACGTGCAGGTCATCGGCGTGCCCGACAAGGACTACGGCGAGCAGATCATGGCCTGCATCATCTTAAAGCCCGGCACAACCTCCACCGAGGAGGAGATGAAGCAGTACGTCATGGACCACATGGCAAAACACAAGGTTCCCTACTACGTGCGCTTCGTGGACTCCTTCCCGATGAACGCCGCAGGCAAGATCCAAAAGTACAAAATGCGCGAGGAGGCCGTGCGCTACCTCCATCTGGAAGAGGCAAGCAAGATCACCACCGCGTAACGTCCGCAAACAAAAAAGCCGCTCGAAGAGGCGCACTCCGTAAGGAAGTGCGCCTCAGTTATATTCGCCAAAGGCGAGTTATATTGCTTCGCAGTTATATTTGGGCTTCGCCCAAGTTATATTGCCTTCGGCAGTTTTAAGGCGAATATAATACAACTAAAACCGATAGGTTTTAATATCACTCTTTTGGGAAATATCTCGCCTATGGCGAGGTATTCCAAAAGAATATCACTGTGAGACCTGTCTCACAATATCACTAAATATTTTCTCTTTGAGTTTGGTATAATTTCAAAGTATGTAACCCACTATGACACTTTCAAATAGAAAGTGTCAATTTTTATACAAAAAGAAAATTGGGAGAAACTTCTTTACGAAGTGTCTCCCAAATAGCAGCTTTTCTTTTTTTATTTAGTACTGTGGAAAACTCACAGAACGAACGCGATGATGGTGACGAAATGGCACACACTGCCGATGACGACGAAGATGTGGAACACGGAGTGAAACCACTTCTTTCGGGCGCCGATGCCGTAAAGGACGGCACCGATCGTGTAGGCGATGCCCCCTGCCAAAAGCCACCAAAAGCCTGCCGCTTCCACGGTGGCAAGCACGCTTTTGAGCGCAAAGACGATCGCCCAGCCCATGCCGATGTAACAGACCATGGAAAAGACGCGAAACGCGCGCAGGTCAATGGCGTTGAGCGTCATGGCAAGCAGGGCGATGCCCCAGATGACGCCGAAGAGCACCCACGCCTGCGTCGAATACTGCGTGCGCACGCGGCAGAGCAAAATGGGCGTGTACGTGCCCGCAATGAGAATGTAGATGGCACAGTGATCCAGAACCTGCATGACCTTCTTGGCAAGCGGCGGACGCAGGGCGTGATAGACGCTGGAGATGGTGTAGAGCAACACGAGCGAGAACCCGTACACGACGGAGGAGGCGAGGGCAAAGCCGTCGGAGAACAGCGCGCTGTACAAAACCGACCAGACGAGGGCGACGATGCCGAACAGTCCCCCCACCATGTGGGAGATGGCGTTGAACCACTCCTCGCCGCGCGTATAGGCGGGAAGAAGCCGATCAACGAGTTTGATCCTTTTCAAAAACATTCACTTCCTTACTTGTCTTCTTGCGAAGCAGGCGGGGCGGCGACCTTCTCGGGCGCAACCTTGTGCACCACGACCCAGCGACCGGAGGAATACAGCGTCATCACGCCGCCGCCAAAGGTGATCTCGTCAAATTCGCAGGGCACGACGAAGGTGCCGGCGGTATCCACGACGCCCTTCTTGCCGTCCTCGCGCGTGAGGATGCCGAGCCCCTCTTTAAAGGGCGTTGCATCCTTGTAAACGGGGCTTGCGATCCAGCGGCCCGTGTAGTCAAGATAACCGTAGCGGCCGTCTTTTTCCATCAAAAACACGCCGTCGGTGTAACAGACCATGCGAAAGTCGCGCGGCAGATACACCACGCGCTCGCCCTCGGTCAGAACGAGCTTCTCCACGCCCGCATCCGTCTTGCGGCAAAGCAGAATGAGACCGTGATCCATACGGTAATAGCCGAGTTTTTCCACGCCCTCACCCTCGGGCTGCACGAGCGTGCCCCAGGAGGTGAAAAAGCGGCGCGCCACGTAATTTACGATGATGATGCCGCTGTCCGTACCGAGTGCGCCGTACCCCTCGCGGAACTGGTAGCTTTGCCCCGCGTGTGCATACTGGTAGTTCGGCTCCCCGGTGTCGGTGTAAAAATAACCGTACAGACCGTCTTTGTAGGAGAGGGCAATGCGCGAATCGGGACGCTCGTAATACACGGGCAGATCCACGCCGGAAACGGCGGAAAGACGCGGCTGATAATCGCTTTTTTCAAACGTTTGCGTCGCGCGGTCGTAATACACGTAGCCGTCGGCGGAGGTAAAGACGGCCCTCTCACGGCTGTCCCACTGACCGACGAGATCCAACTCGTCTGGCATCTTCTCCACGAGCACCGCTCCGTTCTCATCCATGAGGGTGCGGCTGCCGTCGGCGTTTCTGCGCACCAAAAAGCCCATGCGCGCCTGAAGCGCCGCGTGACCGTCCACCGTGCCGACTGCGGGCAATACGTCCTTAGACACGTTTGCGAGAATGAGGTCGGTCTCGCGGTCGTACTCCTCGCCGGAGAGCACCTTACCCGCCCCTGCCGAGACGGAAAAATGCTCCAACATCTGCAAAAACGAGAGGGCGGGGGTCGCGGGATTGTCGTGGCTCTTGTCCAGCACAGGGACGACGTTTTGCGTCTTGTTTGCGATTGCCCCCGACAAGTTGACGTAGGGCAGCACGAGTGTGTTGGTACAAAGACCCACGATCGTCAGCGTACACAGCACGAGCGAGATCGCGCCCAAAAGCTGTTTTGCGCGGCTTTGTTTCATCGGCTACCCTCCTTATTTTCGTTCTTCATTATCATACCACAACTTTTGCCCCTCACGCAAGGGTGACAAAAAAATTAACATTTCCCGCACCCGCCCGCCTTGCATTTCGCGCGCGTGTGTGCTATACTCAAACAAAGAAATTTTCGTCACACGCGACGTAACATATACGAGGTTTTTACCATGACTACTCGACTCATTGCAGACATCATCACCCCGGCACGCATCCTGCGCGGCGGCGAAGTGGCCTTCGACGACGCGGGCATCATCACCTACGTCGGCGAAAAACGCACCGGCGCCGAGGGACGGGTGCTCGACTACACGGGCTTCTACGTCTCCCCCGGCTTCATCGACCTGCACCTGCACGGCGGCGGCGGCCACGACTTTATGGACGCGACCGAGGAGGCCTTCCTCGTCGCCTCCCGCCTGCACGCCACGCACGGCACCACCTCCATGCTTCCCACCTCGCTGACCTGCTCGGATGAAGAGCTCTTCGCCTTCTTCGACGTGTACCGCCGCGCGGTGAGAGAAAACACCGAGGGCGCCAATATGCCCGGCGTGCATCTGGAGGGCCCTTACTTTGCCAAGAGCCAGAAGGGCGCGCAGGACGAGCGCTACATCGTCGCCCCGCGCCGCGAACATTACGAGAAGATCCTCGCCCATTGCCCCGAGATCGCCCGCTGGACGATCGCCGCGGAGCTTGAGGGCGGCATGGAACTCGGCCGCTATCTTGCCGAGCGCGGCGTAATCGCCTCCCTCGGCCACACGGACGCCATGTACGACGACGCACTCGTCGCCATTGAAAACGGCTACACCCTGCTCACCCACTTCTATTCCGGCATGTCCGGCCTCGTCCGCAAGAACTCCTACCGCTTCCCCGGCCTGATCGACGCGGGCTACATGCTCGACTTCGACGTGGAGATCATTGCCGACGGACACCACCTGCCCGTCAGCCTTCTCAACTACATCTACCGCGCCAAAGGCCCCGACAAGGTCGCCCTGACCACCGACAGTCTGCGCGGCGCAGGCATGCCCGACGGCGACTCCATTCTCGGCAGTCTGAAGAACGGCCAGCGCTGCATCATTGAGGACGGCGTGTGCAAAATGCCCGACCGTCTCGCCTTTGCCGGCTCCGTCGCCACGACCGACCGACTGGTTCGCAACATGTATAAGCTTGCGGGCGTCCCCCTTGCCGACGCGGTGAAGATGGCCTCCGCCACACCCGCGCGCATCATGGGCTGGCGTGACCGCGGCGTGCTCACCGAGGGTCGCCGTGCAGACATTCTCGTCTTTGACGACGACGTCAACGTCTCCCGCACCATCATCGGCGGCAAGACCGTCTTCGAGGCATAAATATGTACAAGCTCGGCATTCTCGGCGGAATGGGGCCGGAGGCCACCGCGCTGTTTTTGGAGCGCGTGCTGGCCAACACCCGTGCCGACGCAGACGACGAACACATTCCCTCCGTCGTCCTGAACAACACCCTGATCCCCGATCGCACCGCTGCCCTGCTCGGCGAGGGCGAATGCCCCGTCGCGGCACTTCAGGAGGACATCGACACCCTCGCCGCACTCGGCGTGGAGGTCATCGCCACTCCCTGCAACACGGCGCACGCCTTCCTCGACCGCCTCGTCTTCCCCGGACACGTCACCTTCGTCAACATGGTGGCGGAAACGCTGAAGGTTGCAGGGGAGGAAAAGCTGCTTGCCGTGCTCGGCACCACGGGTCTCAACCGCGTGGGCGTGTACGAGAGAATGGGCCTGCACAACCGCTTTTTGCCCCTGACCGACGAGGAACAGACCCTCACGATGGACGCCATCACCCTGGTCAAGGCCGCCCGCCACGCCGAAGCGCAGGAAAAACTGCTCGCCTCCGCCCGCCTGATCCGAAAGAGAGAGCCTGACGTGCTCTTTTTGCTCTCCTGCACGGAGCTTTCCGTCATCCGCGCGGCGTTTGAAAAGGAATTTTCCTGCATCGACGCGCTGGAGGTACTTGCCAGAAAGACCGTCGAAGCCTGCGACTACCCCACCAAGGACGTGTTATGAGAGATTACAAAAAAGAGACCGAACTGCGCGTCGCCTTCATCCGCGCATGCCTTGCGGACGCGCACGCCACGGGCGTCGTCTTCGGCAACTCCGGCGGCAAGGACTGCGCGCTCGTCGGCATTTTGTGCAAGCTTTCGTGCGAGGACACCGTCAGCATCATGATGCCCTGCTCCTCCAAGCAGAATTACGGCCGCGATCTGGAAGACGCCAAGGCGCTCTGCGCACAATACGGCATTGAGAACCGCACGGTGGACCTCACCGCCGTCAAAGAAGCGCACCTTTTTGCCATCTCCAAGGCAGCCTCAGTTAGCGCCGACGCGGACAAAAACCTTGCCCCGCGCCTGCGCATGGCAACGCTGTACACCGTCGGCCAGAGCGAGAACCGCCTCGTCGCGGGCACGGGCAACCGCAGTGAACGCCACCTCGGCTACTTCACCAAGCACGGCGACGGCGCCTTCGATTTCAACCCCATCGCCGACCTCACCGTGCGCGAAGTCTACGAGTTTTTGGACTACCTCGGCGCACCCGAATCCATTCGCACCAAAGCCCCCTCCGCCGGCCTCTTCGAAGGGCAGACGGACGAGGAGGAAATGGGCCTCTCCTACGCGGAGGTGGACGCCTACCTCTTGGGCGAGACCACGCCGAAGGACGAGGTCAAGGCAAAGATCGACCGCATGCACCGCGTCACCGAGCACAAGCGCATCCTGCCGAAGACCTACCGCAGCGAAGAATAACGCCCGAAAAAACGCCACAGAATAACGACCGACCCGCAAGCAAAGTCGCGGGTCGGTCTTTTTTTACTTCCCTGCCAAGGCGGGGGATCTTTCTTTATTCCTCGCTCAGGCGCTCGCGCGTCTCTTCGTCCAGCTCGCCCGTGGGAGTCAGGTCGTGCATGATCTGGAACGTCTCCACCGCGCGGCGGGTGGAAAGACCGAAGAGCATGTTGTCGCCGAGCGTGGAGAGCGGCAGGCTCATCTTCTTTGCCAGACGGCGCTTTTCGGTAAGCACTTCCGCGCCGAACGAGCCGAGGCGCAAATTTTTTTGCTTCTTCTCCTGCGGGAGCGCGGGTGCGGCAGAGACCGCACGCGACTCGATCTCCTCGGTCACGGCGGCACGCACTTCACGCGTCAGACAGCCGTCCGTCGTCGCCACGTACAGGAAATTGATCTCCTCCCAAGTCTTCGGGCCGACGATGCCGTCGTCCACCAAGCCGAAGATGCGTTGGAAGGCGATGACGGAGGCCTCCGTGCCCGCGCCGAACACACCGTCCACGCTCAGCGCGGGAATGGTCGGCAACACGCGGCGAATGGCGGAAAGCGCCGTCTGCACGTAGCGCACGTTGGTATTACTTTGCCCACGGCGCACAAGACTGCCGGGATACGGACGGGTGTAGGCGGCAGTCGAGGACTCAAAGAGGCAGCCGAGCGTGGCAACGAGCACCTCGTTCAAGCGGTTCCACGTGCGCTCTCCCACGATGCCGTCAGCCGAAAGCCCGAAGAGGCGCTGGAAGGTGCGCACGGCGCTCTCCGTATTCGCGCCGAAGACGCCGTCAGCCGAAAGCCGCGGGATCTGCACAAAGACCTCGCGAATGCGGTTCAACACCTCCTGCACGTAGCGCACGTTGGTGCCGCTCTGTCCGCGGCGCACGAGACTGCCGGGGTACGGGCGGGTATTGATGCCCTCGGGCGGGACGGGCACGTTTTGCGCGCCGCGGTAAGCGTCCACAAGGTTCTCCCAGGTCTGCGGCCCCACGATTCCGTCCGCAGGGATGCCGAAGAAGTTCTGCGCCGCGCCGACGGCACGCACGGTGGCCTCCCCGTACACGCCGTCGATGCGAATGGCGGGGATCTCGGGGTTGTAGGCGGCAAGAGTGTTCAGGAAAAACTGTACCGTCTGCACGCTCGTGCCGCGACTGCCGCGGCGCAGCGTGCCCGGAAAACGAAAATCATTATACACGGGTAATTCTCCTTCGCTGGCAAGCTCTGCCAGTTTTTTTACTGCAACGTAGTAGAGGTTCACGGCGTACCACGTGGCACGCCCCACGATGCCGTCGGCAGAGAGCCCCGCAATGCGTTGGAACGCACGTACGCTGGCCTGCGTGTTGGGGCCGAACACGCCGTCTGCAAACACCAGCGGAATGGCAGGGTAATTGATCGCGATGCGGTCCAGCTGGATCTGCAGGGTCAGCACCTTGTCGCCGGAGGAGCCGAGACGGAGAGGATACCCCGGGTAGGACT